>NZ_JAUORL010000008.1:0-153032 GCF_030548015.1 Shewanella sp. 4_MG-2023
AATCCATTATTTTAGCGCTTACGGCTAAAACTTGAAGATGAGTATGTCATCTCAATGACATTTCAACTTGATGCAGGGTTAAACCATTACTTTAGCGCTTACGGCTAGAGCTCGACGATGAATGTGTAATCCCAATATCAATTCAACTTGATGCAGGGTTAATCCATTATTTTAGCGCTTACGGCTAAAACTTGAAGATGAGTATGTCATCTCAATGACATTTCAACTTGATGCAGGTTAATAGTTACTAGCTCCACCTCATTATCAGTAAAGTTTCAATTCAGTCACTTTATATCTATCTAGCCACAGCTTTAATTAATCTTAGATGCTAAAGCAATTTTCAAATTTTTATGAGCTCGTTCAAAATAGGTCGGTGAAGTATCTATTGCTTGCTTAAATAAACTTATCGCTTGTTCGTACTTGCCTTCTAACATCAAAAAGTAGCCAAGATCATTTAATGCATCCGCTGTTGTCATGGTTTGTTCAAAACTTGCCAGTGCCCTTCTATAATTTCCTTGGCGGATATAAACCAAACCTAAATTCGACCATGCTCGGGTAAAACTCGGATCAGCTCTTAGTGCTTGCTTGAGATATGACTCTGCATTATCAAAGTCTCCCACAAGATAAAATGAATAACCTAAATTGGTAGCGATAATTGCTGATTGAGGTTGGAATGCTAGTATGAGTCTAAAATATGTTCTTGCTGCTTCATTGTTGTTTTCCAGATCTTCCAAAATAGCCAGTGCGTTATATACTCTTAAAGGTGATAGCTCATCTAAAGAAGTATAATCTGCTCCAGCAGCCTTACTCTTAATTGCCGATAATCGCTGTTGATCAAGAAAGATGGTTTTCTCAAGATGCTTTCTTGCCAATACATATTGCCGTCTATCTATTTCAAGAATTCCTAACTCTGCATTTGCTAACCTATGATCAGGGTTTATTGTCAGCGCTTCGTTATAGGCTTTTAACGCTATGTCTTTATTGCCTTTAGCAACGTGTATTCGAGCAATTTGATAAAATGTGTCAGCGTTTTGCTGATTGAAGTCTAATGCTTGTATATAGGCGTATAATGCTTTATCTAAATCGCCGGAGCGTTCTGCATCTTGAGCTTGATTAAGAGCCTCAATTTCTGATTGAGGTGATCCCCCGACTGCAATCTGAGATTTCCCTTGATACAAATCTTGACGCTGCGGTGTTTTTGTCAGTTCAAGATCCTCATCAACTGATGCACAACCACAAAGACTAAAACTAAGTATTGCCAGCGTGAAAAGCATTTTTAGGTCACGTTTCATCATTGACATATACCTCGCCTCTTGCTGAATCCAATAAAATTAATATATAGAATATTCATATTAAAAGGCTTGCCCCCATACTTTCATTACTTTAAGTACAGCAGGACCTACTGCGACAATAAAAAAGGACGGCCAGATACAAAACATCATTGGGAAAATCATTTTTACCGCCATCTTTGCAGCTTGTTCTTCTGCCTGTTGTAGTCTTTTGTCTCGATATTCTTCTGAAAAAACCCTTAATGTCGCTGCAATCCCTGTTCCTAAACGCATACTTTGGGATATTGCAGAGTTAAGCCCTTTAATGTCTTCTAAGCCCGTTCGCTCGGTAAATTCACTTAAAGCCACCCTAATAGTGAGACCTGCTCTAACTTTATTACACACTAACTCTAATTCGCTGGATAAATTAGGGTGGCTTAATGAAAGTTCGCGAGCTACACGTTGCAATGCTGCTAATAGCCCTAAACCCGCTTCACAACACACCACCAGCAAATCAAGTGCATCAGGAAAGCCGACACGTAAAGATCGCATTCTTTTATTCGCTAAGTAGGTTAAAACTAAAGAAGGCGCCAAAAAAAATCCCCCCATAATCAAACACACTAGATAAATACTGATCAATGTCGATAAATCCGGAAATATTTTTAAAACCACGATAGAAAGTACTGCACCTATTAGCAACAGTAGTAAACGTATCGCGCTAAAGATGGCCAATGCGCTATCGGAATGTAGCCCCGCATGAATTAACAACCGCCTTGTTTCATTATTTGATAAATTCAAAAATGGCACTTTGCCTAATTGGCCAATTCCATGCTCCAGGGTTTTATTTACCTCGTTATTTTCAACAGCCGAGCTTTGAGTATTAGCGCCAGAAATTTGTTGTAAGCGTTTACGCACAGGCGAGTATACCCCGCTTACTAACAACGAAATTGATAGAGCAAATGTAATACCGACTATCGCAGCAACAATGTATATCGCCCACTCAACATGTTGGGGATTGTCGAATGTCTGATTAATGAGTCCAAGTAAATAGTCCATATCACATATCAATCCTAATCAATTTACTGATCCAAAGGCCACCTAACGTCATCCCAATTGCGCCCCACATTAACAATGTCTTGCCATCTTCGGTGCCAGTCAGCTCTCCCACATAGTCAGGTGTTTGTAAATAGATAACAGCGAACAATACAAATGGTAATAAGATTAAAATCCACGCAGATAAACGTCCCTCAGCCGACAACGTTCTTACTCGACGCCTGAACATAAAACGTTTACGAATAACCTGTGCCAAGTTATCAATGTTTTCAGCTAGATTACCGCCGGTTTCTTTCTGCACCATCACCGCACTTGAAAATGCCATCGCGGACACACTTGGTACCCGCTCAATAAATCCAAGAATAGCCCTTTTGGTATCTTTACTGTAATTGATGTTGGCAAACATCAAGCTAAACTCTTTGGCTAATGGACCTTCCATTTCCTCTGTAACCAGTTTTATGGCATCAGAAAACGAGTAACCCGCTTGTAAAGCGCGCCTTAATACATCAAGCGCATCAGGAAAACTTGCCTCTATCGCATCCATTCTTTTTGCAATATCACGATTTAATTTAAAATAAAACAACAAGAACACGATAAACATTGCAAAAAATACCATCAGTGGTACACGAAAATACCACCAACTTACTATCCCCACTAATGTGGCAACAAATAAAGCTAAAAATAAAAATTGATGCCCTAAAAATCGATAATCAGCCAACTCGAGACGGTAACTTAAGTCTTCAATAAAACCGATGCTTTCTAAAGCTCGACCAATCTTACCAACTTTGCTTAATCGGTTTTTTCTCAGTAAAGAAGTCTCAAGTACACCATCACCAGACTCTTGGGATAGTTGCTGTAATCGCTTACGTACTTGGGCTGTATTAGCACGCTGCGGACTATAGACAGGTAAAAATAACGCCTGAGAAAGGAAAATTACGGCAATAAAAATTAAAACTAGGAAAATAATTTCATTGGAAGGCATAAAAGACTCCTAAAAATTAGCGAATGGGTCACCGCAATTAAATAGCTTAAATGGCAGATCAATACCATGCTGCTTTAATTTAGAATGGAAGTTGGGCACTACACCTGTGGCATTAAAATGACCAATAATTTGACCTTGTTCATCAACGCCTTCACGTGAAAAGCGAAATATCTCTGACATGGTTATGATGTCGCCTTCCATACCATTGATTTCTTGGATACTTATCACCCTTCTGCGGCCATCTTCTTGCCTTTCAAGCTGTACAACCAAGTCAATTGCCGATGCTATTTGTGTCCTGATATTACTCACAGGCATATCAAATCCGGCCATACAAACCATATACTCCAACCTGCCGAGGGCATCTCGTGGGCTGTTGGCATGCAATGTTGTTAGTGAACCTTCGTGACCGGTATTCATTGCGGTCAGCATATCCAATGCTTCTCCACCACGCACCTCACCAATGACAATTCTGTCAGGGCGCATTCGAAGGCAATTTTTTACCAAGTCACGTTGGGTGATTTCGCCACGACCTTCGATATTTTGTGGTCGAGTTTCTAAACGGACAGTATGCTCTTGCTGGAGTTGAAGTTCTGCTGAATCTTCAATGGTGACAATGCGTTCATTAGCTGGAATATAGCCCGAAAGCATATTCAGTAGCGTGGTTTTACCACTACCAGTACCGCCAGACACCAGTACATTTAATTTACCTTTAACTGCACCTTGTAATAACTCCACCATATCGGCAGTGATTGAACCAAACTTAATTAATTCAGGTGCGGTTAATTTATCCACTGCAAATCGACGTATAGACAGAGATGGGCCATCTAACGCTAGAGGTGGGATAATAGCATTAACCCTTGAGCCATCAGCGAGTCGAGCATCAACCATAGGGGATGATTCATCGATACGTCTACCGACGCTAGATACAATACGATCGATGATATTGAGCAGGTGAGCATCGCTATGAAACTTGATATTCACTTTTTCTAACTTACCTAGTCGTTCTACATAGACTCTGTCAAAGGAGTTAACCAAGATATCTGAGATAGTTGGATCGGCTAATAATGTTTCTAACGGGCCTAACCCCAAGACTTCATCAATAATTAATTTTATTAATTTCTTTCTAGACGTCAGATTGATTGGTACATGCAAATCATTAATAAGCCTTTCGCATATTTCACTAATTTGAACACGTGCTTGATCTGAAGAAACCGTTTCGATTAAAGACAGGTCCATTACGCTCAATAATCTGTCATATAACTTAATCTTAAGTTGCTGCTCTTCAATCGTTAGTGGCTGATACACGTCAGTGCTAGTTAGACTCGTTTGATTATCCATACTTTAATTTCCCATTAAACGATCCCACAAACTCGATGATTTTTTTTGTAGATTACTGTTAGAAGGAATTAACTCTTGGGTTAATTTTTGCAAATCTAAATACATTCGTTGTTTTTTAGCAATTGTTGTAATCGGTTTACCAATATCCACACATTCACTTGCTAACTTATAGTCATTTGCAACTACGTAAATCGAATCAATGCCAAGCGCTTTTTTTATATCATTTAACTTTATTTGAGTATTGGATTTATCATAACGATTAACGAGGATATGAATTCGGCTTCTTTCAATGCCGATAAGATTAACCAGTTGCTGTATTAACGCATTGACTTCTCTGATAATAATCAGGTTTTGCTGGGCAACAACCAAAATCTCTGCATTGCGGAGTAATTCAATATTCCAATATTCTGGTCCACGAGAGTAATCTAAAATGACTTGTTGATGATGCTGCCTGCATTTGGTTAACAGGTCATACATGTTCTCTAATTTGATATCGTTATTTAAATTTAATAATGAAAACGGCGCAGCTGCTAATAAATGTAACGGCCCGATGGATGTCATTGCGCTTTTTAATGCAACCTCATCAAGATCATCTAACGCTTGTAATGCATCCGAAAGATAATAATTGGGTTCCACCCCAAGAATGTGGGCTAAGGCCCCGTGATGCAGATCTGTATCAAGAAGCGCCACATCAACATTACCAAGTTCTGCTGAAATGGCCGCTAAGCATGAGGATATAAAGCTCGCTCCTGAGCCCCCTTTACCATTTATCACAGCTAGAACGGGTGCTAGCTCTGCTTGATCACTTTGCTTTACAGCTATTTGCTTCAGTGCATTGAGTAATTCTACATCTGGAGCATCAAGAGGAATAAAATCGCTTACACCAAATTGAAATGCATGACGAAGCACATTTTGAGGTGTGTCCTGTCCCAATATAATGACATCGGTTTGATAACTGGAGGCACAAGCTAACACTTGTGTTGCTAACTCTTCGTCGTTAGGTATAACAAGTAATATCAAATTAAATGGCTTACCAGTGACATCGACATTTTTACTGCCGCTTAAATCTGACGTTTTTTCCCAGTTTAAATTGACACATTGTGTCAAATTAGCCTCTATCTGAGGTAAAAACGCCTTTTGTGCGTTAATTAACAGCACATTAAGTGGCGAGGACATATAAAAATCCATTAAGTCACCTGCTTTTGAAGGAGCACTTGATGTTGTTGAAAACAATTCTAGTGGTTTTTCCATTTAATCAACCTTTGACTTACTTCTGTCAGTCATATATTTACTATAGTCGTTAATTTTATTAATAAAGTTATTTATTGACATACCGTCGTTCCTCCAGGAAATACACCAAGACTTTCCCGTGGAAGGATGGTGGTAAATACTGGTGAATTTAAGTTGATAGATAACCCAGGTACCCAAAAATTAAATTGATAATCTTTTATCTCAGCCTTTACCAGTTCAATATCAGCGCCAGTAACAGGGATGCCAGTACGCGATAAATAGCTAATATCAAGGTTAGCCGCTGATAAATCAGGCACTAACTTGGCGCCGTTAAATAATGCTAAATTATCGATATTAGTGATTGGCTGACAAACGATAGCCAACCTTGCAGCTCGCCTCGATGCTTCTTGTAAAACACTATAGGTGTATAGCAACCTACCAACTTCTATCGCGCTAAACAGCAATAGAAAAAATACGCCGGCAACAATGGCAAACTCAACTGAATAGATCCCTTTTACACGTTTCATAATGCTGTCACCGCAAAGTGGGTGTTCAAATTAAAGCTGAGATCGACATCATTACCGATACCCAGTGAAACCAACTTTTCGCCGAACAGTGGCTGCCAATTATAAGACACCGAAATAACCAACCTACGGCTTCCAGCTGGAGCTTCAGTAATGGTTATATCGTTGCCTGATAACCCGTTCAAACGCGGCGTTGTTCCAGTATTTGTGGTGCCATAAATTAATAGGTTTTTAGTTTCAGCAATACAATTTCCGCACTCTGCATCAATAAATGGAAAGGGTAAATTGCTGGTCTGGCGAGTATCTGCATGAGCAGCTAAATAGACTCCGGCATCACGTACTAATTTAGTCAGGGTATTATATTGATACAAAAACCGCCCTAATTCTGCGGTGGCAAAAATCAGTAACAACATAAAGGGCAAAAGAATAGTCATCTCTACCGCCGCTACGCCTTTTTGTGATAAACGCTTCATACCAATCTCCTAGGAATCAGGGCTATCGGGATCTCTATACAGCACAATCGTATAATTATTGCTAACAAAATTAGGATCAACGGACGCATTACCAGTGCCGGGACACTCACTCACAAACTCACCAACCACAAATGACTCTTTCCCACCTTTGTCGACATCCTGAACCAAGAAAAAACAACCTATGGTTTTCACTTCGATATTGTTTCGTCCATTAGTCAAGCCATCGCAAACACCTATGACTACAGGCATTGCACGTCGATTATTTGCTGCGATATTGCTATCAATACAACTATTGGTGTCGTTATCGGCTAGATATTGAGCATGGCTATAATAAGCCGCTGTCGGGTTGTCAATATTGCCATCGCCGTCGAGGTTAATGCGGTCTCCTTGACAAATGTTCCTATCCCTTGGGTGATCTATTGAGTTCAGCCCTCCTCCTTGCCATTTACCAAAACGGGTATTAATCCCTTGGGATACCGGGCCCACTTTATTGCCCGGCTCGGTAGGAACAATATCGCCCGCTCCAATACAAGAATTAGGGGTATATTCACCAGCAAGCGAGGAGCGCAATATATCCGCACCAGTGCCATCTAGAGCAAGCAGCTGAAAATTACCAGGGCCGATAGCAGGGGCATTTGCTTGTTCAGCGCCTGACTTCATGGCATACAAACTATTGGTTGCAATGCCGTAGGGGGCGGGAACGGTTACACCATTAGCATTAGTAGTGGTAAAATTTGGATCATCATTAACCGCGCACACCAACAATGGAACCAGCCTGTTATTACAAATAATGTCGGTACTCCGTCCTGCTACAGCGGAAGCTCTGACACGTTTATTAAAGCTTAGCAACTGTGCAAAAAAATTATCTAAGCCGACATCTTCGACTCTGACCCGAACATATTCACTGCCTTCAATTGACACGGGCGTAAAAGGATCTGGTAATACAGAAAACTCGACGACTATGTTATTCGTTACCGCATTATTGCTGTAATTGGTTGGCGAGAAACTGATATTAGTTTCAAGCTCATTATTTTCTTTAAATGCCATATTTTGCGACAACATGCTTACAGCAGCTTGACGGGCCTCAGCAAGTGTTGCTCCACCATCAAGTACCTTAGCGGCATGTAATGCCGATGCATCGACTGCATTTTGAAGTCGACCTTTACTCAGTAGCAAATGGCCGCCATCGAGTGCTAATGCCGCAACGGCTAATAATGAAAATAAGCCGATGGTAAACATCACTAAAATCGCACCGCATTGACGTCCTTTGCCACTAAAGATTCCCTTAGAATGACAATTAGTCGTGCTATACATTGCAACCCCCAATACTTATGGCTAATCCATGATGATTGATGATGAACCCATTTCTTTTGCACTAATGGGGGCTTCGCTACTTTGACGGTATTTGAGCATCACCTGACGACCGTAATTTCCTTCAAGACTTAATACCAAACCGTCGTTTCTCTCTGAGGCATCAGGATCAAGTATCTGCACATTTTTTAACTGGTGATAACTGTCATTCATAGTGAAATTATGGACACTCTCACAAGCAGATAAGAGCAAGACCATAGAAAGCAATACAACCTTATTTATCAAAGTTGTCCTTAAATTAAAGTAACTCATATTAAACGCTCCAATCTAAAGTGAGTGCCCATATTTTTGTTGGGTACCACTATTTTCAATTTTGACATTAGACATCACGGGTTCGTATGGCGTATCAACTTTCTGATCAGGCTGTTCTTTAGTTGAAATCTTACCGAGTAAATAAAACTCCATATCTGATGGAGAAACAAATCCATCGGTTGGTAGCGCGATATCCTTTTTGTTAAAAGGCCGAACAAGTCTTGGGGTCACTAAAATTACTAATTCTGTTTGGCCACTTCGGAAACTTTTACTAGAAAAAAGCTGACCTAAAACAGGAACATCACCTAAACCAGGAACCTTATCAATATTCTCACGTAAGGTGTCACTGATAAGGCCACTGATGGCAATGGTTTGTCCATCAGCTAATTCGACCGTGGTAGCAGTACTACGTTTAACCAGCGATGGAACGACCATAATTGCCGAAGTATTGTTGCTCTGTATTGAAACCGCGTTAGCATTACTGACTTCACTCACCACGACATTTAAATTTAAATTTATCTGCCCTGAATCTAACACCGTAGGAAGAAATTTAACCCCGACACCGAAATCACGATATTGAATTGTGGTGCTGCCATCGCTATCAGGGACCGGAATAGGAAACTCTCCGCCTGATAAAAATTCAGCGGATTGGCCGCTCATTGCGGTTACGTTGGGTTCGGCTAATACTTTCGCTAGACCATTTTGCTTGGCTACATCTAAAGCAAAATTCATTAGCAAATCATTATTTATGTATTGGGCAAAAAAACCTTTACTGAGTACACCGCCAATACCAGTGTCAACAACACCACCGCCGCCGCCAACAACACCACCTGATAGCTTATCCCCTTGATTGAATATCAAAAATTTAGAATCAAATTGACGGGCAACTTCTCGTTGAACTTCAGCTACAACCACCTCAAGCATCACTTGATGGCCTCCGCCAATCGTCATCATATTCAGCACGGTACTTTTAGGTTTCCCTACTGTAGGTGCTGAATCGACATAGGCTTGTGCTAACTCAACCGCCGTATTCATTTTCTGTAAATTCGAGGCTTGTCCACTTAGCAATAGCTGTCCTTGAGAAGTTTGAACCGCTAATTTTTCTGCTGGTAAAAATTCATGTAAGCGTAATTTTAAGCCATTCAAATCATGAGTCACTTCAATATCCATTACGCTGGTAAGCACTTCGTTTTTGTCCCAAACCATGATATTTGTGCTGCCCAGTTTTTTACCCAATACATAAAGCTCATTTTTAGGTAATAGCTTTATGTCGGCAATATCAGGATTACCCACTGACACTCGATGAACAGACTTAGGCAATACCAATACTCGAGATTTAAAAATGGGAATGAGTTTTAGTTCTTTTTCACCACCAATTGGCCCACCAGCCAGCGCTGATTGGTGCAACGATATCGAAATGACTACTAATAATAGGCACCCTAGCTGCCAAAGCTTGCCTGATGAATGCAGCATATCCGTCTCCTTTTCAACCTTTAGGTTGTATAAATTAAGTTTTCAAGTGACTAATTATTGACCTTAATCTCTTGTTCATTCATCCCTTTAAGTACTAGCACCTTGGCTTTAGTATTAGACTGAACAAATACAACTTTCTCTAATGGTGTGGAGGACGGCGTAACCTCCTCCAGCTGAATAGCCTTGGTCATTAACACTTTCTCTTGAAGCTTGCTATCCTGATTTAGCGATGCAACCTCAACTTGTGCATTATCATTAGGGTTTCTTAATGCTAACTGCAGTGAGCCACGTCCTTTAGCAATTAACAGCAGTTCAGCTTGCTCCATGCTTAACTCCAATGTCACCGCACGCACTAACATTGGCTTGTTTTCATCATTTGAGGCTTGCTGATCAATGGCTAAAATCTTGACATTGGACAGCACGATATCGGTTTTATAGTTACCTTCTTTATATAGGTTAATTACATCAACTCGATTACCGGGTAATAAAAAACCCGCAACCCCGACAACATCATTGACCCTAATGGTAACGGCTCTCATGTTATGTTGAATAAGGCTAGCTAAGGTACTTCCCTCACCTTTAGTCGTCAGTTTTTCATGACGTAGAATTTCACCAGAGTAAAGTTTTTGATTAACTACCTTTCCTTCAGCGTCTTCAAACTTAGTAACAGACCCTTTTGGCGCTATATCTTCAGGCACAGTTGTTAGCACCATATGTTTCCTATCAATGATGGTTCCCATTGGCACCAAGCTAGATAGAGTCACTACCGTAGTAGTTTGACCAGCATGATTCATCGGGGTATTAGACTTGAGCCAGTTTTGAGCGAGGAAAACGGCAATCGCACCAAAAACTAGCGACAAGACGATGAACATTATCGTTTTGCTATTCATAGTGAACTCCTTATGTTAACTATAAAGTGCTATCTTGTTGTTTATTATACGAAGTAAATTGACCAAGCTGAGTCAATGAGCGACTGAGTTACTACTGATTCAAGTTTCATAAAACAAATTTGATCTGACATGATCCCAAGCAGATCTCGTGGGTAACAGGGAATGAGAGGTTTATGGTATTTAATATGATACTCCCTGATGAGGTACTCATAATTCGCATCACTACAAACAAGACCTAAATCATCACAAACCCGGAACCAAATCTTTCGGTATAGTTCACTATCTAAAGCGTCAAAATGAATTTTATAACCAAGGCGACGTAAAAATGCTTCATCAACTAACTCTTTAGGATCAAGGTTAGTAGAAAAGAGCAAAATCAATTCAAACGGGATTTCAAAATGCTCACCAGACTGCAGGCTTAAAAAGTCTCGGTGTTCTTCCATCGGAATAATCCAACGGTTAAATAATTGCTTTGCGCTAATACGTTGGCGTCCTAAATCATCAAGCAGCAAAATACCATTGTTGGCTTTGAGCTGCAGTGGTGCCATATAAGTGCGGCTATGGGTATCAAATTGCACTTCCAGCATTTCCGCTGTGAGTTCACCACCAGTGATTCGAAGGGGACGCTGGCATTTTATCCATCTTGGATCATGACCACTGTTCAAATCTAATGGATTATCTTCTAAGTCCACTTCACTACGGTGATGCAATTCGGGGTCGTACACCTGAATAATTTCATTACCTATAGCAATAGCATAAGGAATTAATACATCATCGCCCAAGGTTAAATTAAGGTGACGACATAGGTAACTTTTACCCGTTCCTGGTGGACCATAAATCAATACAGGCCGACTCGAGTTCATCGCAGGGCCAATCTTAAAGAGTAAGTCTGCAGGCAAAACCAGATCTTTAAGCCCTCGCTCTAACATCTCATAGGTTATCGGGCGCGCTCGACTCGATTGTTGTTTACAAATAGGAATATATTGCTTAAGAGGAATAGGCGCTAAACCTAAATAACCACTACGACTAAATACCAATTTCGCATGAATTTCACCGGTATGGCTTAATGCATAACGCATCTGTCCATCAAGGGTGGTTTGACGGTTTTCAACCCAACCCAATTTCTTGGCGTTATCCAGTAACTGTTGCAAAATACCGCCAGTGATACCAATTTTGGCCACCATCTGCTCTTTAGTGAGTACACCTGAAGTAAAAATATGCTTGGTAACCAGATCAAGTAATAAAGATTCCGAAAGCCCTGTCGCTTCGATGGTGATAGGTTTAGGGGCTAACTTATTGGCATCTGTGCTATGCATAGCTTCTGCGGGGACATCATCTGACGGTATGTTAAAATTCGCTGGGTTATTTGATTCAGGTTGCAACATATCAGGCCTCCATTCCTAAATAATGACTTAGCTGAATATACACATTCTGTAAGTCATAATTTATGCTACACGCTACGGCCCAGCCAATGGCTAATGCTGGCGCATAGGGGACCTTTTGACCTGCGGCTTCGCCCATTTCTGGTTTAAAATAGGTTTTACAGTAAATACAATCCCAGTAACGTTTAAGCGTCTTTGCTAATCCAGCCAGCCCTGTTCGCCATACTACGAGTAATAAACTGGTGATAGAGCCTGCGACGATGCCATACAAAATACTCCAAAGCAGTAACTCTGGCCCCATCAAAGCGCCAATACCCATCATCAGTTTTACATCTCCAGCCCCTAGCACCCGTATCACAAATACCGGAAAAAGCATTAAAAATGCCAAGCCAAAACCAAAGCTTGCAAGCAACAAACCATTCAGCTGTGCGTAATAACCATTAATGGCAAAACCAGTAAAAATAGCAATTAAACATAATAGATTGGGTATACGTTGGGTCGCTAAATCTGAGGCTATGGCAATTAAAAAGAACAGCCCAGCTAAACACAACTGCAGTAAGAGTTGGTATTCACTCATGGCGTCAACCTGATTCATGGGAAGTTGATAAGATAATTGCCCAGCTAAACTGCGAATCTGGGCAAATTTATAGTTATAAATTAAGTGAAGTCGCTAACTACCAGTACAATCTGCACTGGCACCATTCACTGCTGACGCTAAACACTTAATTTTAGTTGTCGCGTTATCACCTAACAGATTAAACGCTGCAATCATGCCACCGACCACTAAACCACCAGCAATAGCATATTCAACAGCAGTCAAACCGCTTTCGTCTTCTATAAAGTCTTTCAGTATGTTTGTAAGGTTCATAATATTCTCCTAACAGCCAAATGAGGCACCATGGTGAATATGGGTATCCGTCCCTTAACTTGATCCTTATCGCAGTGCCATTGTTTATTGCCAACTGCTAAATTAAATTCGATTTTAAAAGCAGTCTGTTAACCAGCAACCTGAACAATGCACCACCAACACAAGATAATCACATCGCTATTACATTGCCGCTACATTTAAAGGTAGCAAAGTATTGCTTTTTTAGTAGGTGACATTGCAAATATATTTAAAAATAGCTAATTCTTCTATGTTTACCACTTTCCATAGTAGTAAAGTATAAAGGTGATACTTTATTGATCTAGATCAGCAAAGTGCAGAAGGTTAAATATAGAAATTTGATGATTATCTTCAAGTTAGATAAATTACAATATGAAGGAGCTCGCCATTTTAATATCCTCTGTATGAATATTTATTAGAAACAGCTAAAAGCGCTACCTTTATTTAATAAAGCAGCTCATGTAAACAATTATGATTAATCTGTTAAATAAAGCATAGCCTCAAACTATGCAAGTATTACGGTAGATTTGAGTTAAGCTGATATATATCTGGGCGTAATTGTAAAATGCCTTTTGCATCAATCCAAGTCGTTAGGTAAGTCATCAACACAGGTAGTGGCTTTGATAACGAAAAATACTTTGGATGCTTGCGCTTTAAAGCGCGATCGATAGAAGAGGATGCTTGATTAATATGTCGATCCAATAGGTAATTAACTAAACCACGGGCATTTTCTAGCCGCACACAACCATGACTTAACGCCCGCTGCGAATGTGAAAACAATGATTTTGCAGGCGTGTCATGCAGGTATATTGCTTCATCGTTGGGGATTGAAAATCGATACTTGCCAAGGGAGTTATTCGCGCCTGGTTGCTGTACCAATCGATATTCAGTTAACAAACTGGCGACTTGCTGGCGCGGCATGTTTCCTATAGGCAGTACTGCAGAACCACTTGAGGATACCTTACGTAATTCAAAATCATGACTGGCTAAATAACCTGGTGATAGGCTCTGTTTAGGCAATAATTCACCATAAACAATACTAGCAGGTGGCGTCCATGTGGGGTTTACGGTAAGCAAGGTTAATTGGGTCTGCATAGGTGGTGTCGGGGTTGCTGGTTTGCCCACTATAACTCTCATGCTCATGACGCTTGTCTCATGTTCCATCACATGTAACTGATATGATGGAATATTTACCCATATATAATTGGGTGGGAGTTTAGCCGGTAATTCAAACCAACGAAATAGAGCTTGTCGCATTTGAGTAATACGCTGTGATGGCGGTACATTTAAGGCTTGTAATGTTTGTTTATCTAATTTACCGCTGGCGTCAAGACCGTGCCTTAATTGAAAATGTTTAATACCATTTGAAATTATTGGATCATATATCGCATCACGATAGCCATTAGGCTCCTTAGGTGGAATATCCTCTAACTGTGTGAGCATCCATCTCAGTTTAGCAATATCTGTATTTCGCTGCCCTAATCGAAAATGTATTTGAGTGATTGATGGCCAAACATAGGCTTCGAGTTGTTGATATTGCCTAATTTTTTCACGGAGTAATATCACCTGCTTATGCTCAGGCAACATACTTGCAAGCAACTGCGGTAATTGCTGTCGGTCTGATGCTAGATGCAACTGTTCAAGGCTGAGTAATTTTTTATTACTACCTTTGACTGTTGTCTGATTCAGCATATTGATTAAAAACTGTGAGTAATGGCGATCTAAATCACTTAAAGAATTGTTATCTGTCATCGCAAACAAAGTCGAATCTTTATTACTAACCCCCATATCCTCGGCTAAAGAAAATAGCTTTGTTGCAGTAGGTTTGGGACCTTGCTCATTAAACCAAATCAACGCTGTATTACTATTAAGCGAGGAAAGCTGTTGTTGAGGTAGATTAAGATTTCGATCATCTTCTACAGCGGCAAATAAAAATTCATTAAAACTGAATAATAAACAGGTTGTAAAAAAGAAATTTTTAAATAACGAAATGCTGTTCAACACCGTGCGATTAACCACGTTATAAAAATAACAATCAATAAGACCGCTAAGTAGATGTGATTTCATAGCACCTGAACCCTAATATAATTATGCGTAAGCATAACTTCTCAGATTAATATCATAGGCTAGTAACGTGGTGTAGCCATAGTTCAAGGTTTAGTACACTACAGGCTTTATAACAAGCATTCAGACTAATTAGCTTCTTTGTAACCATTTTAATGACTATTTTTAAATTGTTTATCCATTATTAATCTATACTTTGGTTATTATTTTCCACTTTGAGTGACCCACTTGCACGGGTCTTTTACATCTGATGAGTTAATAAACGGATATGTTGAAAACCAACCTTAGTACAGATCATTTTATACAAGTGGCATTAATCGCTTTGATCACTCTATTGTTATTGCTAATCATCTATCCTGCATGGACTGTTGCCAATGCTCGGCTGGCGCTTAAAACAGATAAAGAATCAGGGGCAACATTGGCCGAACGATACCTTATTCTTGGTGATTGGCCTTCGGGTAATGAAGATATGTTACTGACTCATTTCAAGGATTTTCAAATTAACATCGACTCAACCGCTAACCATTCATCTCTCAGTAACATGTCAGCATCTCAATTCAGCCAAATACAAGCTCAATCAAAAATGCAGCATCAAACTAAACATGATGTTCAAGGGCTACACCAAAACAAAAATGAAGCGTTAGATTAAAATGACTCGGAATTAAACATAAGAGATAAGCCATGCCTAAAACCGTAACAAGCAATGCTAAGCTTAGCGTCCCATCAATCTCTTTGATGCGCACGTATTTTAGAACACTGGCGGTATTAATTTTTCTTATTGTGATTGCATTTAACTATAAACAGTTAATACAAGACCACTCCCCCTTCTCTATTGCTAATGCGATGACACATATCAAAACTCAGCACTTGTTCAGTAAAGGCTTACTGTACGATCTTAGTTTCTTCGCAGCTATGGTCATATTGCTACATGCCTGTTGGGCTGCAATTATTACCCTCTCATGCCGGCCTTGGTTTCAGTATTGCCACAATGACAATATTAAGACACAGATCTGGATTGTGATCCTACTACTCCATTGTATTCTTGTCGTTGCGGCAAACTCATATTTATACCCCACCTCTTTGTTGGGGATATTTCGTGGCACAATATTAGTAGAACCTTGGCTACTTTGGGGGCTGTTTTTTTTACTCCTAAGTAATTTTATGTATGCCCTCTTCAGCAGCTTATCTCCCCATAAAACCCTTGTTTTAATTAGCCTATTAATTGTTAGCATTGGCTTTGTTAATTTCTTTAATAACGACACGCTTTCAAGCACTAGCAAAGCGGTTAATAAGCTTCCTAATATTTTTGTTATCGGTATTGACGGGCTGCGCCCTGACCACCTTGCACACAGAGGAGCTGATAATTCAATAGCACCAAAGCTCAATCAGCTATTAGCAAAATCATTAATTTACGATAAAGCTTATACACCACAAGCACGAACATATGTGGCATGGATGGGTATATTATCGGGACAATACCCTGTCAATAATGGAGCAAGGTTTAACTTAGCCCCACCTGAATTAGTGAATAAAGATTTGCCGCTCCTAAACTCACTTTCAAGTAAAGGGTATCAAACAACCTATGCAATGGATGAGCGCCGCTTTAATCAAATAGATGAGCATTATGGCTTTGATCGTGTTATTGGTCCCAAAGTTGGGGCCGCTGATGCCATAATCGCCAACGTAGCAGATATCCCCCTAATTAACCTTGCCATCAACACCCCAATTTCTGGCTATATGTTTCCCTATTTATATATTAATCGCGCCTATGGTAAAGCCTATGATCCTATGCGGTTTAATCAAGAAGTGCTCAATGCGTTATCTGTCGATACGCCCAATTTCTTAGCGGTGCATTTTTGTCAGCTACATTGGCCGTTCACTTCAAAAGACTTTATTGAATTGGATAAATCACGCTGGGACGGTAACTACAATCATTATATGCATCGAGAATTGATTAAAACAGTAGATATACAGATAGCCAATTTTATGAGCGGCTTACGCCAACGTGGCATGTTAGAGAATGCCATAGTGTATCTACTATCAGACCACGGTGAAGGTTTTTTATTAGCTCAAGATAGATTGACTGCGGCAACGGAAATACAAAATAACAATAACAACCCTAGCGATAAAATTGAAAAACTCAATGTAGCCGCATGGGGCCATGGGACCAATATCTTGTCTCAGGAGCAATCACAAGTATTGCTTGCAAGTTTGCGATATCGCCATAGCGAACCGATTAACCACACAGGTAAGGTGCCAGGGTTATTCTCTCTTATTGATATAGCACCAACTATCGTGGCTAGTTTAAAATCAGATTCGACAAATAATGATTGGCAATTTGACGGTATAGCGCTTCCACAGATGCAGACAGATTTAGATGATACGCGATTTGTTTTTGTTGAGTCTTCACTGCCTGTTCGCGCTATCAATACCAGCTTCATCGATGATAATAAAGTCATGTCAGAAACCGCTTCACAATATGAAGTAAGAGACAATGGCCGAGCGGTAATGAAACCCGAGTTTTATAAAAAAAATATCGCTTTGAAGCAGCGCTCTGTATATGAAAATCAGTGGCAACTCGCCATGTTGCCTAAGGTTGAACGGCTCATTTTAGTCAATACTGACACTATGCAGTGGCACAACCTAGCCAACTATCAAGGCAATGCCCCGTGGCAAAAAATGTTAACCGCACTCTGCGAACATTACCAAGCTGATTTGGTTAACATGCCAAAAACGCCATGTCAGAATTCATTGGATTTATACTCTCAATTAGAGAATTAATGATGAGTTTGCAAGGCAGTGGGATTAAAGTAATTTAGTTAAAGCGTAAACAGACTTAACGCGCTTTATTAATTACCTAAACCGTTAGGTCTATGGCAAGGTTCCAATGAGAAAACAACAAGGCTAGCATGGGCAATCTAGCCTGTTAGTTGCATTTTATAAGTATTTATTTGCTTATTATAAAATTTGCTCTAAATAAGCTGGCACGTCTGCAATACTATTTACTACCGCAGTGGCTTCACTTACCCCAGCTTCATCAACAACTTTACCGGTTTTAACTAAAATCGATGTTAGGATGCCTGCCGCTTTAGCAGCGCGCATATCATCGGCTTTATCACCCACCATGATAGATTGACTCATATCAATTTTTAAAAATTCTGCAGCACTATTAAGCATACCGGGTTTAGGTTTGCGGCAATCACAATCTTGTTTGTAATCCCCAAGGCCTTTTTCTGGATGATGGGGGCAATAATAGATACCGTCCAACTCCACACCTTTATCAGCAAAGTTCCAATCCATCCATTCAGTTAAATGGTGAAAATCATCTTCACTATACATACCGCGAGCAATACCAGATTGGTTTGTCACCACCACGACCATGTAGCCCATTTTTTTAAATGCTAAGCATGCTTCAAACACACCTTCAATGTATTCAAAGTCATCAACCAAGTGCACATAGCCTTTATCGATATTGATAACGCCGTCACGGTCTAAAAAAATGGCTTTATTCACGGTACTACTCCTAAAATTTCAATTACAGTGATTATCCCACTACTTAGTTAAATATGCACATGTATTATAAAAGGAAGATTTTTTACATCGATACTTTATAATAACGCCAGTAAAGGTTACCCTTCCGTAGATATTTTGTGACAATTATAAGAAGTAATGAGTCAAATAACGCCAATAATTCATAAAACTCGCACCCAAGCTGTAGTAGAAGTTTTGAGAGAACAATTACTTTCTGGCTATATCAAAGCGGGTGAACCGCTTAGACAGTCAGCAATTGCTGCGCAACTTAATGTCAGTCGTATTCCTGTTCGTGAGGCTTTAGTACAGTTAGAGGCTGAAGGGTTAGTCAAGTTTGAAGCCCATAAAGGTGCCACTGCGACAATGCTTTCTGTTGAGCAGGTCACAGAATTATTTGAGCTACGCGCTATGATAGAGAGTGATTTGCTTGCAAAAGCAATTCCTAATCTACAAGATGATGATTTTGAGCGGGCTGACAAGGTGCTAGCCAAACTCGAGTCGGCTTTTAAGCAAGAGGACTCAGTTGCAACTTGGAGCGAACTCAATATTCAGTTCCATACGTGCTTATATGAAGCCGCTAATCGACCTCATACTCTCGAAGTTGTCCATGGTTTAAATAATAACTGTGATCGCTATATCCGTTTACAGCTACTTTTAACCGGTGGAATACCAACGGCGGAACGAGAGCATCGCGAACTCTTCGAATTGTGCAAACGCAAAGATATCGGCAAAGCGACCAAATTATTACAACAACATATTTTACATGCAGCAGAAGCCATTAAGGCACTTGTGGTCCAGCATTTAAAGTAGGTTTAGTGGGGAGTAACAGTCCCTCTATTAAATGAAGACATTTTATTACCAGATTATTTTTTAATTTTTATTTGAGAGATCACCACATGCAGTATGCTCATATTACCGGCTGGGGAAAATGTGTCCCACCAGCAACTCTGACCAATGACGATTTAGCCACATTTATGGAAACGTCAGACGAGTGGATTAAAACTCGTACCGGGATCAGCGAAAGACGTATTAGCCACGTAAATACCTCAGAACTTGCAACCGTTGCAGCGCAAAATGCGTTATCAGCGGCAGGTATTGATGGCAGTGAGATTGACTTAATCATCTTAGCAACAGCAAGCCCTGACACTTTAATTCCAAACATTGCTTCAACGGTGCAAGCCAATATTGGTGCAACTTGCGGCGCGTTTGATATCAACGCGGCCTGTAGTGGCTTCTTATACGGTCTTGGTCTTGGTAGTTCAATGATCAAAAGTGGTCAAAATAAAAAAGTGTTGGTTATTGGTGCAGAGCGTTTGTCTTTTTACCTTGATTGGTCTCGCCGTGAAACCGCTGTATTATTTGGTGATGGCGCCGGCGCGGTGGTATTAGAAGTAAGCGACCAACCAGGCGGTGTTTTAGGTTACGAGTTAAATAATGACCCTGCTGCGCGTGATATTTTAGCCTCTGGTTTTGGTACCAAAATGGATCGCTTTGATTCATCTTCTTTAGACTTCTTCATTCATCTAAATGGCCAAGAAGTGTTTAAACGCGCGATTCATGGCATGGGCGGTCTAAGCACTAAAGTGCTTGAAAAGTGCAATATCAATAAAGAAGACGTTGATTTTGTTATTCCTCATCAAGCCAATGAACGTATTATTGATACCTTAATCGGCCGCATGAAAATTCCAAAAGAAAAAGCCTTTGTTAATATTGCAAAATATGGCAATACCTCGGCAGCCACTATCCCTATTGCGATTTGTGATGCTCTTGAACAAGGTAAGTTGAAAGCAGGTCAAACTGTTTTATCATGTGCCTTTGGCGCGGGTTTAACCTCAGCGGCTGCATTAGTTAAATGGGGTGAGCGTACTACACCGATTAACCCACCTACAGCCGAGCTCCCACCTTGTGAAGTCACTGCCTTAGAGCTTATCAAGCCAGCTGTTGATTTCTTCATGAACAAATCAAAGTAAACTCAGCTTGCTAAACCATTAAACCAGCCTTGTGCTGGTTTTTTTATATCTATTTACTGGATTTAAACTGATTTGATTAAGTTCAGGCTACTGCCTTTATATACTAATAAATTGCGCCGCCTTCATGGTTTTACTGTCGCCAATAGAGGCTATTTGTGCCACAAACAATTCGGCGCACGCTAGTGCATCTGTGAGGGCATCATGGCCATAATAAGTCGGCAGACCGTATCGTTTTCGACAAGCATCCAGTCGTAAACTACCTTCTTGCAGCACATCATGTTGGCGTAAAAGTCGTTGTTTTTCTATCGCTAAGGTATCAATAAAAGGCAATTTAATGCTTCTTTTATAGACTTTTTCTAAATGGCTTTGGATAAAACTAATGTCCATTGGTGCATGATGAGCTAATAAAATTGAGCCTTGAGTTTGTGCAAGCAACCAGGCCATGGCTTGTGTTAGTGATAACGCTTCTGTTAAATGATTATCGATAATCCCGTGCACAGCTGCGCTCTGTCCTACACTTCCATCGATTGTCACCATCACTTGCAGGGCTTTTGATAACGGAATGGCGCCATGCTCAATCGGCACGATACCAATACTGATTATTTGGTCGTTATGAGGATCTAACCCGGTCATTTCTAGATCTATTGCCATAATCGGTAGATCCGCAATCGTAGCACTAAGGCATGGCTTAACGCTCGACTGGTAAGCCGCAAGCTCGTCTTTTTGACCGAGAAGTTCTAACTGTAAGCGCGTTTTAAGCCATAACTCATTCACTAAGTTGTTTACTCCACACTATTAACATCACAAGCTAAATTAACATCACTGGCCAACCCACATAGAAATACCATTAATAACTTCGCATAAACTTCATTCTTAAGCCAGATTGCGCATCATGAACCACTTTAAAAGCATCCCTGAGTTGATGTCGCAATAACGATGACATTTGCTGCGGTTTTAAGTAATTGGTGACTTCTTGTTGTTGTGTATGCTGCTGACCTTGATTTGATAACCGCATATGCGCAATAAACTCTAGTGCATCAGCTAGATTAAGGGCATCTTTACGGTTAATGATATTGGCTTCCATCAATGCTCGGATCCGCTTAGGCGTATTCACTTCAGTAATACCTGCACTTAAAGCATACACTCTGGCGATATCGTTGATTAACGCTACGCCTTTATGTTTCAAATCCATACCTTTTACTTCACTGCCGTCACGCTCTAACACAAACTTTCTAAAAAAGCCTAGCGGCGGCGTTTCAACCAGTGAGTTACCCGCCATTCCAGCAAGAAAAATATCATTATCTTTGGTGTTGCTTAAGACGTGCTGTTGTAACTGATCAAATAAATTCTGCGGCCCATAAACGGAGCGCATATCAAAAAAGATACTGGCATGCATTAAGGCTTTAGGTTCGGGTGATAGCACCCATTTTTCAAAGTGTTGTTGCCATTGGGACAGTGACAAACGCCATTTGGGGTTTTGCGCCATAATATCCCCGGGACAATATATATAGCCGCATTGATCCAGCCCTTTACAAACCGCATGGGTTAAGGCGTCAAAATAGCCTTTTGCATGCTCATCAGGCTCATGGGCCAGCAAAATACCGTTATCTTGATCTGAACAGGCCGCTTGATCTTGCCTGCCTTGTGAGCCAAACGCTAACCAGCAAAAGGCCATTGGCGCTTCACCTAAAATTTGCTGATTTAAAATAATTAATCGCCGGGTTAATGCATCAGTAACCGAGGTTAATACCCTGCCCACTTCTTCAGCTCGGGCATCTGCACTGATTAGATTTTGCAGTAATACCGGAATTTGTTTACTGACATTGATCAGGCTATGGATATTGGTTTGCCGCTCGATTTCGCCGATTAATAACAAGGGCTGTGAACTCTGGCCGCGTAAAATATCAGTACTGGTTAATATCCCCACCACATTTTCTTGTTCCATAATGGGTAAGTGATGAATGCCATGTTCACTCATCAACAGCATTGCTTCAAATACTAAGGCGTTAGCTTCAAGTTTGGTGGGATTGGGAGTCATCGCTTGATGAACCGGCAAATTGCCATCAAAGCCTTCAGCAAGCACTCGATTACGTAAATCTCGATCGGTAAGAATACCAATCAATTGCTGATTATCCATCACTAGCACTGATGACACTCTGGCTAAACGCATTTTTTTCGCCGCCTCACTGACACTGGCATTACAATTTATAATTAGAGGATCGGCAGACATTAAACTATTGATACGATTGGTTGTGGTTAAGTCTTTTGCTTTAAATCTAGCTTGATGACGCATTCTTCTGGCAAAGGCACGATTAAAAAAGCGATCGAAGCTGCGGCTTTCACTACGCAAAAAATCAAAGGTTTCGGGATCTAAGTGATACACCAAACTGTCTTCTAAAATCTGCACTTGGTTACTGACTTTTTCACCAGATAGCAAAGATGGAAAACCAAAGTAGTCTCCTTCGCCCAACCTATCTAATAACTCACCTTGATTGTCTCTTACTTCAAATGCGCCAGAGCGAACAATATAAAGTTGTGGATGACTGGCATCTAAGGGCACTACAGCCGATGCTTTACTGTAATAACCAATGGTGATTTGCTTGCAGCAGCGCGTTAAATTTGTCTCTGAAAGACTATCAAATGGTACTAACTCTTTAATAAATTGAACAATGGGTTGCAGTTCACTGGCATCTTTCATCGCGGGCCTCTTACTTACTGCCAAATCATTTTCTGTCTTATTAATTTAATATACGTAAATTATATTGAGGCTGATATTCGACCAATGGCCATAAGTGGCAATATTTAACTCACTAATATTAAACACTTGCTAACAGCATTTGTTCATAAAGAATTGAACACTGTCACCAATAAAAAAAGCGCCGAAGCGCTTTTTTATCCGAGAATTAAATACTCACATTTTAAAATTCATATTGTATGAATCTTAATGGTCGTGCGCTTCACCTGAGCCTTTCGGGAATCGAATTGACTCAACCATAGCAACCACGTCAGCAGGTACCGCTGCAGTGACTTTGCTAACAGCAAATGCAACACCAAAGTTAATCATCATACCTAGCATACCAATACCTTCAGGCGAAATACCTAGGAACCAGTTTTCACTGCTATTGGCACTTGGGTTAACAAACTTAAAGTACACGATATAGCTTGCAGTAAATAGTAAACCTAAAACCATCCCTGAAATCGCACCTTCTTTGTTAACGGTTCTTGAAAAGATCCCCATAACAATGGCAGGAAACAATGACGAGGCAGCTAGACCAAATGCAATCGCAACAACCGCGGCCACAAAGCCTGGTGGGTTAATACCAAAGTAACCCGCCATGACAATACCTAGCGCCGCGGCAATTCGCGCAAATAAAAGCTCTTTCTTATCTGAGATATCTGGCATGAAGTTTTTCTTCAATAAATCATGGGATACCGAGGTAGAAATAACTAATAATAAACCCGCAGATGTAGACAGTGCCGCCGCAAGACCACCAGCAGCGACCAATGCTATGACCCATGCTGGCAGAGATGCAATTTCAGGCGTTGCTAATACCATGATATCGCGGTCAATTTTCATTTCATTGGTATCGCCTTTAGCATAATAGATATTGCCATCAGCATTTTTATCATCCCAAGTAATTAAGCCAGTTTTTTCCCAGTTTTTAATCCATTCAGGCGCTGTTTCATAAGCAACACCGGTTTTTTCTGGGCCATTAATGGTTTCAATCATATTTACACGAGAGAAAGCTGCCAATGCTGGAATTGTGGTATACATAATAGCAATAAATACTAATGCCCAACCTGCTGATACACGCGCATCTTTTACTCTAGGCACTGTAAAGAAACGCACGATGACATGGGGTAAACCAGCGGTACCAAACATCAAGGCACCAGTAATAAAGAACACATCAATCATGCTCTTTGAGCCTTCAGTATATTGAGAGAAGCCAAGTTCTGCCGACAAGCCATCAAGCTTATCTAACAGGTAAACTCCTGTTCCATTACCTGCTGCATCAACAAGTTCTGCACCAAAGCCAATTTGCGGTAACACATGACCTGTCATCATTACCGAGATGAAAATGGCTGGTACCATAAAGGCAAAAATAAGCACACAATACTGCGCAACCTGAGTGTAAGTAATCCCTTTCATACCGCCTAAAACAGCATAAAAGAACACCACTGCCATACCGATATAAACCCCAGTTTCAACTTCGACTTCTAAGAAACGGGAGAATACCACCCCAACACCACGCATTTGACCGGCGATGTAGGTGAAACAGATGAAAATCGCACACACGACTGCAACAGTTCGCGCAGCTTGTGAGTAATAGCGATCACCAATAAAGTCTGGCACAGTAAATTTACCGAACTTACGTAAGTATGGAGCCATGCAAAGCGCTAGCAGAACATAACCACCGGTCCAGCCCATTAAATAGACAGAACCATCATAACCAGTAAATGAAACAATACCGGCAAGTGATATAAATGATGCCGCGGACATCCAATCCGCCGCTGTTGCCATACCGTTCATAACTGGCGGCACGCCGCCACCAGCGACATAAAACTCTTTAGTTGAGCCAGCACGAGACCATATTGCGATACCGATGTACAGGGCAAACGTCAAGCCCACGATAATATAAGTTAAAGTTTGAACATCCATGATTTATTCCTCAGTCTTCGTGTACGTTATATTTTTTATCTAAAGCATTCGCTTTCGCTACATACACAAAAATCAGTGCAACAAACACATACATGGCACCTTGTTGTGCAAACCAGAATCCCAATTTAAAGCCCATGAAGTGGACTTCATTAAGAACATCGACCAGTAAAATACCGCAGCCAAATGATACTGCAGCCCAAATTGCCAGCAACCCCAATACTAAGCGTAAATTCTCACGCCAGTACCCACTTGCTGTATCTTGATTTTCGAAACTCATAGTGACTCCCCAGTGCTAATTATTTTTTAAGTCGATAGTTAATCTAACAACTCAAAATGTGACCACAATCACGACCTTAGTCTAAGATTTGGTTTGGCCAGTTATAGAAAAAACAAAATAGTTACTTATTAACAACAGCTTAACCTATGAAATGCTGAAGTTATGTCTACATCACCAATTAAGCTAATGTAGACCAAGGTCGAACTGAATTTAGTGATTGACTAAGATAAGCAGCAGGAAAGTATTGCCTCAAATGGGTATTGAGCTCACAAGCAGAATTCAGATTTTTCACATTACGGGGGCCACAATATCGTTTCCACTTGAGTTAAATGCTTGACGAGTATAAAATTTTTACATAACAGTTCGATCACATGGTATTCGATTGCAGTTTCCTATAATAAATAAAAAAAACCTCCTGATTGCACTCTGTTTTGGCCTATTAGGAATGGTAATTAATTGCTACCCCATTCCAATATTCGCCAATGTCCAATTAGTGCTAGGTAATACTTTTACCGTTATTTCAGCTGTGCTTTTAGGCCCTTGGTATGGTTTAGTCACCGCCATACTCAGCGCAAGTGGATTAATGCTCACTTGGGGTAGCCCCCATGTATATTTACTATTTTGTACCGAAGCAATATTCATTGGCATTGCTCGCAGAAAAGGCCTGTTTCCCTTATATAGCAGTGGTATTTATTGGTTAGCTCTTGGTATGCCATTAACCTATATATACATGGTGACACTTGCTGATTTTCCAGATAGCCACATGTTATTCGCCATTATCAAGCAAAGCATCAACGGTTTAATTTACGCTGGCTTGGCGTCACTGTTCATCTTGTTTATTCCTAATACGTGGCAGTTAAATGACACAAAAACCAACCAAAAACGTCGTAGTTTTAACGCTCAAGTCACCTACTTTATGACGTTAATGATCACCCTTTGCTTGTTATTATCAGCACTGACTTTTAATTATTTGTTTCTTGAAAAACAACAAGAGTTACTGAAGCGAAATTTAACTGACACCACCGAACATATTAGTACGGCAACCGAGCAATACCTTAATGAACATAAAATGGTCATTGATTATGCAGCAGATTTAATCAGCTTAACGACGTCATCCTACAGTGAATTACAACAAGTTTTAATCAAACTGCATCAGCATTATCCTAGTTTTATTACTATGCTGCTGGCAGACACTGATGCTCAAGTGATTGCCGCAAGCCCCAGCAGTATTATGCTCAATAAAACAGGGCAACCTCTGGATTTATCAATTTCAGATAGAGACTACTTTATTGAGTCTTTTTATAATCAGCGCTTGTTTGTTTCGCCTGTGTTTAAAGGCCGCGGCTTTGGTGACGAATCAATTATCGCCATCAGTGCCCCTTTTTATCACAATAATGATCAATCAAAGGTCAGTGGAATTATTGAAGGCTCGCTGGATTTAGCGTTCTTTTCTAAGATAGATAATCAAAATGGAACAGGGGATAAAGAGTTTATTATCATCGTTGATAACAATAACAACATCATTTATTCCACCCCTTCTCTAAACTTAAGCACTCACGTAGAATTTACCTATTCAAATGAAAAAGGAAATTACCGCACCAGTTTAAATGTGATCAATATTCACAACTTAACCGCCACATCACCTGAATACGTGTACATCAGTAATCGACTAAACAATGGTTGGAAGTTGTATGTATTACAGCCACTGTCTCCGTTAGTTAAAACCGCCGAAACACAAATGCTAGGCACCTACTTGATGCTATTCATCTCCATCATTTTGACCTTTTCAATCTCCTCCAGAGTGTGTCGTTTACTCACTAACTCATTAGAAATTGTGGCTAATCAATTCGGACAAATCAGTGGTACTGAATTAAAAGAACAAATTGATAATGAAAGTACATCAGAAGAAGTATATAACCTGTACAAGAGCCTCACCGCCAGTAAACGTGACTTACTTAAGCACCAACTGGAGCTAGAAGAAACTGTCGCGATTCGCACCGATGAGCTTGAAAAAGCCAATCAAAAGTTATTGGCATTAGTGGATAAAGATCCACTAACTGGGCTTTATAATCGCCGTTATGCAGAAGATAGATTTGATAGCTTGCTGGATTTTTGTCTGCGAGGTGAGCATGCCATTACCATTGCTATCCTTGACTTAGATTACTTTAAACAGGTCAATGATAGCTACGGTCATTTGGCTGGGGACGAATGCTTAAGAGTCGTATCTAAACTATTAAAACAGCAATTTAAACGCGATACCGATATCGTTTCTCGCTATGGTGGTGAAGAGTTTATTTTGATATTGCCTTTATCTAATGCCCTTAAAATTGAGCAGCATCTCAATCATTTTAGAGAACAGTTAGCCAAAGTAATAATTAACTCGCCAACGGATGAACAGCACTTTTCAGTCACCACCAGTATTGGCGCGATAACGGCTAACGCCAACTTTTCTAAAGACATTGATCACTGGATAAAAGTTGCAGATGACAACCTATACAAAGCAAAAGAGCAAGGGCGAAATAAAGTCATTATTGATGTGATTAATGATCCAAGTGACCCAGAGTAGCCCACTAACGTTTTATATCAAAACCATAATCGCTAAGCTAGTGACGAGTTTAGCTACCGCGATAATCACGGCTCAATAAACTGCTCCAATCTATCTAACATATACGGATAAAATGGATTCCATTTCTGTCTTAACATCTCTGCTGCGGGGATCCCAAACAATCCCCGCTCACCTTTAAAGATTGCCTGCCCTATCTGAATATGCTGACTTTGAGGCTGATAATGTGGTCCGTATAAGGGGTCATTTTCAGGAAAAGGCAAGGCAACATGCGATAATGAATACACCCCAGCTGGCCATTTCAGTGCTAAGTCTACTGTTGCTCCCTCTTCGCTCTCAACCAAGTTTTGCTCTTGCACGCCATACTCAGATTGCTGGCTATTTTCAATTAAACTTAAACGGTAGTTCATGGGCATGTTGAGCCAAAGTGGCCCCATTTCGTTTAACAAGTTTTTAGTGATCAATTGATGATTATTACGGTTACGATTGATATCAAATATCACTAAGCTATGCTTATCTGAGGGTAAATATTGATACAAATGCTCGACCACCGCGTTAGTAGAAACGGTATCATCTGCAATTGACTGGAAGGTTAAAATAGGAGGAATATTGGCTAATTGCTGCTGATCAAATTGTTTTATTAAATATTGATTTCTTTCAGCCAGTTGATAAACAACGTCACCGGCATTCACTGCAAATGAGATATATTTGAAAGGGTCGTATTCAACCTCAATGGTATTCCAAAACAGTTTTTCTTGATTAATTAAACGCCCTAACCTCGCTTGCCACTTTGCGCCTGCTGCAATGGGCGCTAACCCTATAGCTGGCGAAAGAAACATCATTGCTTGATAATCTGTAGGGTTATTAACAGCAATTGCTTCTAGTTGAAGGTTTAATGCCAGTGCTGCACCGGTAGAAAAGCCCACGACATATAACGGTTTACCGGCCAATTTTTGCTTCATGTGCTGAGTCGCTAATGCTACTGCGCTGGCTAAATCTGGCCAAGTGATATCTGCTAAGCCAGCAGGAATAGTGCCGTGCCCTGGTAAACGTAGCCCTAAAACATCGGCTGAAGCGCTAAAATGTCGCGCTAGGTTTGAAATCGCATAAGGGGAGTCTGACATACCATGGAGAAATAAAATGCCATAATTGGCATCGGGGTTTGACCACTCAAAAGAGCGATTCCAGTTTACATCCCAATGATTTGGATCTGATAAGCTATTGGCTTCGTAACGATTAATAGGTGAAGCCAGCTTAGGAGTATATTGTTGGTATATTTTGCGGTCTAACTCATTAAATAGCTTGTCTTCAAGAGCAAGATACTGGGAAAAGTCTGTTAAGCCAGACTGTTGATGATACTCACTTTTCAAGCGTGTTGTATGCCAAATCTCTAATTCAGAGCGAGCCGTTAAAAACCACACCACGGCGGCGATAAAAAGCAGTAAACTGGCAATAAAACCATAAATAGCAAAAAATAACAGATGTTTAGTCGAACCGATTACTATTGCTTTCATTCGCCAGTCCTATGAAATTAATTTTTGTCCGTATAGTTTTAATGATAGTCTAAAAAGAGTCTGAATTTACAAATAATAATATGCCATCAGGCCGAAAATATTGAGTAGCAAACCCACAATGAAATCAACTCAGCCAAGCATTCATACAAAGCCTGCTGTTATCACAAATAACGCGACTAAGCCAAACGCCGAGCTTAGCTCAAAAGCTATTTTATTAGGCTCTGAAAAAGCTGAAATCACATTCTATTTGCCAACGCCACCTAAAGTCTCCAAAGCATGGCATTGGCAAAATACAAATGCTATCGAGCAAATCATTAACGATAATGGCAATCATTGGCGAAAAATATTTACTATCATGGCCAAGATTGCTGTTACTGATAAAGCGCCAGATACATGGCGAGATTGCCGCAACCAATTATTTAATCCGCAAGCTACTGATGATTTAAAGCGGGTAGATTTTAGTCAATGTAACATTATCATTAATGCTACTAAGCTTAGTGTGAATAGCCATATTCATATCATTTGTGGCCAAGCTGCATTCGCTAATATAAGCGATCAATCGTTTATATCTGCGTTAACCGCCATAGATGAAAGCCAAAAAATAATGGCGCATGAGCAGATACTCATCACGCCATATTTAGATTACCGCCAGTTTCCCAATGTGTTAATTGAGCAGCTAAGGCGCTATTTAAGCTCACTTAAACAATCCTTGCTCTAAGCTAGTGGGAAGTTAAATTAGTCATAAATCGTCGGGATAGGTTGACGCTTATGTTGGGTGCGCTGGTAAATCGCAATAAGTTTATCTTCAACAAAGCTATCAACCTCTTTGCCTTCTAAGAAATCATCGATTTGATCATAGCTTAGCCCTAATGCCACCTCATCTTCTAATTGCGGTTTATCGTCTTCTAAATCTGCCGTTGGCGCTTTGGTCACTAATATATCTGGCGCTCCAAGGTAACTGGCTAATTGGCGAACTTGACGCTTATTAAGACCAAACAAGGGTGCTAAGTCACAGGCGCCGTCACCAAATTTAGTATAAAAACCGGTAATATTTTCTGCACTATGATCGGTGCCAATGACTAAGCCGCCAGTTAGGCCTGCAATATGATATTGAGCAATCATTCGCATACGGGCTTTGACGTTACCTTTAATGAAATCAACATTATTAGCGACTTGAATACCGGCATCCTCAAGTCCTGAAACCGTTGCGTTATGCACACCAATAACCCCATCAGCAATATTCACTGTTACCTGCTTTGAGGGTTGAATAAATTGACATGCAAGCTGAGCTTCATCTTCATCTTTTTGTACTTGATATGGTAAACGCACCGCAATGAATTGGTAAGCCTGCTGTGGATTGTCAGCATTTAAGCTGTCTACCGCTAACTGGCATAATCTGCCGGTTACAGATGAGTCAACGCCACCACTAATCCCTAATACCAAACAATGGCTGTGAGCCTCGACCAATTTGGTTTTAAGAAATGCTACGCGGCGCTCGACTTCATAAGCAGGTTCAATCGCCTTAAGTACTTTCATTTCTCTTAAGATTTGTCCCTTCACAATGCTCTCCAATGTATTTTTAAAACCAGAATTACTTAAAATGAGGTATGTTTCTGCATATTCAACATCCTACTGAATTTTTCAGCGTCTACCAAGTACTTGTTTATCTTGATGCAAACAAAAAGGGCAATCACCACTTGGTGATTGCCCTTGATTTAGTCACTGATTATATAAACGGAAAACCTGTCTGGTTATCTTTCCCAGTATGACTCTTCTAAACTATCTTCACGCTCAGGTAAACCACGAGATAATCTTGGGCTATGCTGGGCTAATACTTCATAAGCGACGCGGTTAGCATATTTACACACTTGCGAGAAAGATGAATAACACAGGCCATCACGCTGATGCTTACTTGAACCCGGTACATTGGTTTTATGGAAAGTATTAGCTGCTAAGTCATGCAGTAATGCTGATAACGCTCCATCTCCGGCACCGTTTGTATTGCGGATATAATCTGGTCCACCCATATAAGGCGAGATATGAGCATACACTTTAATCGGTGTAGTACAGTCTGATTTACGTTTAGGACGCGAGAATTCGTAACGGTTAAATTCAGGAATTGCGCCCGGTAATAATAAATGGGCTGTGGCTCTTTTTTCAGAGTCTTCAGTATAGCCTGCTGTATATAAACCTAACGGTCCTGCAGTACACAACACCATATCACACCACTCTAAGGCCGCTTCGCTGGCTAATAGCGGATCGCTGAACCCCGTTAAGGCCTCGCCTTCGTCTTCATTCATCGCCAAAATTGTTACATTATCGCAAATGAAATCTTGCCACCATTTAGGGTCTTCTTGAATTAAGAAGCGGGTACCTAAGGTCAATACCACTGGCACATCGGCTTCTTTAGCATATTCAATCGCTTTCATTGCCGCTTCAGTGATTAAATCACCTTCGCTGGCACGCATTAAATACGCAGTTAAAACTAGCGCTGAACTACCTTGAACCACGTCTTTATTAATATATTCTGGGGTTAGCTTATCCATTGCACCTTTGCTAATCGCAAAGGTACGTTCACCTTCAGCAGAGATCAAAGTAAAACAACGACCGATAGGGCCATCTACTGGCTGCAGGTAGTTTAAGTCCACTTTAGAGGAGGTATTACAAAGGTAGCGATAGGCATAACTACCGACCATGATATTCTGGCTCATAACGCCAAATAATACCGAACGGTCATCAGCTAAAATTGAGTAGTTATGAACGGTATTACCAATGGTGCCACCAGCAAATTCATCGCTGATCATCTCATTGTTTTTTAGTTCATTATAAAGTTCGTGAGCTTGCTGATCATCAATAAGAGTTGAGTTGCCTTTTGGAAGCCCGTAACGGCCCAGTAGCTCATCTTCGACTTTTGCTTCAATATCCACAAGAGTTTGGTCAATACCGCAAATATAGGTAGATACAGACTGCTCTTGCTGGGTTAACTGAGCCAATAATGGGTCTCGGTTGTTTACTGGGAAATAGTGCTTAGATTTGCGTTGACCAGGGAACTTCATCTTAAACTCTCTTGAGTAGGCATCCATGCAATAAGGATTATGGGTTATTCACAGCTTTTGAAAACAGTAACGCTTTAATAGAAACGTTCTTATTACCAAACGCTAATTTTAACACAAATACAATCAACACCAAGATAGATGTCAATCATTCTCAGTTTTTGTGACGATGATTTTATTTATGACATAAAAAAACCTGCAATGCAGGTTTTTTTTATAATTCAACAGTATAAAAATACTACTTTGTAGGTATTAACCTAACAACTGCTTTACTTGCGCGCTAACAGCGGCAACAGTTTGAGTACCATCATACTTAGTGTATTGAGTGTTACCAGCAGCTGCGACTTTACCATAGTATTCTACTAGCGGCTTAGTTTGCTCATGATAAATACCAAGACGCTTACGTACAGTTGATTCTTCATCATCTGGACGGATAGATAAGTCTTCACCAGTGACGTCATCTTTACCTTCAACTTTAGGTTGGTTGAAGATAATGTGATAAACACGGCCAGAGCCTGAGTGAACACGACGACCACTCATACGCTTAACGATTTCTTCGTCAGGCACATCAATTTCTATCACGTGATCGATTTCAATTCCATTAGCAACCATAGCGTCTGCTTGAGGAATAGTACGAGGGAAACCATCAAGTAAGAAACCCTTTGCACAATCATCTTGGGCAATACGTTCTTTAACTAAACCAATAATTAGGTCATCTGATACTAACTGGCCCGCATCCATCACTGATTTAGCTTCTAATCCTAACGGAGTGCCAGCTTTAATTGCTGCACGCAGCATATCACCAGTTGAGATTTGTGGGATACCGTACTGCTCCATAATGAACTGAGCTTGTGTACCTTTACCGGCACCAGGGGCACCCAATAGTATAATGCGCATCTCAAAAGTCCTCTATATTGCTTTCATATTTTTAGGCGGCGATTTTCGCACATTTAGACGGTCTTTAGAAGGTAAAACCTCAAGATTTAGACCAATATCTAATACGAAAATTTTCCGTGTTTAATACAGTAAACTGTATAAACGGCGGCGATACTGACTGGCTATGGCGTTGCCTTGCCCTAGTGCTGTCAATATTTCCATAAACACTTGTTTAACTTTTCCATCCGCAGCGGATAAATCTTTCTCTAAAATGGCAAATAAACACTCAAGTGCCTCTTCGCCACGATTAGCTTGATTCAATGCTTTGGCCAAATCGATAGTCAGTTCAATATTACCAGGCTGCTGTTGTAATGATTGTTGTAACTGACGAATTTCAGGGGTATCTGCAGCGTCTTCTGCTAGGGCTAACTTGGCTTTTAAGTTCTGATAGTAACTGTCTTGATCTGCAAGCCCTATCGTATCTAATAAGGTCTTAGCTTCAGCCAGTATGCCCAATTGTAAATAAACATCGATAAGCACTAAGGCCACTTCTGCTTGTTGCTGAGATTCAGCAAAGGCACTTTTCAGTAATGCTAAGGCTTGTTCAAGTTTTTCGTCGCTTGGCTTTTCAATGCCTGCTTCAACCAAAATCGCTTTTGCAGCATTAAAATCTGTTACCCATAACGCAGGAAGATGCTTATCAAGTAATTCATTCACTTGCGCTGCACTTTGCACCCCAGCGAAACCATCAACCGGCTGACCTTTACTCAGCACTAGGTGGGTAGGTAAGCTCTGAATTTGGAAGTAATTAGCAATTTCTAACTCAGCTTCACAATTCACTTTCGCAAGGATAAAGCGCCCAGCTTGCTCATTGGCAATCTGTTCCATCACTTGTAGCATTTGTACACTTTGCGGTTGCTGTTGTGCCCAAAAAGACATCACCACAAAGTTATCCATCGAAGCATCAACAATTTGCTGAATATTTTCTTTAGTTAAATTAATAATATGTTCCATATTGATTCCTTTTAACTATTTCGTGATAGCTAACAAAAAGCGGGCCTAAGCCCGCTTTATTGCAATACTAATGACTATTTTAAGCTCGCCACTAGCATTTGGTTGGTTAACTTAATGAATGCCGATGGATCCGCTAAGCTGCCCTTTTCTGAAAGCTGAGCTTGTTGTAATAACAAATCTGCCCAGTTAGCAAATGCTAGCTCATCTTGCTCGTCATTTAGACGCTCAACCAGCGGATGCTGTGGGTTAATTTCAAATGTCGGCTTAGACTCAGGTACAGGCTGACCTGCTGATTGCATAAGCTTAATCATTTGCGATGACATTTCACCTTCACCGGCAACCACACATGCAGGGGTATCCGTTAAGCGAGAAGTCACTTTAACATCTGATACTTTACCTTCTAGCGCTGTTTTAATACGTGATACTAATGATTCAGCTTCGCCAGCTAACTTTTCTTGAGCTTCTTTTTCAGCAGCATCTTCAAGTTCACCTAGCTCTAAATCACCGCGAGTAACTGAATGAAGCTTCTTGTCTTTAAATTCAGTTAAGTGGTTAATTAGCCATTCATCGATGCGCTCTGACATTAATAGAACTTCAATGTCTTTCTTGCGCAGTAGCTCTAAATGCGGGCTGTTAGCTGCCGCTTCATAGCTATCAGCCACGATATAGTAAATCTTATCTTGGCCTTCTTTCATGCGACTGATGTAATCATCTAATGACACATCTGTCACTGGTGAATTGTTATGGGTTGAAGCAAAACGCAGTAAACCAGAAATACGCTCACGGTTAGCGAAATCTTCAGCTGGGCCTTCTTTTAATACTTGACCAAATTCAGCCCAGAAAGCTTGATACTTTTCAGCATCGTTTTTAGCCATTTTTTCTAGCATGCCAAGAACGCGCTTAGTCACACCAGTGCGCAATGCTTTAGTTACGCTGTTATCTTGTAAGATTTCACGCGATACGTTGAGTGGCAAATCATTTGAATCGATTAAGCCTTTAACAAAACGTAAATAAGTTGGCATAAACTGTTCAGCATCATCTAGTACAAATACACGTTGAACGAATAGTTTTAGACCATGCTTAACGTCGCGGTTAAACATATCCCAAGGGGCTTTGGTTGGGATATACAATAAGCTGGTATATTCTTGCTTACCTTCAACACGGTTGTGAGACCACGTTGCTGCATCAGCATAGTCGTGAGAAATATGCTTGTAGAACTCTTGATATTCTTCATCTGATATATCTGATTTGCTACGAGTCCAAAGCGCAGTGGCTTTGTTCATTGGCTTCCACTCGCCTTCAGTAGCAGGGATTTTCTCGCCATCTTCGCCATCTGTTTCTGGTAGGCCAGCTTCAAACATTTCTACTGGTACTGAGATATGATCAGAGTACTTAGTAATGATTGAGCGCAAACGAGTATCATCAGCGAATTCTTTTTCTTCATCACGTAAATGAAGGGTAATTTCAGTACCGCGGCTATTTTTAGTGATGGTATCAACGGTAAAGTCACCTTCACCTGCTGACTCCCACAGAACCGCTTGATCAACTGCTGCACCTGCTGCACGGGTACGTACAGTGACTTTATCAGCAACGATAAAGGCAGAATAAAAACCTACACCAAATTGACCGATAAGCTGCGAATCTTTTGACTCTTCACCTGATAAGTTTTTAAAGAAGTCTGCAGTACCTGATTTTGCAATCGTACCTAAATGTTCAATCACACCATCACGTGTCATACCGATACCGTTATCTTCAATAGTAACAGTGCCTTTTTCTTGATCGGTACTAATACGAACACGCAGTTCAGTATCGCTTTCATATAATGCGTTATCAGTTAATGCTAAGTAACGTAGCTTATCTGCCGCATCCGCAGCATTTGAGACTAGTTCACGTAAGAAAATTTCTTTATTTGAATATAAAGAATGGATCATCAGATGTAGAAGCTGTTTTACTTCGGTTTGAAAGCCATGCGTTTCTTGTTGAGACATGAAAATTTCCCTTGTTTACGTTAATACATCAACCATGTTGTATCCAACACGGTATAAAAATCTTTGTTACCTAGGAAATGGGGCGCGATAAATAGAATTCAAGGGGAAATTATTTTATTGCTGAAAAAAAACCATGAACTGGCGAAATAACTGGCGATTAGCAATCGATTTGAGCTAATAACGGCTAATATTGGAAACAAAAAGCCCAGCTTACTCACTCATAAGCTGGGCTTTAAAATAAGACACAAATTCACAACTATAGTTCGTAACTATCATTTATAACTACAGTTCGTAACTATCATTTATAACTACAGTTCGCAACTATCATTTATAACTGCAGTTCGTAACTATCATTTATAACTACAGTTCGCAACTATCATTTATAACTACAGTTAGCAACTACAGCGGAATACGACCATTGAATGACAACGCTAACGTGGTGCTATCAACATACTCAAGCTCACCACCAACAGGGACTCCGTGGGCGATTCGGCTGATCACTACATTATGTCTACGGGCCATATCAGCAATAAAATGCGCCGTGGCATCACCTTCTACTGTGGGGTTGGTTGCTAAAATCAACTCTGTGACATCATCTGATGCAAGGTGTTGCTCTAATAACGCTAAGCCAAGCTCTTCAGGGCCCACACCATCAAGGGGTGATAAATGCCCAAGTAACACAAAATAGCGGCCGCTAAAATGGCCACCCGCTTCAATGGCTAACACATCAGCTGGGGTTTCAACCACACAAATTACTTCTGAATTACCCCGTTTAGGGCTACTACAGATCGGACATAGCTGCTCTTCTGTAAAGGTACGGCAGGCTTGGCAATGCCCCACTTCACTCATTGAACGTTCTAACGCACTGGCTAATTTATGGCCCTGTTTGCGGTTACGCTCTAATAATTGAAACGCCATGCGTTGGGCTGATTTTGGTCCGACACCCGGTAAGCAGCGCAAAGATTCGATAAGCTCATCAACCAGTGGACTAAATTTCATAAATACTTCATTGCCTTATTTTATTAATTAAGCGTGCTGATTTAAGTTAATAAACCATTCAATCAGCATCAATGTGCGTATGGTACTGTAATTATGATTGCGACAAAAGAATGATGTTATTGCTAATGCTACTCACAACACAGAACTCGTCAGTTCGGTTAGCGTTTCTTTGTCAGTATTAACTGTTGCCAAGGCTAGCTAGCTTGCTAACTATTAGTGCTAGGACTTAGTATCACTTTCGGGGTGATAACTGAATACCTGATCTAGCGGCAGTTCAAACACTTCAGCAATTTTAAAAGCCACTTCAAGAGTGGGTGAATACTTATTAGACTCAATGGCCATCACGGTTTGCCTAGTGACACCTATTAATTCAGCAAGCTGCTTTTGTGTCATTTCACCATTTAAAAAACGCAAGGTGCGGATAGCGTTAGAAATCGCCGGTTTACTCATAAATATCACCTGTACGCCCCTTGTATAGCTGCACCACATAAAATGCCAGCTCAGCACACAAAAAAGACACCACTAAAATATGCAGCGGCGCATGAGCAAAGCCCAATTGTGATAGACCAAGGTCATTGGCTTCAACACTGTATTGCACTATGGCCAGTATCACGCCTACATTCAAAATAATCGCTGAATACTTATAGCCAATGAGATTAATTTGTTTTTCGCGTACATCCATAGGTTGTGACAGTTCATCGTCTGTGATTAATGCCAGAGCAATGTAGCTCACCACCATTAGCACTACTGAATAAATTATAATTTCTAAAAAGATACCTGAAATCCACTGTATTGAAGCTAATTCTTCAGGGCTAGCATGAAATAAGCTGCTACCATAAAAATAGAAAATATAGCCCGTTACCAGTAAATCAACGGATAAAGTGACTTCTCGAAAGCTCGTTTCTTGCAGCCATTGCAGTAATTTATTTGCATTACTCATGTTAATTAAACCTCACTTGGTGTTAACTATTTTTGACACGCTTTTAGTTTAGGCTAACAATCAACCATGTCAAATATTTTTAACCTTGGGTTAACAAATTAATGCTTTTATCGCTTAGCTGTCTGCGGGGTGATTTATACCATCGTTAAGCACAACATCATCAATATCAAAAGGATTAACACCTTCTAAGCAGCCAATGTTATAGCCATATTCTGTAGGATTAGAGCGACGTTGATGGTGGGTATAAATACCGCAATGGCGACAAAAGTAGTGCTTAGCAGTGTGGGTATTAAATTGATATAACTTGAGAGCATCCGCGCCTTTTACGATTTGAATGCCAGCTAATTCTACCGAGCCCACAATGGCGCCTTTTCTGCGACAAATTGAGCAATCACAGCGTCTTGGCTTTTCAATGCCATTGGGTAATGAAAGTGATAATACAACCGCGCCGCAATGACAACTGGCTCGATGTTTCGACTTAATAACGGTTTCACCGACCTTGGTTAGCATAATATATCCTTATAAGACTCTGACATGGCGGTACAATTTAGCAGAAAATTTAATCTGAACGAAACGCGATCAAAAAAGCCCAAGATAAACTTGGGCTTTTGAATCTTAAAACCTTTAAGATTTAGAATGGCATTTTCATTCCTGGAGGTAATTGCATACCGCCAGTGACTTCAGCCATCTTAGTCTTTTGGTTTTCTTCGATGCGACGTGCTGCGTCATTGAATGCTGCAGCAATAAGATCTTCCAACATTTCTTTGTCGTCTTCCATCAAACTAGGGTCGATGTCAACTTTACGAATGTTGTGTGAACCCGTCATGGTCACTTTAACTAAACCTGCACCCGCTTCACCGGTCATTTCAGTGCGTGCGATTTCTTCCTGCATTTTAGCCATTTTGTCTTGCATCATTTGGGCTTGTTTCATTAAGTTGCCCATACCGCCTTTTCCAAACATAGTCTTTTCTCTTAATTAGGTTATTAGCAAGCAGCCAAAGTGGGGCTAATCTTACTGAAAAAAAATAAATTGGCAATAAATCCGCGGCTATTGCTATCAAAGTTTTGACGCCTATAACGCTTTAGCTGTTTTATTGAACAGTCAATGCTGGAATTTGTTGCCCTATCGCCTGTAGCTTTTCAACCGGATACACTAAAGTATCTGGATTTAGCTGAGCCGCTAAACGAGTAAACATCCATTGTACTTTGTCATCGTTAATTAAAGCGTAATTTGCATTAGCTAATAACTCTCGATGAAATCTTTTACGCAATTCAAGTGGGGTTTCATGTTGTGGATCAAGCCCAACCTGAATTTGCACCTTTGTGTCTTCGCCCAAAAGCTCCGATAAGGCAATTTGTAATTGCTCAATCGCCACTTCGGCGGATAAATGTTTTTGATCCGGTTTAAGTAATAACGGGATCGGATTGTCCAGTCGTTGGCATACCGAGTTAACGGCGAGCTGTCTTACCCTGCCGCCTATGCTTAACTGCGACATAATTTTGTACCAGTGCAAATCTAGGCTATCACCTGAGATTTCATGGTGACCGTTTAATGCCACTTCAGTCGATACGTGAGCGACTGCTGTCTCAGCCACTGGGGCATTATTCTCAGCTGACGCTATGGCAGTGTGTGCATGCTGACGACTTCCCGGCTCCTCATTAACAGCGCTTGTTGGCACTTCAACGGCGGCGATAGTAGTTTGTGCATTGTCAACTGCCATGTTAGTTGCTGCACTATGGCTCACCTCAGGCTCTGTTGTTGCTATTGCAGTTAAAACTGAAGCTGCAGGTAATTCAGTGGGCTTTTCCCATGGCGGTCTATCTGCTGCATCATTTGCTGCACTTGTGTTTACTTGCGTGGTTACATCAATAGTAGCATCAACTGTGGCGGTATTTTCAATCGACTGCATTTTCGCTTTGGGTGCAGGAATTTTAATACTTGGATTGGCTACCGCCTGTTGCTTTTTTGCTTGTTCACCTTCTTCGGCTAGCGAATTTAATTCCGCCTTTAATGAATCATTGGTAGCGAGCACAGCATCAAGTAAAGCATCCATGTCGCTTAAGTCAGCTTCTGTAGTATCAACGGTTGTTTGCTCAAGCTTAGCTTGCGCGGCACTAGTTTGCTGAACATTAGCTTGCGGAGTACTTGCTTCTGCCTGCTGATATTGATTGTGATCGTCGTTATCAAATTCAGCATAAGATTCGTCACTTGCCTGAGCAAACTGCTCGTAGGCATCAATGGGCATCTCATTTGACGATGTTGTTGATGTGACAGGCTGAGTTTCAATTGCTGGCGTTTCTACTCTAGGTGTTTCTACTGCAGCGGCTTTAACTGCTGGCGCTGCAATAACGCCTGAGTCAACTGCTTGCGTTTCAGTCGCTGCTTGCTGATTGAAACCTAAACTGTCAGCTTGACTAAGGATAATAGCTTGCTCTGCGGCTATCTCGGGAGCAGCATTTAGATTATCGTCCTCAGCTGCGATACTTGCAGTTTGTGGCAGCGTTATTGCCGCAGACACAGAACTGCTATCAACTGCAGTATTGCTTACTTGGGCTGGCTTAGTAGCCGTTATTGCTTCATTGTCTGCAACTGAAGCGCCTGCATTATTTGTAGCAGTGTCAGCCTTCGAGCTAACCGGCGCCGATTTAACCGTTTCTGGGGTCACGGGGTCTGGCGTCAATGAAATCGTTACTGGCTCATCGGTGTGCCAACGTTTAACGGGCTTTTCAGGTACAAATGCCACGGCTCTAAGTAACGCCATTTCAAGACCTGATTTAGGATCAGGAGCAAAGCCTAATTCTTTGCGACCCGTTAACAATAACTGATAGTAAAGCTGCACTTGCTCAAGGGTTAATTGCTGAGCAAAGGCTAAAATTTGTTCGCTGTATAACGACTGCTGCGCCGCGGCTGGCGCAAACTGCGTTAAGGTAATTTGGTGGAGTAATTCCAATAAACTGCGCAGCACCTCATCGGCATCTGCGCCAAAACTCAGCACTTGCTGAATAGTTTGCATTAAGTTAGCAATATCGGCATCACATAAGGCTTTTAGCAGCACTAAGACTTGCTGGGCATCAATACTGCCAAGCATGGTTTGCACCTGTTGGTGCATCACTTGGCCGCTACCAAAGGCAATCGCTTGATCGGTTAAGCTCAGGGCATCACGCATACTGCCGTTAGCCGCTTTTGCCAATAGTGTTAATGCTTGGGGCTCAAAGGTTAATTGCTCTTGAGTTAAGATAAAATCTAGCTGCTTAGTAATTTCATCTTGAGACAGACTTTTTAAATTAAATTGTAAACAGCGAGACAACACAGTCACCGGCAATTTTTGCGGATCTGTGGTGGCCAGTAGAAATTTCACATGCTCAGGCGGCTCTTCAAGGGTTTTCAGTAAGGCATTAAAACTACTTCGAGACAGCATATGTACTTCATCGATTAAGTAGACTTTGTAACGGCCTCTTGAAGGCTTATATTGCACGTTATCAAGTAGCTCACGGGTATCATCGACCTTAGTTCTTGAGGCCGCATCCACTTCAATAAGATCAACAAACCTGCCTTGGGCAATTTCAACACAACTTGAACACACGCCACAAGGTGTCGAAGTGACCCCTTGCTCACAGTTAAGCCCCTTAGCAAATAGGCGCGCTAAACTGGTTTTACCCACACCTCGAGTGCCAGTAAATAAATACGCATGATGTAATCGTTGCTGTGTGAGTGCATTTGTAAGTGCCAGTAGAACATGTGACTGCCCTACCATTTCTTCAAATTTGGCAGGGCGCCATTTACGGGCTAACACCTGATAAGACATGGAATTCCCCAAGCTTTAATGAAACGGGATGATCTAAATAATACCAATGGTAATTAATTGTACCCGAAAATAAAAATAACAATAGCATGCTCATCAATCACAGGCTATTGCTACTCTAAAAGGCTGGATAATTTGCTGAAGATTCAATCGATGCAGAGCAAAAATCAGGCTTTATTGAGTTAAGCTCAACAAAGCCGCTAACATATTATACGTGCTTGGCTATTCGCCTTCAAACTCACATAAGGTCAATAACTCAACCCCTAAACCTTCAAGACGTTTTTCGCCGCCGATATCTGGCAGAGAAATAACAAATGCAGCGTGCTTAACTTCGCCGCCTAATTCACGGATTAATTTTACCGTTGCTTCAATGGTGCCGCCTGTAGCAAGTAAGTCATCAACGACCAATACTTTATCTTCAGGGGTGATCGCATCTACGTGAATTTCTAAGGTGTCTTTACCGTATTCAAGATCGTATGTTTGCGCAATCGTCTTTCTCGGCAATTTTCCCGGCTTACGTACGGGTACAAAACCAATACCAAGCTCTAATGCTAATGGCGCACCGAATAAAAATCCACGCGCTTCAGTACCGACAACTTTAGTGAAACCTTGATCTTTATAATGCTCTACAAATAAAGCGATAGTGGCTTTATAAGCTTCAGAGTCTTCTAAAAGGCTGGTGACATCGCGAAACATAATGCCTGGGATTGGGTAATCAGGAATAGCTTTAATACTGTTTTTGATAAGCGCTAAACGTTCTGAGTTCATAGTCATATTAGATAATCTATTGTAAAAGGAATGTTTTAATAGCCATCATTTTCAATATCATTAGCTTGAAATTGAAAATATAGTTTCTGGCATATCACTCAATGGCAGTGATACTAAGCATGTTTTAAGATAGTTGCAACTAACGAGCAAATTAAAGGTAACTTTTAATCTAACTCTGGGATCTGCCACAGATAAACCAGTAGGCAACATAACATGCAAGCGAGCATCACTTTCACCCAAACTAATGGCACAATTAAAATGCTCACAACAAAGCTTAAGGTGGTCATTATCATGGCTTTTTTCTTCAGCCGTTTGTTGATTGCTCGTTTATCTTGCCAATCATTTAACCCTTGAGCAAACCAAGGATGAGTCATCAACCAGTGATGCATCCGCGTACTTGAGCGGGCAAAACAATAAGCAGCCAGCAAGATAAAAGGCACTGTTGGTAATAAGGGCACCACAATACCAATGGTGCCAAGCGTTAAGCTCGTTAAACCAGTAATGAGGAACAAGCCTCGTTTTAACGCCATATGACTCCAAGCCCAAATCAAAAAAAACCATTCAATAGAATGGTTTTTGGATAACCGACTCTATGACTTAACTGAGCGGTATAATAACTGAGATTGGCAGTTAAATTAAGCCTGCAAGTCGCAAGGCAGATAGAGACGCTGGTAGCGTTGGTAACAATAAAACAAGAATAAAACCAATAAAATACATAATGTTAAATGGGTCTTTAAACGGCTGACTCATAGTTTTTACTTCCTAACAGTAATGTTGGCCGCCTTACAGCAGCGTGAACTGGATCACAAAATTCGCGCTATTGTATGTAAAAAGACTTTTAATATAAACCACAAATTAAGTAGGAGTTTTATCCACTGTTTAAGCCTGTGTTAACGAACAGATAACCCTTTTGTCGGCCAATTGTTGCAACATTTGCAAGCAGCCATTAGATAAGGTTTCCGGCGTCATCTGTGGGTAGGTCTCGCTAAGCCATGTCAATACATCATTAAAGTAACATTGCTCGGCTTGAGCAATATAGGCTAACACTTGGGCTGTTAATGGGTTTAACTTTAAAAAGTTAACTTCATCATGTTCATCGCGATAAACACAAAAGCTTTGCCCCTGCTCACTGGGCTCTGTGGGTTGGTAATCGACACTGATGTGCTGCACATCATATTGATATTGCGCCACAGTGGCGGTCACTGACAGCTTTAGCGGTAGCTCGGTAATCAAGTCTTTGGCAATTGGCTGCTCATTAACATCATCGAAAACAGTGGCAATATATAACTCTAGCCATTCGTAATGTGCTAGCTCCAACATAAAGGCAGGGTCGTAATCCGCAGGCTGATATTGAGTTTGCAAAAAACAGATAAACTCTTGGGATATTTCAATAAATATGGGGGTTTTACAGTCAAAACTTACAAAAAACTGTTGAATGAGTTTGGTCCATGCATCATCAGTATAAAGACTTTTCAGTACCGGAAACGCGCCTGACACAAAGCCATTGATGTTATTGAAAAATAGCTCACGGTAAACATTCATTCGCTCAAATGTCATGCCTTGTGGCAGTGGCTTGCTGGGATCGCGAATATAATCCATAAAGGCTTGTTGAGTGTTAATAAAATCCATTAAGCACTCCTTTTGATCGCTTTTGCGGCTTGTTGATAGCGATGAATTTGATTGATCTCTTGCAGTAATTCAGCGGTTTTGGGGATATTAAAGTCACGCTCTAATAATGTCGGAAACACCCCATGTTGCTGATAACTCTGTTGCAATAATTGCCAAACAGGATCAATCACATCAGCGCCGTGGGTATCGACCATTAACTGGGATGATTCTTCATAATGACCCGCGATATGCATATATTCAATCCGCTTGGTCGGCATTGAGCTGAGAAATTCAGCGGCATCATATTGATGGTTTATTGAGTTTACATAAATATTATTAACATCAAGCAGCAGTTTACAATCTGCCTCATCCAGCACAGCATTAACAAATTGCTGCTCAGTCATTTTCGCGCCGGGCGCAGCGTAGAAAGACACATTTTCTAAAATAAACGGCCGCTCTAAAATATCTTCAACTTGGTTAATACGCTTTGCAACATAAGTTACCGCTTCTTCGGTAAAGGGGATCGGCATTAAGTCATACATGTGGCCGCTACCAGAGCAATAACTTAAGTGCTCAGAGTAGATATTGATTTGATGGCTATCTAAAAAGCGTTTTACTTGCTTAACGAACTCAGTATCTAACGCATGTGGGCTGCCGATAGATAAAGATAAACCATGGCAAAAAAATTCATGTTGCTCTGTAAGTTGCCTAAACTGCTTACCAAACTTACCGCCTAGGGTCATCCAGTTTTCAGGCGCCACTTCGAAAAAGTTTATTTCATCAGGCACATGCTGACAAAACTCATCAAGCATTTCTCGGCGCAAACCCAGTCCCACTGTTGCTTGTTTTGCCATTTATCACCTCAAACACACAATTAATCAGTTAAATTAATGAAAGTTACCAACTAAAAAGGCCTGTATAACAGGCCTTATATTGGCGTAGATTTAATCGGCATGAAAGCTATAAATCGATTTCTGCTGCTAAATCAGCCTGCTAATCATCAGATTGATTATTTAGCACCACCACACTTACCTTCACCACATTTGCCTTCTTTGGCTTTACCTTCAGCCGCTTTTTTCATCTCGCCGCCGCACTTACCTTCGCCACATTTTCCTTCTTTGGCTTTTTTCATATCGCCGCCGCATTTACCTTCACCGCATTTGCCTTCTTTGGCTTTTTTCATGTCACCGCCACACTTGCCTTCGCCACATTTGCCTTCTTTGGCTTTTTTCATATCGCCGCCGCATTTACCTTCACCGCATTTGCCTTCTTTGGCTTTTTTCATATCGCCGCCGCATTTACCTTCACCACACTTGCCTTCTTTAGCTTTTTTATCGCCGCCATCTAACTGATAACCTGAATTCATTTGCTCAAAACCAAATGGATTAGCCTCTACAGACGTAGATACGCCAGCGGTTAATACGACTGCACCTAATGCCAATGCGACTGTTGTTTGCTTTACTGAGTTCATAATAATTTCCTTAAATTCAAACTTAATAATGATGACCAACAACAAACAGTGCTGGCTTACAGATGAATAGACCTACAACCTGTTACTTTTATTTCACATTAATTGATCTAAATCATCATTTTTTATTAAAAATATTGCTAGAGAAGTTCTCTAATGATTAAGGATAGGACAAAATATTCATCTATCAACTTGATATAAAAGATTAAATATTCAGTTGCAGCAGATAACAGTGAATTCAAATACTTGAAATGAATTTGTATAAAAAATTAAACTCGCTAGAATAGCGCTCCTTTTATAGTTAACCAGGTAGTACTGTGCACGTAGTCTTAGCTCCGATGGAAGGCGTCATTGATGATTTGATGCGAGAAATTTTATCTGAAATCAACCCTTATGATTTGGTGGTAACCGAATTTGTGCGGGTGATTAATCAGTTACTTCCTGAGAAGGTTTATCATAAATTATGCCCTGAGCTGCGTAATGGCGGTTTGACCGCATCAGGCACCCCGGTAAGAATTCAATTATTAGGGCAACATCCGCAAGTGATGGCAGAAAACGCCCAGCGCGCGGTTGAGCTAGGCTCATGCGGTGTTGATGCTAACTTTGGTTGCCCCGCTAAAATGGTTAACCGCAGCAATGGCGGCGCAGTATTACTGCAATACCCGGATAAAATTCACGATATAGTCAAAGCAATGCGTGATGCAGTACCAGCAGATCAACCTGTTACTGCTAAAATCCGTCTCGGTTACGAAGATAAATCATTATTTATGGAAAACGCTATCGCTGTGTATGAAGCGGGTGCTACCGAGCTTGCTATTCATGCTCGCAGTAAGACTGACGGTTACAAGCCGCCTGCTTATTGGGAATACATAACCGAGGTGCGTGAGCGTTTACCTATCCCTATTATTGCTAACGGTGAGATTTGGAATAGTGATGATGCTAAGCGCTGTATGGCAGTTACAGGCTGTGACAGCATAATGCTGGGGCGCGGGGCAATGTCTCTGCCAAACCTTGCTGCCACCATAAAAGGCGTTGAAGCGCCTTACACTTGGTCACAAACGCTAAATTTGTTACTGAACTACACCCAAAAGCAGTTGGTTAACAAGAAAATTGATTATTACCCTGCCCGAGTAAAGCAATGGTTTACTTATTTGAATAAACAGTACCCTGAAGCTGATGTGTTATTCAGAGAGCTCAGAGTGCTTAAAACGGCTGAAGGTATCATTGCCATTTTAGAAAAAGCCCATGAACAACAGTTAGCGACTAACGGCTAACTTAAGCAGTCTTTTTAGCATTAACAGCTTTCATTAACTGAGAACTCATTTCTGTGATGGGTTTTCGGTTAAACAAACTGCATTATTCTTTTTGAGTCAGCAATTTGCCCCGATACAGACCATCATTGAGCTATCCCCTTCGCTATCTTGCTTAATTTACAGCACAAAATATAAGATTTTGCGCGTTTAGTTACCTACTTAGTTCACACTATATAAATAAAGCCTAATACTGAAATCCCAAATTAACTCTCAATTGATCTCCATCATAGTAAGCATATTGATTAACGGTAGACTGGATAACCAGTGAAATGAACAAACTAATTAGGTGATCTTGTGAACACTCAAGACGTACAACAAATATTATTGCAACGAGAAGCACAGTTAAAATATGAACTTGTACATCAATTAAACCAACAAACTCAGCCTTCTGCTCAAGTTCAATTTAATATGAGTTTGACCGAGTTGATTGAACTCATGAGTGAGCAGCGATTAACTGACACCCCTCTATTTGGACAACTAACCCGTCTTGATGCCGCTCTTTGCCAGCTTGAACTTGGCCTCTATGGTTTATGTTCTGACTGTGAGTCTGACATTGAAGCGGAGCGCTTGGCCGCCGATCCCACAGAGCAGCGCTGTGCTCACTGCGCTGAAAAGTACAACCAACAACATCGTCATGAGCTTAAGCTAAGTCATTAAAGCTTGATTAATGGTTTAAAGTGCTTTCTATTCTTGATAGCAATTCATCGTCATTTATGGTCCGACCCAGATTTATAGTCTAATCCAGCCACAAAGTTGTTATTCGCAAATAAAAAAAACCTCCGCAAGCGGAGGTTTTTGGGTTTCAGGGAGGAGAAACTATTTTAGAACTTTTGGCTTAAGCGAACATAATAAGTACGACCTAATACATCATATAGACCTGTGTTCACATCACGATAGCCCGCAAAGTCATACCAAGTTGGCGCTTTTTCATCAAACAGGTTGTTAACACCTACTGTTACAGTGCCATCCCAGTCATGTGTGTAACCGACTTGGAAATTATGCTTAAAGTAATCAGGAGTATCTGTGATATAGCTGTAGCCAAGATCACGCCAGTAATCACCAGACTGACTGCCGATATAAACCGTAGTCCAAGCAGCATTAAAGTCGTTGTAATACCAAGCTGCGGCAAAGTTACCACGCCATTCTGGATAATCTTGAATACCAGCTAGGTCAATTGCTTCAGACTCTGCATTCGCTTGCTCTTCAAACTCTAGGATATGAGTTAAATCAACTTTAAAGTTGAAGTCACCAAAACCTGTTTCAACATTGTAAGTGGTTGCAAAGTCAAAACCTGAGGTTTTAACTGATGACATATTGATATAACCACTTTCTAGGTACTCAATTTTTCCATCACTTCCACGGTGAACTAACTCTGAACTACCGTTAATTTTTTCATCACGGATAACATCTGTTGCACTAACCGCTTCGATTTTGTTGTCGTAGGTAATGTCATAGTAAGAAAGCTCAATGCTCCAAGCATCAGTCGCATTCCAAACTGCACCTAAAGTTAGCGAGTTACCTTCTTCAGCTTCTAGATTTGGGTTACCACCAAACCAAGTTTTATGCTGATTAGCTGTTGCACAATAGTTAGCGTCAGAGTCATTATTAGCCTCACACCAAACTGAGTCATACGCGGTTTCAAAGCTAAGTGATTGTGAAGAGAACATCTCACCCATATTTGGCGCACGGAAGGAGTCACCATAACTTGCACGAACAAGTAATGAATCAACCGGTCTCCAACTGACGCCTAACTTAGGTACTACTGCATCAAATGTTGAAGAATTAACGATTTCACCACTCGCGCCAGTTAACGTACCTGATTGCTCGTATCTTTCATAACGAACAGCCATAGATACATCAATATTCGCTGGTAGGCCTAATTGAATTTCAGTATATGCTGCGGTGCGATCACGCTCAGCATCAACATCATCACCACCTGAACCGCCTGAAATAATACCTGAAGCAGATTCAGGATCTGACATTTGCTTGAAGTTAATCATTTCATATTCAGCACCAACTAACATTGCTAAAGAAATGGTATCGTTTTCCACTAATAATGTTGAAGCTAAACCGTCAATTTGAGTACTATCAAATTGACCTTGATAAACACCAGTATGATTCGCAGCACTGTAAAGCGCTGTCATTTGCTGATCCCAATCTTCATAGCTCATACCGGTAGTATTGAAAATATCGTAATTACCTGTATCTAACTCTCTTTGAATAATGCTGTCATTTATCAAATTGTAATTAAACGAGTTAGTTGTAGAACCAGAGTATTGGGCATTTAATTCCCAATCAATACCATTACCCACATCAGCAAAACCTACAAATCCACCTAAAATATCAAAGTTGTTGGTTTCTGTTAACGTATCACGTTCACCGATTTGTACCGAACGCATGTACAGCGTCATGTCTTTACCAGTCGGATTGTATTGGTTATCCGCAGCTAAGACAGGGTAATTAGTAGAGACTGGCGTACCAGCATATCGAGTATTTGTTTCACTTAGCGATGCTGAACCACGACCACGGAATTGAATGTCATCAGTGATTTGATAATTAAAATTGGTCATGAACGAATTACGTTCCATATCACCAAATAATTTGGTTACTTCACCATAACTGTAGTAACAACGGCCACTATTGTCTTCACCGATACCATTTGAGACATTCTCAGTTTGGTCACACATGTCAGAGTTTGAATAAAAATCGTAAACATAGATTGGTTCACCATCATCATCAAAGGCTGGAGTACCATCTTCATTAGTGTCTTGAACACCAGTGTTATAATAACCATTTGGCACAGAACTGAATGAACTGTAATCACCATAAGATGGATCATCCATGTTCCAAATATCACGGTCCATGACTGATTTAGTATCATAGTACTCATAAGTAAAAGTGATATTGCCTTTATCAGTATTAAAGCCTGTGGCAATTGAGAAACGGTTAGCATCACCACCTTCAACTGAAGGTTGCTCGGTACTGAAATCTAATTGGAATCCATCAAATTCCTTTTTAGTAATAATGTTAATAACGCCAGCAACAGCATCTGAGCCATAAACAGCAGAAGCGCCGTCACGTAAGATTTCGATACGTTCTACAATAGCTAATGGGATCTGTGAGGTATCAGCAGTGGCACCTGAACTTGAACTAGTACCAGGCATACGACGACCATCAAGTAGTACTAGCGTTGCTTGAGCGCCCAGCCCGCGCATGTTGACAGAACTCGTTGCACTAGCTCCTGAACCGTACCCTGACGTACCACGCCATGAGCCAAATGCATTTATAGAAGAGTTGTTTAATACATCAGCAACTGTTTTCTCACCTGTTAATGCAATATCAGCAGCACTTAATACGGTAACTGGTGAAGAAGTTTCCATATCAACTTGCTTGATACGTGAACCTGTTACTTCTATACGCTCTACTTTTTCAGCCACTTCTTCTGCAAAAGCGACCCCCGAAAACGCAACTGATGTGGCAGCTGCTGCAAGCAAACCGCGACGGATCGCTCTTGCTGTTAATGTCATTGTACTCATGTAAATCTCCCTGGACGTTAAATATCATTAACGCATTGACTTATTATTGTTTTATTTAGTTGTGCTGAAGTTAAAGCCTCGATTCGATACTGTTAAATCAACGCTTAATCTTCAACATTAGTCACAGCTTTTTAACTGCCAGAGCACAAATTGATACAGATGCTCGCTCAAACAAACGACCAGAACATAAAATAACACCATTAAACAGCAACTTGAGACCAGCGACCAAAAAGAAAGCCTCCAAGCAACCGCTTGATACACTTCCTTTCAATTGATAAAGAAGAGTTTAAAAAATTAACCACTGGTAACACTGCAAAGAAAGATCAGTAAACGATACGGGATTGTTCTATAGATAAAACAAAACCCCAACCAAATGAATGGTTGGGGTTTTCATTAAGACAAACAAATTATCTTATAAACGTTAGCTTAAAACTTAACGCTTGCTCTAACGAAGAAGTAACGACCTAATACATCATAAGTGTACGGATCGGTATTCGAATCGTTGTTACCTGTGTAGTATGGAGGCTCTTCATCTAATACGTTATTCACACCACCAGACAATCTAACTGTTTCGGTAATGTCATAGTTAGCTGAGATATCGTGGTAAACGATTGAGTCAACTGAAGGCGCGTAACAATCACTTGGATCATCTTTACACGCAAATGAGTCCATACCATCAATGTAACGCGCTTCATAAGTAGCTGACCAATCATCACCAGCTGCAGTTAAGTTGAAGTTGGTTTTAAATTCAGCATAAGCACCAACACCACCAGTAATGAAGCCTTTATAATCAACAGCATTACCATCTTGGTCAAATTCTTCATATGTATCTAAGATAGAAGTATCAAGACCCGCTTTCCAATCTAGACCTAAACCTTCGAATGTGTAAGCTAAGTTAATATCGAAACCAGATGTATTTGTTTCACCAATGTTTTGTAAACCATTATCAAAACTTATACGGCCAGTGTTATCAATTTCAATGTTAGATGCCTGACATAAAGCAGTACCTTCATTGATCTTATTACCATTAGCATCTAAACACTGGTTAGCAATGTAGTTTGAATCTACTGAAGTAATTGTATTTGTAATGCCAATATCATAGTAATCAACAGTTAACGATAAACCATCAACAAAGCTTGGAGAATAAACTAAACCAAGAGTAGTAATATCCGCTTCTTCAGGTGTTAACAGTGGGTTACCACCAACTGTTACTTCCGCTTGAGTTTGATCTGTTGCAGGGTGAACAATTTGATCGAATGACGGAGACTTACCACCAAATAATTCAGATACTGTTGGTGCACGGAATGCAGTTGATTGACCACCACGAAGCATTAAGTCATCAAATACACGCCAAGTTAAACCAAGTTTCCAAGTCGTATCATCACCGAATGTGCTGTAATCGAAGTAACGAATAGCAGCGCTCAGATCAACTTGTTGAAGTAATGGAATATCGCTGATTAGCGGAATTGCAAGCTCAACGTAGGCTTCATTAACATCAAATGAACCTGAAGTTGCTTCAACACGTGGGTCATTTGCAAGACCTTGAGCCGTTAATGAATCAGGAGTGTAGTATGCAGATTCTTTACGGAATTCATAACCCGCAGCAAAACCCATAGTACCTGCAGGTAAATCAACGATATCACCAGAAAGAGAAAGCGAAGCAATATCTAACTCGCTACCACCAGCATTCACTTCTGTATATACGAATGGAGCAATACTATCGCCCATCCAAGATGACTGAAGGAAAGGATCAAATTCTTCAGCTTGCACAGCATCATTGATAGAGCCGATATTGTGTAGGTTTGCTAATGTGTCTACTGAATCATTCTTACCTTTATTGTAAGAAGCATCCCATGTCCAACCATTGTCGAACTCGCCTTCAACACCAACAACTAAACGGATCGTGTCAACCACTTGAGAAAAGTCACGAGAACCACTCTCAACCATACGACGACCATAATCTACAAGTTCGCCATCTTCTACCCATGGAAGAAGATCATCAGTCATCCAACCGCCTGCAGAAATTGGCTGGTATTCCCAAGATTCGCTGTTCCAGATTGGTTGTGGCGCCATTTGTTGGTCAGACCAACGCTTAGAGTACATTGCTTCAGAGAAGAACATGATTGAATCAGATAGATCATAAGTACCAGCCATACTTAAATTCAAACGCTCCATCGGAGTAGATAGGAAACTTGAAGCTGAATAGTTATAACGGTCAGCATCAGTGAACTCATGGTACTCACCACCACGACCACTTAAATCAGCACCATTTGCTCCCCAAATATGGCCGCCTTCTGAGTATGAAGAACCGGCACAATATAGGCCGTCAGCGCCTTCAGCAATTGGACATTCAGAGAAGTCACGATCTGCTTGGCTTGCATCGCCACGCTTGGTGTACTGAGCGTTGATTACAACGTTACCTTTATCGAAGGTATTACCCATAGTGAAGTCAATGCTTGATTCATCTGCATCACCTTGACCTGAAATACCCGTTTGAACATTTAGCTCAAAACCATCAAAATCACGTTTTAAGATTACGTTAACTACACCAGCGATAGCATCAGTACCATAAACTGCTGATGCGCCGTCTTTTAGTACTTCAACACGTTGGATCATAGAAACTGGGATTGTGTTTAAATCAACTGAAGACGCTGCGCCAGTACCTGATGCAATCATACGACGGCCGTTAACAAGAACTAAGGTACGGTTAGAACCTAAACCACGAAGGTTTACACGGGCGTTACCACCTGAGCCGTTATTTACAGCTGCATTGGTCATCGCACCACCAGAAGATGTCATCTTCTGTAATACATCATCGATTGATGTTGCGCCAGAAGCGATAATCGCTGAAGCGTCAATAACGCTAACTGGGCTAGCAGTTTCCATATCGGTACGTTTAATACGTGAACCAGTAACTGCAATTCTTTCTACTTTCTCAGCTTGCGCTTCTTCAGCAATAACACTGCCTGAAAAAACTGAACCTGTTGCGACGGTTGTTGCTGCTATTGTCAAAAAGCCACGGCGGATTGCCTTAGCTGTCAAAGATAATGAACTCATTATTAAACTCCCTTCGTCATGTTTCAAATAAACCCACAACGTTATATTTATAATTTTTAGGTTAACTAATTTAGTCAACTAAAGTCATTATTGTTAAATAAGTCGACCTTAGTCAACAAATTTCACAAATAAATAACCAATAGGGTTGCGTAAGATACAACATAAAATGAGATCGTGTTACAAGTTAAGTTAATCACATAAAAACAACTACTTAAAAATACACGATGAACAGTTGTTACTAAATATAAATATAAAGTTTGCACTTTTGTTGCACGCAACATTAAATCAGATCAAAAATCAACCTACCGAGTTAAATATAGATAAAAGTTTAAATAATTAATAAACAATATAACACAAAGAATTTAACCTTATTAACAATTTAACAACCTAGATATCAAAAAATAACTTTGTAAAGTTCAAATAATATTTAATAAACGTATAAATAATGACAGTAAATACATAATAAATTTCAAGCAATGTTAATTGTATGATCTAAATGAATTCTAAATATTGTTTTATCTCTTTAGTATATGTTCTCGGAAATCAATTGCGTTGAGTCTCGGCGGTAAAGATGAGAGCTGGTAGAGTTTTTTTCGTGTAAAAATGAACACTGAGAGTATTAGATGTAACCGAGCAATTTAAATGACAAGAGAGGCATAACTAAAGCTAGCTTATGTAGGGAAGTAAGTAAGCTAGTCTATTTTTCATCAAAACCTTTTGTTAAACATATTTTTTAGGAATAAAAAAAGGAGCCATAAGGCTCCTTTTTAAAATCAATGTAGAATTTAGCGTGTGCGTGCACACAACTCTTCTGCACTGAAGAAGTAAGCAACTTCACGTTCAGCAGATGCTACAGAATCAGAACCGTGAGCAGCGTTCTCATCGATGCTTTCTGCGAAATCAGCACGGATAGTGCCTTCAGCAGCTTCAGCTGGGTTAGTCGCACCTAAGATTTCACGGTGAGCTAGAACAGCGTTTTCACCTTCAAGCGTTTGAACCATGATAGGACCAGAAGTCATGAATGCAACTAAAGCACCGAAAAAAGGACGCTCGCTATGCTCAGCGTAGAAACCTTCTGCTTGCTCTTTAGTAAGGTGCACCATTTTAGAAGCGATGATCTTAAGACCAGCAGTTTCAAAACGGTTGTAGATAGCACCGATGTGGTTTTTAGCAACTGCATCTGGTTTAATAATTGAAAAAGTGCGTTCGATCGCCATTGTGAGCTTCCTTTAAATAACAAATATATTTTAAAATTCGCGCGGATTATACGTAATTTAGCCTGTAATGCATAGTGTTATCGGCATCACATTATCAAAATTTAACCATGTGACCAAGGTAATAGTAAAATTGTGATAAAACGCATGCTCGTGAGTAACCTCTTAATAATAAGCCGTTTAATATTTCTGCAGCATAGCCTCAAAGGGGCTCAAGGATCTTGCAACGAGCGTAGCCTACTGATGTATAAAATCATCTTGGCTCAATATGGACAGCTTATAGGCGAAGAATAAAGCAAAATTGTCGTTAATGATTAATAGCGCATAATCGTGTTAGCCTAAGCAGGCTGCAAAAAAGCAGCGGCTATGTCGAGACATAGAACCGCTGCTTTGAAATAACGCTATAAACTGTTATTAGCTAAAAAGCAGTCAGTACTAGTGAAGTAAACTAGCCTTCACTGACCATATTAATAGTATATTTAGGTATTTCGATAACCATATCGGTATCAACCACTTTAGCCTGACAAGCTAGACGACTTTCAGGCTCTAAACCCCAAGCTTTATCTAGCATGTCATCTTCCAATTCATCGCTTTCTTCTAGCTCATCAAAGCCTTCACGGACGATACAATGACAAGTGGTACAGGCACATGACTTTTCACAAGCATGTTCAATATGAATGCCATTTTTTAAAGCAACGTCTAAAATCGTTTCGCCTATTTCTGCTTCAAGAACTGCTCCATCAGGACACAGCTCTTCATGGGGTAAAAATACTAACTGCGGCATTTGTTCACCTATATATTATCGACAGACTGGCCTTTCAGTGCTGTTCGAATTGAATTATCCATACGACGATTAGCAAACTCTTGGGTTTGTGCATCTAACGCTTCAATCGCTTTTTCAATCGCGTCAGTATCATCGCTTTGAGCGGTCACTTGTAACTGTTCAATGGCGCTATAAATAGCACTGCGCTCTTGCTCATTTAATAAGTCCGCATCTTTTGCTAATGCTGCGGTTAGTGTTTCCACTACTCGAGACGCTTCAACTTGCTGCTCAGCTAGCATACGACGGCTAATGTCATCTTTAGCATGCTTCATTGAATCTTTCAGCATAGTCGCTATTTCAGAGTCAGATAAACCAAATGAAGGTTTAACCTGAATCGTGGTCTTCACTTCGGTTGATTTTTCCATAGCGGTTACGCTAAGTAAACCATCTGCATCCACTTGGAAGGTCACGCGAATATGCGCAGCGCCGGCTGCAAGTGCTGGAATACCATTTAAGGTAAAGCGCGCTAATGAGCGACAATCGTCAACCATTTCACGCTCGCCCTGCACCACATGAAATGCCATCGCCGTTTGACCATCTTTAAAGGTGGTAAACTCTTGAGCTCGCGCCACTGGAATGGTGGTGTTACGGGTGACGACTTTTTCAATCAGCCCACCCATAGTTTCGATACCCAAAGACAATGGAATAACATCAAGTAATAATAAGTCAGATTCTGGTTTGTTACCCACCAAAATGTCAGCCTGGATCGCAGCGCCAATGGCAACCACGCGATCAGGATCGATTGAGGTTAACGGGGTTTTCTTAAAGAAATTTTCAACTTGTTCACGTACTAAAGGCACGCGAGTTGAACCACCAACCATTACAGTTTCGATAATCTCATCAGTACTGACATCGGCATCACGTAACGTGCGGCGACAACTGGCAATGGTTTTTTTCACCAGTGAACTGATCAATGTTTCAAAATCAGCTTTAGTCACTTGTGTTTCTACGCGCTCAGCATTATCTAACGTAATCGATGCTATGCAGCTCTCAGATGTGGTTAAGTGCTCTTTAACTCTTCTCGATTCAATCAATAATTGACGTGAAAGCGTGGCAGACAAATCAGTTAAACCAAAAGCTTGCTGTAGATGTGCTTGCAATAAATGGTCAAAGTCATCACCACCTAACGCAGAGTCACCACCAGTGGCTAATACTTCAAACACGCCGCGATTTAGGCGCAGTATTGAAATATCAAATGTGCCGCCACCTAAGTCGTAAATGGCAATCACACCTTCTTGTTTTGAATCTAAACCATAGGCAATTGCTGCTGCCGTTGGCTCATTGAGTAAACGTAATACTTTAACACCTAATAGCTCTGCTGCATCTTTAGTGCCTTGACGCTGGGCATCATCAAAATAAGCCGGTACGGTAATCACCACACCTTCAAGATTGCCACCTAATGTCAACTCGGCGCGAGCAATAAGAGGCTTTAAAATTTCAGCCGAGACTTGCACGGGGTTAACAGCGCCAAAAGCAGTATTAAAAATCGGTAAGCCATTGTCACTTGAGCTAAAGTCGTAGGGTAACTGTTGCTCTTTTGCTTGAATATCAGCAAGGCTTCTACCCATAAAACGTTTTACTGAAACAATGGTATTTTTAGGATCTTGGGCAGATTGTGCTTGCGCATTAACACCAACATCAATAGATTCGGCATTATAATGGACCACAGAAGGAAGAGAATGCTGTCCGTTATCATCAACTAATGTTGATGCTTCGCCACTTCTAACAGCCGCTACTAAAGAGTTTGTGGTACCTAAGTCGATACCAACAGCGAGACGATGCTGATGGGGCGCGGCGCTTTGACCGGGCTCAGCGATTTGAAAAAGGGCCATAGTAATCCAATAGTTTATTAGTGAACATTCATCGATTAAATCAAAACAAAATGCTCTGTTAAAAACAGAGCATTAAGTTTACCAATCCATTAGTCTAGTAATGAATCTTCAATTTTAGCGAGTTCATCTTGCAATTTTGCCATAAATTTTAGCTTTCTGATCTGATCTGCCGCTAATAAATTATCATTATCGGTGTCTTTAACCAGTAAAATAGCAAGGCTTTGCGAGAGTGACTTTTCAAAATCAGCAAAAGAGTCAAATAAGTCACTGATTAAGTCGTCGGGTTGCTGGCTGTGCTCGATATCTTCTAATGCTTCACGCCATTCCATCTGCTGCATTAAAAATGCAGTGTCTTTAACTGTGGTGGTTTCATGGCTTATATCAATACCACGAAGGCTCAATATGTGTTCGGCACGTCTGAGCGGATTCTTGAGAGTCTGATAACCATCATTAACTTGTGCAGTACGCTGCACGGATAATAATTTTTGTTGCTCAGATCCATTAGCGAATTTATCGGGATGAACCGCCCGTTGCAGTTCGCGGTAGCGTTCTGCAAGTTGGGCGATATCGATATCAAAGGAAGGTGAAAATTGAAATAACTCAAAATAATTCATTGGCAGATATCATGCTCTTTGATTGGTGATTTGCGATACAAGCTTCATAGTATAGATTAACTAAACAGTGAAACTTTCACCACAACCACATTCACCTTTGGCATTAGGGTTGTTAAATTGAAAACCTTCGTTTAGGCCTTCTTTAACAAAATCTAACTCTATACCTTGCAGATAAATAAAGCTTTTGGCATCTATGATGATATTTACGCCTTCGATGTCATAAACTTCATCGTCGTCATTAATTTCATCGACAAACTCGATGACATAAGCCATACCTGAACAACCAGATGTTCTTAACCCAAGGCGTAAACCTAAACCTTTCCCACGATTTACTAGAAAAGATTTAACTCTATCAGCCGCAGCTGGGGTCATTGTAATTGCCATCTTAACTCCAGGTATTACTTATCTTGCTTTGATTTGTACTCATCCAACGCTGCTTTAATAGCATCTTCAGCTAAAATTGAGCAATGGATTTTAACTGGAGGAAGCGCTAACTCTTCTGCAATGTCTGCATTTTTAATCGTAGCGGCTTCTTCAACAGTTTTGCCTTTAACCCATTCTGTTACTAATGAGCTTGATGCAATGGCACTACCACAACCATAAGTTTTGAATTTAGCATCTTCAATGATGCCATTCTCGCCTATTTTAAGTTGTAATTTCATTACATCACCACATGCGGGTGCACCTACCATTCCGGTTACCACTGATGGATCATTTTTATCAAATGAACCAACGTTACGTGGATTTTCATAATGTTCGATTACTTTTTCGCTGTAAGCCATAACAATTCTGCTCCGTTTATCGCTATCGATAATAATGTATTAGTGATGTGCCCATTGAACTTGATCAAGGTCGATACCATCTTTGAACATCTCCCATAATGGAGACATTTCACGTAATTTACCGATAGATTCATCAATTACTTTAATTGCATGCTCGATTTCTTCATCAGTGGTAAAACGACCGATTGAGAAGCGAATTGAGCTATGTGCCATTTCATCATTTAAGCCTAGTGCACGTAATACGTAACTTGGTTCTAGGCTTGCTGAAGTACATGCAGACCCTGATGAAACCGCTAAATCTTTAAGCGCCATCATTAATGACTCGCCTTCAACAAAGTTGAAGCTGACGTTGAAAATGCCGCAATAACGTTGCTGCATGTCACCATTAATATAAGTTTCTTCAATATGTTTAATGCCATTCCATAACTTGTCACGTAGACGAAGGATACGGGCACTGTCTTCAATCATATCTTGCTTAGCAATCGCGGCTGCTTCGCCTAAACCAACAAGTTGATGTGTCGCTAATGTACCACTACGCATACCACGTTCATGTCCGCCACCATGCATTTGTGACTCTAAACGGATACGAGGCTTACGGCGCACATATAATGCACCTACGCCTTTAGGCCCATACATTTTATGGCCAGAAATTGAAATCAAATCAACTTTAATTGCTTGTACATCAATCGGTAATTTACCAGCACTTTGTGCTGCATCCATATGGAAGAAAATACCTTTTGAGCGACATAATTCGCCAATGGCTTCGATGTCTTGAATCACACCAATTTCATTGTTTACATGCATGATGCTCACTAAAATAGTGTCTTCACGCATGGCAGCTTCAATCACTGACAATGCAATTAAACCGTTTGCACTTGGTTCAAGGTAAGTGACCTCAAAGCCTTCACGTTCAAGCTGACGACATACATCTAACGTTGCTTTATGTTCTGTCTTGCTAGTGATGATGTGCTTGCCTTTCTTGTGATAGAAATGCGCAATACCTTTAATGGCAAGGTTACTTGATTCAGTCGCACCAGATGTAAATACAATTTCACGGTGATCAGCGTTGATTAAATCTGCTACTTGGTTACGAGCAATATCAACTGCTTCTTCGGCTTGCCAACCATAACGATGAGAACGAGATGCAGGGTTACCAAACACACCGTCCATTGTCATAAATTGCACCATCTTGTCGGCAACGCGTTTGTCGACAGGGGTTGTTGCGGCATAGTCTAAATAGATAGGAAGCTTCATCATACACTCCGTACTGAGTAGCCCAAAGGAGGCTACTAACAACGTACATATAAATAGTTATCAATATATGAACAGGAAATTATAAACTAACTCTATGTTCATTCTGCATTTCATCTTGCTTTAGTGAGATAAATTGAACATCTCGTTTGTGCATCAATCCAGCAAGTGTAATGCCATCTAAGAAATCTGAAATTTGTTTACTTAAGTCACCCCATAGCGAATGGGTTAGACAGCGGGTGCCACTTTGGCAGTTCCCTTTTCCCTGACAACGAGTCGCATCGACAGACTCGTCAACAGCATGGACAACCATGCCTACAGAGATATCATTGGCTTCTTGGCCTAGGCGATAACCGCCACCAGGACCACGCACGCTTGATACAAGACCATGTTTACGAAGCTTGGCGAAAAGTTGCTCAAGATAGGAAAGCGATATCCCCTGTCTCTCAGAAATATCCGCTAAGGGAACTGGCCCGGTAGCTGAGTGAATTGCAACGTCCAGCATAGCTGTCACTGCGTAGCGACCTTTTGATGTCAGTTTCATAACGTTATTTGCTCCCATAAACCATAGAGCAATTTCACCATACCCGAGTATTTTAGTCAAGTATTTAACCAAGTAATTTACTCAAGTATTATCTCTCGTTCACATCTAACAATTTAGGTCTTAAAATTTGCAGGGCTATTTAACCTTTTTATAGTGCAAGATTCAATGCCAGCGAGCCATTAAAAGCCCTAATTTGTGATAAATTCGTCCTACTTTTACAAAAATGCTTCAGTTGTTAAAATTTGCAGTACAGAAATAAAAAATCGACACCCAGATAAGTGGGTGTCGATTGTGTCATTTTCAAGTCTACTGATTATATAATCGGGTCAAACTTATCAATTTCTTGAGTACGTTTTTCAGCCGCTTCTTGTTCAGCTTCAGTAAAGTCGTCAACATTCAACTCTGGTAGCTTTTCAGTACAGACTTCACCGCCCATGGTTTGCACCGCTTGGCAAATCTCTTGTACTTTAGAGTCCATTAAATGCATATGATCAAGCATTTGCCCAATGGCACTGGCAACAGGATCTGGGTTGTCTGGCGACACTGCATAGGCATCAAAGCCGTATTTTTTCGCCATGGCGCTTCTACGCTCAGTTTGTTCTTTCGATTGCGCTGAAGGACTTGATACCACACGGCCAGGTATACCCACTACAGTAGTGTCTTTAGCAACATCTTTAACCACTACTGAATTTGAGCCAACTCTTGCGCCATCATGCATCGTAATAGGCCCCAGAATTTGTGCCCCAGCACCAACCACCACATTATTTTGCAGTGTTGGGTGACGTTTCCCCGCTTGCCATGTTGTGCCACCTAAGGTAACGCCATGATAAAGCGTACAATCATCACCAATTTCGGCTGTTTCGCCAATCACAACGCCCATACCATGATCGATAAAGAATCGACGGCCAATAGTCGCACCAGGATGAATTTCGACCCCTGTTAACCAACGCGAAAAAGTAGACAAACATCGAGATAGCAGACGCCAATTTGCATTCCAAAGCTTGTTACTGATGCGATGGATCCAAATTGCCTGCATACCAGGGTAGTTCATTAATATTTCGAAACTACTGTTCGCCGCGGGATCGCGGTGATATATAGATTCAATATCTTCTTTTAGTCGCGCAATCACGCCCATATAACAATCCTTAATACGTTAACGTTATGAATCTTTGTTCTCGTCTGATTTCGCGACTTTTTTATCGATTGAAGTCAATATACCGCGCAGAATATTCATCTCCGCAGTTTCAACCCTTGCACGGGCGAATAAACGTTTAAGTTTGGTCATAATCTGCCCTGGATGATTCTTAATAATGAAGTTAGTTTTTGTTAGTGTTGACTCAAGGTGTACATAAAAACGCTGTAAGTCTTCTGCTAACGGGTATTCTTCTTCAACCGTTGCTTTTTCATCTAACGCAAGGTGGGCCATACGGGTTTCATAACAAATGATTTGTACCGCTTGCGCCAAGTTCAATGAGCTATATTCTGGATTCGCAGGTATGGCTACATGATAATGACACTCTTGTAATTCCTCATTGCTTAACCCGTGGTTCTCACGACCAAAGACAATCGCTACTGGCCCTTTTATCCCTTCAAGAGCAAGTTTTTCACCTGCTTCTTTTGGCACTAGCATTGGCCAATCTAAAGTACGACTTCTGGCACTGGTTGCAATGACTAAGCTACAGTCTTTGATTGCATCCGTTAAAGAATCAACAATAGTGATATCTCGGATTAAATCTGCTGCGCCAGCAGCAAGTGCAATAGATTGCCCATCAGGCTCAACTCTTGGTTCAGCCAAATATAAATTTGATAACCCCATGGTTTTCATTGCTCTTGCTGTAGAACCAATATTACCAGGGTGTGATGTACCCACTAAAACAACGCGTATATTACTCAGCATGAAACTACTTTATTCTTTAAAAAACTATTTTGGAATAGTAACACAAGCAGCAATTAATTCGTTATATGAAAATCTGCATTTGATATAACTGTCAAAAAGCGTATAATATGCCGCTGATTTATTCGTTCTTTAACATCCAGGGGATTGCTATGCATCCGATGCTGACTATTGCCACGCGCGCTGCACGCGCTGCGGGCCAAACTATTATGCGCGCCTACACTGAACTCGACAATGTTGAGATTGATTCAAAAGGTCTAAATGACTTTGTTACGAGTGTAGACAAGGAAGCTGAATCTACCATTACATACCAAATTCGTAAATCTTACCCAGATCATACGATTGTTGGCGAAGAAAACGGTGAAAACCGTGGCACCAATAAAGATTATGTGTGGATAGTTGATCCTTTGGATGGTACCAACAACTTCGTTCGTGGTATCCCTCATTTCGCAGTTTCTATCGCTGTTCAATACAAAGGCAAAATTGAAGTTGCCGTTGTTTACGATCCTGTACGCGAAGAACTGTTCTCTGCCGTTCGTGGTAAAGGCGCTAAAGTTAATGACTTCCGTCTACGTGTAACTAATGTTAAAACACTTGATGGCACCATTATTGGTACTGGTTTCCCGTTCAAAGCTCGCCAACACACTGAATCTTACCTAAACATCTTAGGTGAAGTATTCCCTGTATGTGCAGACATTCGTCGCACCGGTTCAGCAGCACTTGATTTAGCCTATGTTGCCGCGGGTCGTTTTGACGGTTTCTTTGAAATCGGTCTTAAGCCTTGGGACATCGCAGCAGGCGACTTAATCTGTCGTGAAGCTGGCGGTACTGTAGCTGACTTTACCGGAAACCATAACTATATGACTTCAGGTAATATTGTTGCAGGTTCTCCTAAAGTGACTTCCGAGTTAGTTAAAATTATGCGTCCTTTATTAAATGAAGGCTTAAAACGCTAATTTCAATTAACGCCAAAAGCCGCCTTTTATGGCGGCTTTTTTGTATCTGCAGTTCTTTAGCCTTCAATGGCACTGCTAAATAGTGATGATATTGGGATAAATTTATATTATTTGAACTAGATCACTCAGTATTATTCCATTTAGCAGAATATACTGAATTATCAATCAAATTTATAATAAGAGATGTAATAATCATGCCACTCCCTATACTCCGCCAAATAGGTGTTAAAAGCCTTAAAGGCGTCGAACATATCGTTCTTTTCATTATTTCTCTTGCGACCGTCTTTGCCATTGGCGAAGAGGTGATGCATATGTTCGATATTAGAACCGTAGAACTTGCCGATTTGCTACTACTCTTCATTTATCTTGAAGTCTTAGCCATGGTGGTCAATTACCTCGAGTCAGGTAAGCTACCTATCCGCATGCCACTATATATTGCTATTGTGGCACTGGCCCGTTACTTAATTCTTGATATGAAAGATATGGATGACTGGCGCATACTGGCGATTTCTGTTTCAACGATTGTGCTAGCAGCCACGGTCATTGTCATTCGCTGGGGACAACTGAAACTGCCCTACCCTAAAAGCAAAGATTTCGACTAAGCTCACAGAGTAGACACCTTTGTTAATTTATATCAACAAATAAAGCGATAAGTGACTTACTTATCGCTTTTTTTAACGATGTTGATTACTATCACTAATAATGACTAATACTTATGATGGATTAAGCAAACAGGGAGCGATAAGGTTATGTCAAATGAGCCTATAGGGTTTGAAGAAAAAAGAGCTTCTTTAAGAGTCGATATGGAAGCCGAGCGAGTTTTATTGCATTGGATTGACGCTAATGGCCAGCCCCAGGAAGATGCTGGCATTTGTATCGATTTAGCCCGTAAAGGAATTTTAATCGACTATAAAGCGCCGTTTGCCTTAGGCGACTTAATCGCAGTCACCTTCAACCATAACACTGACAAACAAAATACCATCAAAGGCCAAGTATGTCGTTGCCTTGAGTCAAATCCACAGAGTTATCATATTGCCATGCAGTTGCTTTAAACGCTTAAAGCAGTGCAATATCTTTAACATTAAGGTGATACTATGATTATATTAGTCGGCGGCGAAAAAGGTGGTAGTGGCAAAAGTTGTTTAGCGCAAAACCTCGCTGTATATGTAACCGAAACCTTCAATGCCAGTGTATTGATGGTTGATTGTGACCCGCAAAAAACCACCTCAGATTGGATCCAAGCCAGAAATGAACACCCCAGTTTAAAACCCATTAATTGCATTCAATTATACGGCAAAATCCGTAATGACTTACTTAGTCTTAATGAGCGCTTTGAATACGTTATTGTCGATTGCGGTGGTCAAGATAACCTTGCCATGCGCGCAGCGATGTCAGTCGCCACTTACGTACTCATTCCGCTTAGGCCCAAAAGACGTGATTTAAAAACGCTTCCACACATGGAGGACATGCTAAGCACCTGTAAAATGGTCAACCCAAAAATGGTGGCTGCAATAGTCGTCAGTCAATGCCCTGCTCTGCCATCGCAATTTAAGCGTATTTTAGAGGCCAAGGAAGTAGTGCAATCATTTGGCTTAAAAGCGCTAAATGCCATTACCTTCAATCGTAATATTTATGATGACAGCGAAGAAAGTGGCTCGTCAGTGCTTGAGATTGACCCTGAAGGTAAAGCAGCAGTAGAAATTCGCGCCATAGCCGAAGAGCTTTTTGCCATTCCACCAGATAATAGCTTCGAGTTTTAGGTCTGATATGCTGAAGTTTCAGTGTGGTTAACTTAGCACTGAAACATTTCAGCACTAACGTCATCAGCAAGCCAATGTTATAATGTCGGCAAATTGGTAAATTAAGCTGCGTACATGACTCAAGCAAACAATCCTCTTCATGGAATTAAATTAGAAACTATTGTCACTGAATTAGTGGAAAAGTATGGCTGGGAAGAATTAGGCAGCCGCATTAATATTCGCTGTTTTCAAGATAATCCAAGTGTTAAATCCAGCCTCAAGTTTTTAAGAAAAACCGAATGGGCCCGTGATAAAGTTGAATACTTATGGCTAAAAACCAACAAGCTGCCTTTGCCTGCTCCTAAAGTTTATGATGCAGCAAAATCAACGACAAAGGCTCATCAAGGCTCGGGTGCCAAACCTGTGTCCAAAGCGCAAAATAATAAATGCACTGCAGGTGTTAACGCTGATATTTGGGGCAAATAAACACCATTGATAAACAAGCGGTCTGAAACAAACCTCTAACTACCTGTTTATTCGGTAAATAGTACAAAAAAGCCTGATTGGTTTAATTAAACCATCAGGCTTTTTTGTAACCGATGAAACTACATAGGGAATTCAAAAATTAATCGCCACACCTGTAACTCCCCATCAGTTTGATAACTCATACCAAATCGGTCTGTACTGAACCATCCCCAACCTAACGGCTTAGACAAGGCTAATGTCACTCCCACTTCATAGGAATATTGCGTAAGCACATTTTCTTGCACTGGGGTAACAAACTTAAGTTTATCGAAATACCAGCGCCCCGCTACAAACAAGCGTGGCTCAACGGTATACTCACCCCAATCCCAGCGTTGATTTAAGCCAAAATCAATGCCAGATTGCAATACAGAATAGCCATCAGAGCTGTCATTGATACTGCTTTTATAGCCAGCATAATAAATTCGGTTAACCCACACCGGATTATATTTGGGTTGTGCCAATTCATATAACGCTGAAAAACCAGTAGAGAAAATCCCCACATTACTGGAATTTGAAAAGTTATGCCCGTAGCCCAAATCTAAATAGGTTTCTAGGGTGAGCTGCTCGTCATAAAACCATTTGTACTCAATCCCTGGGGTTATGGTCATAGTGCCGACACCATCGGGTAGTTCACCTTCTGGCAAGTCACTAAAAGAGTAATTAAAAAAGCCCAATGAAACTGGCAACCTTAGGGTCAGCAGGTGATCATCGGCCTGTTCAATATCAAATGCGAAAGGAATATTGGCCACTGCAGCGCTCTGGCCAGAAGCGCGATAAATCCCGCTGCCAATATAATTTGCAAAAGCATAATGGGAAAGATCGGGGTTGTCAGCATCAAATTGAGCCTGACAAGGTTGAACAACAAAAAGCGCTGCAATAGCTATTACAGCGCTTTTATATAATGGAAATTGATTTGCTTTAAAACCAGTAAACCAACTCAGTAACATGATTTAATCTACGCTATTTCGTCAACTGTTATTTATTGTCATCAATAAAATGGTGTTCTGTCATCATATGACCTAACTCGGTTGATTTGGTTTTTAAATATGCTTCATTGTAACGGTTTTTGCCCACTTGCAATGGAACTCTTTCGCTCACTTCAATGCCAACTGCCTGCATGGCCTTCACTTTACGTGGATTATTGGTCATTAACTTCACTTTGCTAACACCAATTTGAGCTAACATAGGTTCAATCATATCGTACTTACGCATATCAGCTTCAAAACCTAAACGTTCGTTAGCTTCAACAGTATTGGCACCTTGATCTTGCAGTTCGTAGGCTCGGATTTTATTCAGTAAACCAATGCCACGGCCTTCTTGTCTTAAATAAAGAATAAAACCTTGGCCTAATTCAGCAATATTTTGCATTGCAGTTTGCAGCTGAAAACCACAATCACAACGCAAACTAAACAAGGCATCACCGGTTAAACATTCAGAGTGAATACGACCTAACATTGGCTCATTAGCATTTAGCTCACCAAACGTTAGCGCAACATGTTCTTTACCGGTTTCGGTATCTTCAAAACCATGCATTGCAAATACGCCCCAAGGCGTAGGTAACTTAGAAGTGGCGATATATTTAATCGACATTGACCAACCTTTCAGACAACGCTCAATTTATGAGTCTCATCATCCATGCAACTGACTTACGTCATAACTAATAGGGATAAACTGGATTAGAATTTTGCTGGGGCAAAACCAGTTACTGCTTTAATATTCATTTCGCGGCCAAGCGCAGTCATTGGATGTACAACAACTAATCCTTTAACTGATTTTTTTAATTTACCCATGTCTGCTTGTTCCGCTTTGGTCAGCACACGACTAAATTTTAGTTCTTTTACATCTTTACCGGCTTTGTTTAATTGACGTGATTGCTGATTTTTCAAACTTGCAATACGTTTTGTTACTGTCGCGATCTCTTTTTTAAACTGCATGATAACCGCTTTATCTTCACGGGCTTGTGCAGCAGCAAGTTTACGGCGAAACTTTTCTGCTTTATCGTTTAATGCTTGCAGTTCTTCTTTTAAATTCATTGTGCTACCTTAAATTTCAACATTGTGCCACTGACACAATAACATGCTCAAACACAGCACTTGTATCAATCCAACACGTTTACGGAGGCGAAGTATAACAGTTCGTTAGACGAAACACATTATCCACAGCAGCTTATGGTTAATCTATTTGAACTAAATCATGAATAATTTGATTACTGCTACCACGCCACTTCAAACTAGGATCCGCTAAATCTTGCTCGAACTTGCCATCCACTAACACATCTACATAGTCTAATACTTGCAGTTGTTTGAGGGACATTTGATCGAGCTTGTAGCCACTCCATAGCCAAATGTCTTTATCTGGGCATTGTTGTTTTACCCGTTTAACCAAAGACAAAATGCTGTCGAGATTAGCTGGGAATAATGGGTCGCCACCAGAAAGTGATAAACCACGGCGCTTGATACGAGTATCATTTAAATCAGCAATAATTTGATCTTCCATCATTTGGCTAAATTCATGGCCTGAACGAGGATCCCAAGTAGACTGATTATAACAACCACGGCATTGATGCTCACAACCTGAAACAAACAAGGTCGCGCGGGTACCTGGGCCGTTGATCACATCGATAGGAAAATACTGATGGTAATTCATAATCACTTCTCTTACTGCTCATTGTCGCGTAAACACTCACGCTGTAAACCTATTTGCATCACTAAGGCCAAACCAAAACAAGGCGCTTAAAGCGCCTTGTTGGGTTAATCACGGAATTAGCTTTGCTAACTTCATGAATTTGCTATTTATAAATGCTTAACGCGGCGTTTAACTTCTTCTTGCTTACCATAGTTAAATGGTCTTGCATCAGGGCTGCCTAGATAACCACATACACGACGGGTTACCGACACACGGCTTGGCTCATGGTTGCCACATTTAGGGCACACAAAACCTTTACTGGTACAGTTAAACTCACCAACGTAACCACAGTCATAACATTCATCGATTGGGGTATTGGTACCGTAATAAGGCACTCTGGTGTAACTGTAATCCCAGACGTTTTCTAATGCTTCAATATTGTGCTGCATGTTCGGGAACTCACCGTAACAAATAAAGCCACCATTGGTGATTTCTGGGTACGGTAATTCAAACTCAATTTTATCGTATGGATTGACTTTCTTTTCGACGTCTAAATGGAAACTGTTAGTGTAGTAACCTTTATCAGTAACCCCTGCAACCACACCAAACTCTTTGGCATCTAGCTGGCAAAAACGACTACATAAGTTTTCACTTGGGGTGCTGTATAGGCTAAAGCCATAACCTGTTTCTTGTTTCCACGCTTCAGTCGCGCGCTTCATCACTGAGATAATTTCAATGGCTTTAGTGCGTAACAGCTCGCTATCAAACACGTGCTCATCAGTACCATAAAGTGCATTAATGGTTTCATGTAAGCCAATGTAGCCTAATGAGATTGACGCGCGGCCATTTTTAAAGATTTCAGACACATCATCATCTGCATTTAAACGAACACCACAAGCACCTTCCATATATAGGATTGGTGCAACACGCGCTTTTACACCCACTAAGCGGGCAATACGGGTATCGAGTGCTTTACGAGCGAGTGTCATTCTCTGTTCTAATAAGGCAAAGAAAGCGGTTTCGTCGCCCTTGGCTTCAATGGCGATTCTAGGTAAGTTTAAGCTGACAACACCTAAGTTGTTACGCCCTTCATGAATTAACTCACCATTTTCTTCATAAGTTCCTAAGAATGAACGACAACCCATTGGCGTTTTAAATGAACCAGTAACGCGTTCAACTTGTTCATAATTAAGAATATCTGGATACATGCGCATGGTGGCACACTCTAATGCTAACTTCTTCACATCGTAGTTAGCATCAGCAGCTTTATGATTTAGGCCATCACGAATAGCAAAAACCAGTTTTGGGAATACCGCTGTTTTACGGTTTTTACCTAGACCTGCCATACGTACTTTAAGAATCGACTTTTGAATTAAACGCGCTTCCCAGCACGAGCCTAAGCCAAAACCAAAGGTCACAAATGGCGTTTGGCCATTGGCGGTATGAAGGGTATTTACTTCATATTCTAAAGACTGGAATGCGTCGTAACATTCTTTTTCAGTTTGCGCCATGGCAAAGGCTTCAACATCTGCTACGCCCCACTCTTTACCGATAACCAACTGCTTTTGATAGCTCTTTTGAACGAACTCAGCTAATACTTCATCAATGCGGTTAATGGTGGTGCCGCCATAGATATGGCTAGCCACTTGGGCAATAATTTGCGCAGTTACTGCAGTCGCAGTTGAAATTGATTTAGGGGTGTCAATTTCAGCGTTACCCATTTTAAAACCATGGGTTAACATGCCAGCTAAATCAATTAGCATGCAGTTAAACATTGGGAAGAATGGTGCATAGTCTAAGTCGTGATAATGCAGTTGACCTGACTCATGTGCAGCAACAATATCTTTTGGCAATAGATGCGACTTGGCATAATGTTTGGCCACGATGCCAGCAAGTAAATCCCGTTGAGTTGGAATAACTTTAGCGTCTTTATTGGCATTTTCATTTAAAATCGACGCGTCGCTTTGTTCAACCAAACCACGAATTTCGCAGTTCAATTTACTTTTGGCTTCACGGCAAATATCACGGTCGTGACGATACTCAATATAATGACGCGCAACCTCTTTATGAGGACCTTCCATTAATAAGTTTTCAACTAAAGCTTGTAAATGATGGATCTCAACTTCTTCATCGTTAGCAACTTGATCTCTAATCACACAAGCGACTGTTGAAGCATAGTCTTCATCAGCACTACCTGTAGCAGTTTCCATTGCTGCAACAATGGCATCCTTGATCCGCGACTCATCAAATAGAGTACGACAACCGTCCCTTTTAATTACTACAGGCATTACTTTTACTCCTTTTATGCACAGGATATAAACACTATATATCCACACATAATTATCAACAAACACAATATATGGTGCATTAGGCAATAATAGGCACTAAAAATCCATGATCTAGATCATGTTTTGATGAAGGGGAACAAAATGAAAAAAATTACTGCCAAGCTCAACACTATTTAGAAAAGTTGAACTTGACCAGGTTATAAAAAGCAGCTACTGAGTGCTGAAACGCCTATAAATAGACTGCTATTTATTACAGATTTAAACTGGTAATTACAGATTTAAACTGGTAATTGCAGGCTTATACGAATAGTTATCACAGATTTATACAAATAGTTATCACAGATTTATACTGGTATATTGATGCTTAAACAGGTCATTTCAACCGTTAAAAATCAGTATGATTAAAGCAAAGCGCTTTAATTGGCGTTAATCATTTGGGCTAATACCAAGGGCTGCATAAATTAAATGCGCAGATTGGCGCACAGATTGACGGCCTGCTTCTATCGCTTCATCAGCACGATGAAACTCCATGGTACCGATATCAGCAAGCTGTGGCACTAAACACACATCCGGTGGATCGCCCATTAATCTGGCGCGTTTATGGCGCTGCTCTAAAATATCCATTGATTGCGACATCACCGCAATCATCCCAGGGTGAGATTTCGTGCTTGTGGAAAACTTTTCTGAAAAACTATTTATATACTCTTTACCTTTACCTAGCAGATCCATAAACGCCGACTCTGGCTCTTTGGCCACTAATTGCTTTTCAATTTCAGTGGGCGCACAGCTGGTCATTTGTTGAGGCAACATATGCATACTATTACGGCGGTGACCATTTAAGTCCACTGCAATCACTACATCAACGTCCATGGTGCGGCACATTGACACTGGCACAGGGTTTACCACTGCGCCATCCACTAACCAGCGATCATGCAATTGTACTGGGGGTAAAAAGCCCGGCATTGAACACGAGGCTCTTACCGCATGACGTAAATCGCCTTCTTTGAACCAAATTTCTTGGCCAGAATATAAATCGGTCGCCACTGCCGCAAACGGCTTTTGCAATTGCTCTATTTTTAGATCGCCTATTCGACCAGCTAAAACATCAAATACTTTTTCACCACTGATTAAGCCACCTTTGCGCCAGCTTAAATCCATTAAGCCTAAAACATCCCAACTAGAAAACCCACTCACCCACTCATGTAACTCTTCTAAATGATCATTAGCATAAGCTGCGCCCACCAGAGCCCCAACAGAGCAGCCAGCAATTTTTTCAGGGTGGATCCCCATGGCGGCCAGCTCTTTTATCACCCCAATATGAGCCCAGCCCTTAGCCGCGCCACTACCGAGGGCGATCCCAACACGAAGTGATGATTTATTTTCTTTTGAAGCCTTAGACATTTACCAAACCCTTAACCATTTTTGCACACCTAAGTAGCTTATCTTACGCTTAAGCTGTTGGCTATCAAGTCGCTTACACGTTATAATATCTGGCTATCATTTTTTAGGGGATTTACCTTTGTTATTTACCGATTTTTCTTTAGATAAACGCTTACTAGACAGTCTAAAGCATATGGGCATTTCTGAGCCAACAGAAATTCAGCAGCAAGCCCTGCCAATTGCCCTAGCGGGTAAAGATTTAATGGCATCATCTAAAACCGGTTCAGGTAAAACCCTGGCGTTTTTATTACCTGCTTTGCAGCGGGTAATATCGACTAGGGCCCTCTCTAAAAAAGACCCTCGCGTTCTGATTTTATTGCCAACCCGTGAACTTGCTCAGCAAGTCTATGGTCAATTACGTTTACTGGTTGCCAATACCCAATATAAAGCCATTAGTATTTTAGGTGGCGAGAACTTTAACGATCAAGCAAAATCGCTATCTCGTGACCCACACTTTATTGTGGCAACACCTGGGCGTATTGCCGATCATCTTCAACAGCGCCACTTATACCTAAATGGCTTAGAGTTACTGGTACTTGATGAAGCCGATCGCATGTTAGATCTTGGTTTTGCGCCACAACTTAAAGCCATTAATGACGCTGCAGATCATAAGCGCAGACAAACCTTGATGTTTTCAGCGACATTAGATCACGATGACATCAATGATATCGCCGCAACATTATTAAAGACCCCTAGCCATGTGGCTATTGGCGCATCGCATGCAGAGCATAAAGATATTGTTCAGCGCATCTTTTTAGTTGACCACCTTGATCACAAACAAGCCCTGCTGCAGCATATTTTAAAACATGAGCAACACAAGCAAGTGATCATTTTTACTGCAACTCGCTCAGACACTGACAGACTCGCCAAACTATTGTCTGCTGAAGGGCTAGAAACCGCTGCGCTCAGTGGTGACTTAAGTCAGTCAGCACGTAATCAAATTATGGACAAATTCAGCCGTGGCCAACAAAAGATTTTAGTCACCACAGATGTTGCTTCTCGCGGGTTAGACTTATTAAATGTGTCATTAGTAATTAACTTTGACATGCCAAAGTTTGCCGAAGAATATGTTCACCGTATTGGCCGTACTGGCCGCGCAGGCGCTAAAGGCGATGCTATTTCATTAGTAGGCCCGAAAGACTGGGATAGCTTTAAGAAAGTACAGGTGTTCTTACGTAAGAACTTTGACTTCTCAACTATCGCAGGCCTTGAAGCTAAATTTAAAGGCTTAAGAGACAATCCTAAGGCATCAAGCGCCAATGCAAAATCAGCTGATGCCAATACAGGTAATGCCAAGCGTGTCGCTAGCAAGAAGCCAAAAGTGGCGCCTAAACGCGACAAGCGCTTTGCCACCGGTATTGATATTGGTGACGCACCAATGCGCCGTAAAGCAAAACCAGCAAAAATTATCGAAACTGATGATTCAATTGTCAGTGACGAAGAATAACCGTAATTTTGACAGCATGAACATATTTGAGCACAGCTCAACAACATGCCAAATAAACTCGCTCTAAGTAAGGTATAACATGAAGATTTGTGGTGTAGAATTAAAAGGTGGCGAAGCCATCATCAGCTTATTAAATTATGAGAAAGAGTCATTCAACGTACCGGAATGTCGTCAAATCTCGTTCAGCATTTCAAAATCTGTTGAAACAGAATCAATTCGTGAATTTCATTTTGCTTTCCATAAATTAATGGAAGATTACAAAGTTGATGAAATCGTGATTATTGAACGTGAACAAAAAGGCAAGTTCTCCGGCTCTGCTACTAGCTTTAAACTTGAAGCAGCAATTCAAATTACTGAATTACCAGTAGCGATTATTAGCCCAGTGACTATCAAAGAAGAGCTAAAGCGTAATCCGCCACAAGCCGATCTTGATACCCTTGAGCTTAAACGTGTGCAATTACCTGCTTTTGAAGCCGCATACGCTCAGCAAAACCGCCACATGTATGGCAAAATCTAACTCAGTTTGAATTAGATTTTCTTGTGAGTAAGCTGCTTTATGGCCTGTTTGTGGGTAAAAGCAGCTTACTGATAAGCTTAAAGTAAGCAATAAATATCCCTATGAATTCAAGAAAATCCGCCTCATTTTCCACTCCTGTTACATCAAAAAAAGTCAGACCAAGTGCGCCGCCGCAAATGACGGTAAAAGCGGTTAATCAAGCTACAGCGACTAAACTGGCGGCTAAGCAAGCCCTAGCAAGCCTGGTAACCAGTGATGAGGTAAAGGCCAAAAAACAGCAAACAGCCCAGCTTAAATACATTGCCGGTTATTCAGCCCAAACCATCGAACAGGTAAAAGGCTATATTGCCAATGACAGCTTAGCTGCCGTGCTATTAAAGCGTTACCCAAGTGTGCACGATATACGCACTGATAAAGCGCTTTATGACTACACCATGGTGTTTAAACAGCAATTCTTAAAACAGTCTGCGCCGCTTTCTAAAGTGGTTTTTGACGACAAAATCACCCTCAGTCATCAAGCCTTAGGCCTACATACCTACGCCAATCGCGTACAAGGCAGTAAGGTCAAAGCTAAGAATGAAATTCGAATTTCATCACGACTACGCCATGTGCCTGAGCCATTACTGAGAATGGTGGTGGTGCACGAATTAGCCCACCTTAAAGAAAAAGATCACAACAAAGCTTTTTATCAACTGTGCGAATATATGACCAGCGATTACCACCAGCTGGAATTCGACTTACGCTTATTACTGACCTGTATTGAGCTAGGAAAAGCCCCTTATTAAGCTTAAGATATTCATAAACCTATTTTCTTAGGAGGGTATTAATGTATGTAGCAAGCTTTAGGGGCGACAATCGTCGCACTCGAAAATACAAAACCGAAAAAGCAGCCATGAAAGCCATTCGTAATTGGCTTAAGGATAATCAACTTAAAGGGTTTTCGGTGGGTTTGATGGGACCCGATCTGGCGCCATGCGAATTTAATGATTGGGAGTTAATCCCATTTGAAGAACCCAAATCGGTATCTTTTTATTCATCTCAAAAATGGTTAAGCCTGCGTCTAAACGCTTTTGAAAAGTACGGCTCAGTTTGTCAGTGCTGCGGCACTAGCCCACAACATGGCGCAGTCATGCACGTTGACCACATCAAACCTCGCTCCAAATATCCTGAACTTGCGCTCGATATCGATAACCTACAAGTGTTATGCGATCAATGTAACCTTGGTAAATCAAATCACTCAGAAACCAAATGGCGCAAATAAAAAACCACTTTCAAACGAATTAAAAGTGGTTTTAATTTAACGATAAAAAGATTAAATGGGTTAACCTAAATCCATCATCATTTGTTTGGTTTTCACCAGTTGCTTAAAGGCGTTCATTTGCTTTTTAGGCAATACAGAGGCTTCAATGATACTCACCTTCATTGGGTTAACTGGGCGACCATTAACATGAAACTCATAATGTAAATGTGGTCCCGTCACCCGACCTGTGCTGCCTGATAAGCCAATCACCTGCCCGCGTTTAACCCGCTGGCCTTTTCTGACCAAGAACTTCGACATATGCAAATAGCGGGTTCTAACATTATTGTCGTGTTCAATCACAATATACTTGCCTGCAAAGCGATGATTAGTGACCATTGACACCACACCATCCCCCGGCGCTACCACTCTGGTGCCAGTAGGAGTGGCAAAGTCAGTACCGTTATGTGGCGAGGTTCTACCAGTAACAGGGTGCTTACGGGTCGGATTGAAATGTGAAGATAAGCGATACTGCCTTTCCAGCGGTATTCGCTGAAAGGCACTGGCTAGACCTTGGCCTTTGTCATCATAAAAATTACCATCCACATTTTGAAAGGCGCTAATATTTCTACCTCTGGTTTCAATACGCACCGCTTCTAATTTACTGGCTCCGGTGGATACGCCTTCAATAAATTGATCATTCATTAATACTGAAAATTGATCACCTGCACGCAAATCACGGGAGAAATTTAGCTTGCTTGAAAGTAGCGTTTCTATGGTTTGTATTTGCGCTGCAGTTAAACCTGAGCGCTGGGCCGATAAATAAAATGAGCCATTGATATCCCCACTAATAATGCGGTTTTGCCAAATGCCTTCTATATTGACCTCATTAACCTCGTAACTGCCATCGTCAAAACGGCTAAATACCACTTGGTAAGCTGGATTAAAATACAACTCTAGTTTGGTTAGTTTTTGCTGTTCGTCTTGCCAAAATCGAATACGATTACCCGGCGATAATGTATCTAATGCCAGTACATTTAAATCAGCTTCAAGCACTTTGTACATGGTCTGTTGACCAATACCAGCTATTTCAAATAACTGACTTAAGGTGTCACCTTGCTCAATAATACGTTCAAATGTCGGCGCAACCGGCTCACTAATTTCAACCGGAGTATGATTGGCTACCTGTGGGATCAAGGCTTCGATATCAAGGGCAACAGGGATCCGCTGTGAGGCAAATTCTTGCGGGGTTGGCCACAGTAATGCCGCCGCGACAATAAACACGCTTGCTAGCAATAATTTTCGATGTAATGTGGGTAAGTTTTGCGCTTTACCAACCAGCGTTTGTAGCTTATCCATTTGAGCTGAAAGCAATCTCGTGTCCGCCCTACTGCACGTATTAATATACGTATAAAAGAATGTATACTTAAGTACTAGTTTAATGAGTGCTTAAGTACTATATACCAAGGGGGAGTTATATCAAAAAAGACTGCAAATACAAATATAAAAACTCACCACGCCTGCATAACTTTGAACTAGGCAATTGAAAGTAACTGAGATGGGAAAAGACTGTTATCAGTCATGATGTTTTTAATTTACATCTATAACTCGCTTAATTAACCTAAAAGCGCTGCAACAATGGCAGCTTTTTACTCAGCATGGTTGATTTATCATTAGAATTTATTGACCTAAAAATAACCCTACCCCAAAGCAAATAATGAGGCTAATGCGGCTGCATTAACCTCAAGTGACGGTTTAGTTGTTAGCCTAGCCGCGAGTCTGAGCGATAAGCTTTAGAGACAAACTTAAGCCAATTCGACATCGCTATTAACTTTATATTCACTCTGCAACTTACTGACTCCAAGTCCATTCATTTTATGCACTTTAATTTGCACCCCAATGCGCTCTTTCATCGCTTCAATGTGGCTGATCACACCAATCATTTTGCCTGAAGCATTAAGGTTATCTAGCGCATCAAGGGCGGTATCTAAGGTTTGACTGTCTAAGGTGCCAAAGCCCTCATCCAAAAATAACGAGTCGATACTGGTTTTATGACTGACTAAATCCGATAACGCTAACGCTAATGCCAAACTGACTAAAAAGCTTTCACCACCTGATAAGGTGCGAGTATCTCGAATTGCATCGCCTTGCCAGGTATCCAATACTTGCAGCTCTAGATCTACCGATTGTTTGCGCTCAAGCAAATAGCGTCCTTGAAGCCTATCCAGCTGCCGATTAGCCAAAGTAACCAGATGATCTAATGTCAGCCCTTGGGCAAACTTTCTGAATTTATCGCCTTTTTGCGAACCGATGAGTGAGTGTAAATAGGCGATATCATCATAAGCTTGTTTGGCTTGGTTAAGCTCTAACAGCATTTGCTGCTGACTTAGGCGCTTTTGTTTATCGTCATCCAGTAAATGGTTCACTTGCCATAAGGTTTGTTTTATCTCACCTAACTGGGTCTCGACTTGTTGATGCTGCAAACTGACCTGTGCTAAATAGCCTTGTGCAGATTCTTGCTCTGACTTTAGCTCTGAATCTAGATCAGCCCCTTGAAGTAAGACTTTGTCTGAGCCTTGTTGCTGCTTTTCAGTCGTTAGCTGCTCATAACCAAATTGCTCTGCTTGGGCCATTAACGCTGTTAATTGCTGCTTGGCTTGTTCTACCAAGGTGCGCGCTTTTAACTGCTGCTCATTAAGTTGCTGCTGCAAGTTAATTAACTGCTCACGCTCAGCCTGAGGAATAATGGCTTGCTCAAATTCCGCTTGGCTGGCAAATGGGCTTTGGCTTAATTGCTGCTGCCACTGCTCGGTTGCCGCGGTTAACTCAGTCAATGCCACTGCAATTTGTTTATTAACGGCTTCAATATGCGCCTTAACATTATCTTGCTGCTGCTGATATTGATTCAATTGGCTTTGTAGCGCTGTTAACTGGCTTTCTGCTTGCTCAAGCATGGCTTGGCTAGCCTGCTTTTCAGTTAATGTTTGCTTATCGGCAAATAGCTGCTGCCTTTGGCTCGTCAACTTGGCTAACTCAGCTGCAACTTCAGTTAATTGCGCTTGCTGCGACTGTGATTGCTGCAACGCCTCTTCTAGTTGACTCGCCTGGGTTTGCTGTTGCTGCTGCAATAATTGTAATTGCTGCTGTGCTTCAAGTTGCTGATCGCTTGCTTGCTGCCACTGCATTATTTGTTGTTCAAGGGCGCTTAACCACGCTTTAAACCCAGCCATATCTGGCATAGACTCTGCGGTTTGCGCAATTGAATCGCTTAATTCAGTCACTAGGTTATTAAGGGTTTTATTCACCTCAATAAGCTGCAGCTCAGCGTCCTGTAAGCCATTGTTGCAGCTTGTATGCTCTTGGGCTAATAAGCTTAATTGGTGCTGTTGTTGCTCAGCGGCGTTATTCGCTTGCTGGTACTGATCGTTTTGTTGTTGCAGGTGAGTTTTAGCCTGCCTGATATCGGCTAATCGCTGGGATAAGTTTTGCTGCAACTGCGCCATTTGCGCTACATAATCACTCAGCTGGCTATCATCAATAGCAAATGCAATTCCAAGTTGCTGACAAGTTTGCTGCCAGTCCTGTTGTAATTGCTGACTCTGCGCCGTTAGCTTAGCCACCGCTTGTGAGGCTGACTCATATTGTAACTGCAAGGTTTGCAATGCCAATTTAGCTTGCTCGCCTTGGGTTTTAATCTTATCTAATTGCGCGCTAGTTTGTTGATGGCGCAGCTCTGTTTGCGACAAATCAACCGCTTGATATTCACTCACTAAAGGGTGATCCAACGAGCCACATAAGGCGCATGGCTCACCTTCTACTAACTTAGCCCGATGCTGGGTTAAATCAGCAATATGTTGCTCTTGTTTTAGCAAGCTTGTTAAGTCTTTTAATTGCTGATTTTTATCTGTCCACAAGGCTCGTATTTGGGTTAACTCAGCTTGCTTTAACTCAATATCGTGTTGGGTTTGCGCGTTTTGCTGGCGATGTTGATTAAGATCTAATTGCAATTCACTGTAACGGGTCGACAAGTGTTCAAGCTGACTGCGCTTTGGCTGCTGAGTCACTATGTCATTATATTGCTGCTCAATGAGTGCTTCTTCATCACCGGCTAACAAGGTCTGTAATTGCAGCTGGGCTTGTTGGCGGCTGAGTTGATATTGTCCAAGTAACTGTTGCTCACTGGTTACTTGCGCTGTCAGTGTGCTTTGCTGCTGTTGGAGCTGAATTTGCTGTTGCTGAAAACGGGCAATTTGTTGCGTCAACTTAGTTTGCTGAGTCACTTGCTCGGCGTAGTTAGCATATTGCTGCTGCCACACACCAAGGCGAGTTTGGATCAACTTGCCCTGGGGATATTGGTTGATGACTTGCTGCTGCTGGGCTTGTAATGCCGTAACGGTTTGTATTTGTCCGCCGATGGCCTGCTGCTTTTGCTGTAATTGCTCTAGCAGCTGGGTTTGTTGCTGCTGAGACTGTAACTGTTGAGCATGTTTAAAGCTCACTTGCTCAATTTGATTATCAAGTGGCTGCACCTGAGTATCAATTAGCGTCACTAAATCCGTATGTTGCTGCTTAGCTAAACTAAAGTGCTGAGACTGCAACTGTTGCTCAGTGGCGATTTGACTTAATTGTGCGCTGGCCTGTTCAAGCTCAGTATTGCGCTGCTGTAACTGCTTTTGCAACTGTGCATGGCTGTTTTCAAGTTTGCTCATGCCTTCAAATAACGGAATTAAGCTTTCAGCTGGCTCACTGGCAGCTAACTTAGCTAAACTGGCTTGCTGGGCTTTAAGTTCAGTCTGCGCTAGTTGTAATTGTTGCTCACTGGCAAGATGTCGCTCAGTTGCTTGCTCAAGCTGCTTAGCCCACGTGACTTGCAACTGCAGTTGCTGCAGTTGTTGCTGGCATAAATCGGCTTGCTCAATTAACTGAGTTTGCTCTATTTGTTTAAGGCTAATACTGTCATCATCTAGTAATTCAACGCTGTTTGATTTAGCTTCAAGCAAGGCAAGCTTCTGCTTTGATTGGCTAAATTTTTGATGTACTTGCTCCGAGATAAGCCCGTATATTTCTGTGCCGGTAAGCTCTTCAAGTAACTCAGCCCGTTCATTAGCTTTGGCATTTAAAAAGGCGGCAAACTGACCTTGGGATAACATCATCGATTTAGTAAATCGCGCGAAATCTAATCCGGTAATGGCTTCGGTTAATTCGGTTTTATGCTTAATTTGGCTGGCAAGAATTTTACCATCTTCAAGTTGCGCTAACTCAACTTGGGCATCTTGTAAATTGCCATCAACTTGACCACGGGAGCGTCGTTGGCTCCAAAAGGCGCGATACGCCTTACCTTTCACTTCAAACTCAACCTCGGCCAGACAATCGCTGGTGCCACGAGTCATGAGCTCATTGGTGGTTTTTGAAATTACCCCTAAGCGCGGGGTCTGATGATACAGCGCTAAGCAGATAGCATCTAAAATGGTTGTTTTACCCGAGCCTGTAGGGCCAATAATGGCAAACAGGCCGTTTTCTTTAAATGGCGACTGGGTAAAATCAATTTTCCACTCATTTTTTAATGAGTTAATATTTTTAAAACGCAGGCTAAGGATTTTCATTATTTTGCCTCCTCAACATGTTGCGCTGTGCCATTAAGCTGCTCATTCATTTCATCAAGGATAATATCAAACTGTTGTTTTACCCGTTCAAGTCGCTGTTGCTGCTCGGGTTCTGAAAAGTCTTCTTGGGCTAAACGGCGCTCAAACACTTCTGTGACGCTTAATTCAGTTAAGGTTTCATTATCCATTTGCTGAATTTGCTGTTGGCGCTGGCTACGAGCACGCTTAAGTTGCAGTACTTCTACAGGTAAGGCGTCGGTCAATTCGGCTATTCGGCTTTGTAAGTCGGTTAAAAAGTCTTGCTCGGCCACTTCGATACTCAGCCAAGTGACTTGATCGCTGCCTTGCTCAACTAAGGTTTCAAGCTGGGATGCGATTTCGGCCAAGCTGCCTTTTACACTTGCCATGGCTTGAAACTTGGGCACTTCAAGGGCACTGACCTCGGCTAATTTAGCCTTATCAAACTCAACCAAATACACACTTTTTTGACTGTTAAGTTCATCAAAACTTAAACTGATTGGCGAGCCGCTATAGCGAATATGCTCTGTTTTGGCGATTTTTTGCGGTCGATGAATGTGGCCTAGTGCAATGTAATCCGCTGCAGGAAACAAGTTGGCATTAAATGCATCAAGGCTACCAATATAAATGTCTCGCACCGACTCACTGGTGCTGGCACCCACTGTGGTTAAATGCCCTGTGGCAATAATGGGTAATGGCGTAGTTTGCTGGTTATTAATTGCTTGGGCATGAGCAAAACAGCGCTGATATAAATCGGCGATTTCATTAGCTAACTTGCGCTGTTTATCTTCACTGGACTCACCCGACTCACTTAATACTATATCTCTAGGGCGTAAATACGGCAGCGCACATACAATCGCGCAGGGGTGATCATGACTATCAGCCACTAACAACACATGCTCAGCTGCGTTATCAAGCGCACCTGGGATAACCGTGGCATTTAAGCACGCCAGCAACTGCTTTGACTCACCTAAGGTAGCAACAGAGTCGTGATTACCACCAAGAACGATAAGCTTACAATTTGTTGCTTGAATATCGACAATAAATTGATTGTACAAACTGCGGGCATAACTTGGCGGCGTGCCAGTATCAAAAATATCGCCAGCGACAATCAGTGCATCAACCTGATGCTGGCTAATTTGTGCTAACAACCACTGCAAAAATGCCTTGTGCTCAACAGCGCGACTTTTACCGTAAAAGTTTTGACCAAGGTGCCAATCAGATGTGTGAATAATGCGCATGAAAACCTTTTCTGTTCGATGTGTTGTTATTGAAATCTGTCATAAAACGCTTAATTAGTCTGGAGATATAAGTCACTTACCCGTACTGCGCCCACAATAATTTAAAGCTCATTAAAAATGCCATGGTGATCACCAGCGGTTTAATAATTTTTACCCCTTTGGTCATCACTAAGCGTGAGCCAAAAGTTGCGCCGATAGCTTGCCCGACTAACATAATAAGCCCTAATAAAACCGCCACTTGGCCGCCAATCATAAAAAAGATTAACGATGACACATTAGTAGCAAAGTTAAGCACTTTGGCATGGGCGGTGGCTTTAGCCAGTCCGTAACCTGCCAGTGACACAAAGGCTAAAGCAAAGAAACTGCCGGTTCCGGGTCCAAAAAATCCATCATAAAACCCCACCCCAAGAGCGGCAGTAAAAGCAAACATGGCAGGTGTCAGCACTTGTTGTTTATCTTCTTCTGAGATTTTTTTAGAAAACAAAAAATAACAGCCAATGGCGAGGATAAGAAATGGTAATACCAGTTCTAATACGGTGACATCAATCATTTGTACAATAATGGTGCCCACTGCAGCGCCAATAAACGCGCACACAATGGATAAGCGTGCTTGTTTTAAGTCAACCATGCCTTTGCGAATAAAGTACAAACTAGCAAAAAAGCTGCCGCCACAAGCTTGCAGCTTATTAGTACCTAAAGCCGCAGCTGGCGGTAAACCCGCCCACATCAATGCAGGAATAGTGAGTAAACCGCCACCACCGGCAATGGCATCAATAAAACCCGCCAATATGGCGACGAAAAATAATATAACAGCAATTTGTAGGGTTAACTCGAACATTAGATAGGTCTATAAATCAAAATAATACGCTATTAGACCTGCTTTAATGGCAAAATTCAAAAGCTATCTGCATTAGATTGTGCCTTAGTTTATCCAAACGTTTGCGTCGCTATTTTTAATAACACTGAGCCTGTGAACATTTAATAATTGTTGACAGATATCGGCTAAAAAACGCAAAAAGGTAACCTAAGTTACCTTTTTATTAGTGAGTAAAGTGATTGCGCTTTTTAACTGCGATTAACAGTGCAATTAAAAGCCCCAGAACAAGTTGGTGATTAAAAACAGCACCAACATACTTATGAAGTTAATAATCATACCTGCACGCATCATTTCAGATTGCTTGATATAACCTGAGCCAAAGACAATGGCATTAGGCGGGGTGGCGACAGGCAACATAAAGGCGCAAGAAGCTGCAATACCAATCACCACTGAAATCATCACTGGCGATAAACCTAAGGGCTCAGCAATTGCAGCAAAAACTGGCACCAGCAATGCGGCGCTAGCCGTGTTACTGGCAAACTCAGTTAATAACACCACAAAGGTAATCACTGCAATCATAAATAGCGCCATGTGGGCATCGCCAAAAATATCTGTCACAAAGTGGGCTAAAAACACACTGGTGCCTGTGGCTTTTAACACTGCACTTAACGTGAGGCCACCGCCGAACAGGATAAGTACTCCCCAGTCCGTGGTCGATTCGATTTTTTTCCAGTCCACTAATTTAAGGCTGGCAAGCACAACTACCGCACCTAAAGCAACAATGGTATCAAACTTACTGATCCCACCAAGTGCTTGGGCTAATGGTTTACTGAATATCCAACCACAAACTGTAGCTAAAAATATAATCAGGGTTAATTTTGCACTAACGGTCATTTTTACATTTTCTGTTTTTATCTCACACACAGTCGATAAATCAGGTTTTAAAAATAGATAAAGCGCGATTAACATGCTTGGTAACATAATAGCCACAGTGATTAAACCAAACTCGAGCCAATCACTAAAGCTTAAGCCCACTTGTGCCGCAGCAATGGCATTAGGCGGACTGCCCACTAGGGTACCAATTCCACCAATGTTGGCAGAATACGCGATTCCCAGTAGCACGAACAAATAGGTTTTACGGTACTGTTTAAAATCCAGTTGATGCAAAATACCCAAGGCTAGTGGCAGCATCATTGCGGCTGTTGCCGTATTACTGATCCACATCGACAGCACTGCGGTCACTAAAAACAGTAACATACAAGCAATACTCAACTTACCTTGAGACAGCAGCAACACCTTTTGCGCAATTAAGCGGTCAATGCCCTGATGATTTAGCGCCGCCGCCAACACAAAACCACCAAAGAATAAGAAGATAATCGGGTTAGCAAAATTACTCATGGCGGTGGAAGTATCAAACACCCCCAAAAACACCGCTAATATCGGAATTAAAATGGCGGTAATACTGATATGAATCGCTTCGGTTAACCATAGAATAGCTGCAAAAATAAGTAGCGATAGACCGGTATTGACCCCTTGTTCAAAGGGTAATAAATGATATAGCAAGGCAAACAAGGCAATGTTGCCAAACAAGATGATGAAGTCAGTTTTATTGTTTTTGGTTGTCGTCGACTTTGTTGGGCAGTTTTCCATTAAAGCGTTCTCCCTTATTTTTTAATGACAACAATGTAAACAGAGTAATAGGTAAGATAAAGCATTGTTTTTGGTTGCTTGATTACATAGTCAAGCCTGCGCGGCGTGAGATGAATCCCATTACCAGCCACTGTTGTGACGCGCAACGATAGTAACACTAGATGTATTGTGGTTATTAAGTTTCAAATTGACGGAATTCGCCATTTAGTACTCTCAAACTGAATGTTTATTAGCGTTTAAATAATGTGACATAGATCTAACTGGCCCAGGATAAACTTGTAATAAGACAAAGTTAATTAGCGTTTCGTGATCTGTAATAACCATAAGTGGTTTTAAATGCCGTTTAGAGAAATGATAAAATAGTGATGGGTGATGGGTGACGGGCTATTAATAGTAAAACTAGCTTAGCAAAAAAGATCCTTTAGCAGCAGGAATGCTCAATAGGGGCGTTAAAAAAGTAAAATAAAAACTCAGTAAGGCACATCCGCCTTACTGAGTATTAGTCGTTATGCGATTATACGATGCAATAACGCGAGCTTAGATTTCACCCGTCACAATGCAGTAACCAGTAACGGCCTCTTCACCGTGCACTTGAACCTTGGCATATAACTTATGATCAGCTAGCGGGTAATGATTGTATAAAAGGTAAGTGGGTGTTTCGCTGATGTCCTGGCCATCAACTGCATCGATGCGATAAATATTACTTAAGATCGGCGATTTATAGCCATCAATGTTAACCACAGGTTCATTTGAACGTAAAATATCAATATTAGCCATGGTGATATCATCACCACCAGCAACAGTGCATGATAGATCACTTGCATGCGCCATACCTGTCAGCGCGGCGATGCTCAAAGTTGAAACGAGTAGTGTTTTTTTAAAAGAGCTCATCAGGTGTTACCTCAATATCGTAAGTTATTACTATTTTAAACAACTAACCTTAATAGGATGAATCACATATGAAGGATGTGACCCTCTTGTAAACTCATCCACGGACGAGTGATTAAAACTGTCTGCATTACCGGAGGAAAACAGCGAACAAAAGACCATTATTAATATGAATATAGGTTATTAATAGCTATTCTGCACTGCGATATAAATTAGGGCCTACTTCAACATCTAATCATTACAATTCACCAGCATAAGTTTTAATTCAATGATAAATTTGATCTAGCCTAGGGGCTGATGATCTTTGGTGGGCAAGGTTTGTCGCCGCTTTCTACTGCGTTATCGCTTGTTCAAGTAGAACAAGATGTCACCAGCTCCGCCTGCTAGAAAATGGCGACAAACTGCGGCAAAATTCATCTCGAAAGAGCAACCGCCCTTGAAGAACTGCTACTGCCAATCCACCAAAGAATAAGTAGATAATCGGATTAGCAAAATTGCCCATTCCTGTAGAGGTATCACCCCCCCAAAGAATACCGCTAGAATTGGGAATAATATTGCGGTAACACTGATGTAAATAGCTTCTGTTAACCATAAAACAGCCGAGAAGATTAATATCGACAAACCCGTGTTTATGCCTTGCTCAAAAGGGAAAAATTATAGAGCAGAGCTAACAACACAATGTTGCCGATTAATATACTGAAGTGCCTTTTGTTTGTTTTTCTGCCATCGACTGATTTGGATTTTTTCCATTAAAGCGCCCTCCCCTATTTTCTATTGAGAACAATATAAAACATACCCACGAGTAAGATAAATCACTGTTTTATTACATGGAGAAACACCACCTTCGTGATGCTCGCTGCAAAAAACAAACAGTTTGCAATTCGATCGCACAATAACATGAGTAAAAAAATCTAGTTATTAAGCATCAAAAATGCAAAGTTATTCACCTAAAGCGCTTTAAGTGAATATTTATTAGCACGCAATAATGTGAGATAGATCTGATTAAGTGTAAATAACATTTTTGCAGGGCAAAGTTTGTACATTTTATGTGAACCAGAACAAGTCTTATACTTTATCCATAGTGAATTTAGTTTACTTAGACGCGATAAAATTTTCGACCCATGAAAACGCTTTATCCCATTAAAAAGCCACCCTATCGGTGGCTTTACTTTTTACAACACATAGCGTGCACAATACCGAAATACTAACTCATTACTGTAGAGAAACAATTTCATTGAAGTAAGAAAAATTTTCATCAAATTCAAATTGTTCCCCTGTACCCATATTAGGGTTACCGTAGAACTGGCTTAATTGGCCATCTGCAGTAAGAAAAAATTGGCCGACACTTATAGGTGTAATGATGCCATCAAGGTTTTCCTGAATACTTGTAAGCATTGCATTAGCGTTGTGTGCGTGTTCACCGTAAAGGGTAATAACATTGGCTAGTAGAGTGTCTAATTCTTGTTCGTTTGTTGGAGCTTCAACACTTAACGCTTCAATAATCGCTAATGCTGAATTGTTGTCAATGCGTGGTTGTGCAATTAAAAGCATTTCTTTTAGATCTAGGTGCGTAAGGCGGTTTGAGATTCTGGCCAACTTTCCATGAACTGCTAGAGTTTTCATTTCTTGGGGTAGCATCAAGTCAGTTTCGACAGACTCTTTGAGGCGGTTAAATGCAGCAATCTTGGGGTTGATAGTTGTATTTTCAACAACAAAGCCAACATTTACGGAGTCAGTGTTATTTGCTGAGTCAGTGCCGTTGATAGTAATGACTGTGTTGATGTTCTCAGTCAAATTTGAAAACGTAAATGAAACAATGTTGTTTTTAATCGAGTAATCTACTTGTGCAAAACCTTCAACGGCTTCAAGTCCAGTTACCGTCAATGTAACGCTACCTGTTGGGTTGCTGTAGTCAATGACAACATCAGTTGTTGCGTCTTCTAATACTGTGTTGCTGCTATTTTGAGTGGACATAGAGAGTACAGGCTTAGGGGTTGAAGGTTCACTATCACCACCGCCACATGCAGTAATAAGCGTTAACGATAAAATGACAGCACTTGTTTTAAGAATTTTCATACGAATTCCTTGATGTATTATTTTTTATTTGAGCTCATATAACGAATAGTTAGGATGATCGAGTTTGAACTTAAATAGAGCAAGCCTCTGGTGATTCAAATGAAAACTCGTTTATTTGAACAAAATCTTCATCACAAATCTGATTGCCACCGATTTCTTTACAGAATTGATAAGCGTAATCAAATGATTCGTTGTCAATTTGGGTAGCTTCATCAAAGTACAAAATACCGTCCTGTGTTTGTAGCACTTCTACAGGGGTTTCGGCTGTTTCATTATCAAGGTGATCTGTGAATGAAGTGCCTTTGCTAATTCTGCTCAATTTAAACGTGTTTAATTTGGCGCTGTTTCCGTTTAAAAAGTTAACTTGGTTGGTCGTACATAGTGGAACTTTGTCACCAAAATGCTTTACGTACCACTCTTGTTCACTTGCTGATTCATCAGATAAAGCATGATTAATTTGAGGCTTGTTGCCGTCTTTTAGGTCAATTACTGCTTGTGTAAGCGCTGACGCATCAAGCTGACCTGCACCGCAACCGAATGATATACATGAAGCTGTCATGTGAGTTCGTGATGTAGATTCAATTAAAAATGACAACACTGATGATTGGATATTGTTGTCAGCACGTTTCGCAATAGCAGCTGCTGCCGCAACAAGGGGAGAACTTGCGCTTGTGCCAGACATTGTGACAGCATTGGTTGCGTCACCTCTTGAAAGTACATAAATATTATCGCCTTGGGCGCTTATGGACAGAGTATCGCCATAGTTGCTGTAGTTTGATTTTTCATTTGTACTTGATAATGCACCTGCATTCACAATACCACTACACGAAGCAGGGTAGAGTTTGCCATTTGTATTTTCGTTACCTGCACTTGCCACGATTAGCACCCCTTTAGCTTGTGCAAGCCTAATGGCGTCAGTCATATAAAAGCTACATGCATCATCAATTGAACCCATGCTGATATTCACTACATCCATCGGCTTGTCTAGTGGCTCTAAGTCAGGATAGTTTGTAGTATCTAGCTCTTGAGCTGCATATAAAATGGCTTGTGCTATTGTATACCCCCAAGCTTGACCGCCTGTTCCAACTCTTGCAGCGAAAAGGCTTACGTTGTCAGCTGCCCCTGCAATACCTGTTTCATTGTTGCGTAGCGCACCTACAATTGATGCTACTCCCGTACCATGAAAATCGCTGGCTACATCGTCAGGGATGATGAAATCTTTTCCGATCTCAGCAAAATCATTATCGGTAAAGCTATATCCTCCGCTATAAACCATATCGTTGCTGTTGGCGAAGCTGGTGTCGATAATCATCACAGATACTTTGTCTTCAATATCTGAAACAAGATGATTTGCGAGTTCAAACCCTAGACCTTGAATATGATCAACAGTGTTGCCATGTAAGTAGCTTTGTAGATCGTAAAAGCTGTCATTAGGTGGCAATACATTGGTGTCACTCTGCGAGGTCGCAAGCGAGTCTAATTCAACGGTTTTAAATTGGTTAGTGTGTTGAAGTGAGCTTAGTAAATCTTCTGCGGTGGTTATTTCAGAATTAATTTCAACAAGGTAATGATTGCTTGCATTCGCAGTAGCCGTTGAAGCGATTTGGCTTGTGCTGAATTGAGCCGCCTTTGAGTGAGGTTTTGTGAAACAAATAACTTCACCTGATTCTTGGGCAGTTAGGCATGTTTTAAGGCTTTTAGATTGCGCCATGGGTGCTGCCATTTGTCGAGATTGTCCAATATCTGAATCAGATAATACAACTCGAATGGTGTCTGCTTGCGCTGATGTTGCAAGTAATGCCGTGGTAATAAGAGATATAGTAAAAAGCTTTTCCATAAATTTTCCTTTTATCACGAAATAACGTAATAGAATCAAAAGAAAACGAGTTTATTCAACCTCGTTATAGAAGTTAATTATACTCAAGAAGGGTGTTAATTACTTGCTAAATGACCATAAGTAGTGACTACAGCTCAAATACGATATAAAAAGCCAAATAACGCATTAAATTCAAAGTAAACCAAAACAAAAATAGTATATTCTAGATAAACAACCCCCTCACAAACCACTGTTAACGTTAGTGTAAAATAAATAAAAAGCATAAAAATACATTATATCAGCCATTACCAGTAGGATATAAAACACAAGTTAAAACAGTGATTACTTTGAAACAGTTTGCATCACAAATTGACCAATTAATGAGTTGAAAACGAAGCTTATAATATCATTCTTAATATTCTGTTGATGACATGGTTAATCAATATTATTTGATAAGGAAATGCTTATCATCACATCTGACCAAGTAACTTAATAATCGCAAACAACTGAATGTTTTACCAATTAAAGCTCACTATGTTCGTTAAGATAACTTTCTGTTAAGTTATTTCCGTTGTAACTTATTTTATTAATAATATTCTTCAAAAGACCTTGTTGCCTCTAACAACTACCTCTTGTTCAACCCGAGAAAAGATTTTCATTAAACATCTTTACTTGCTCTAACGTTTGTTACGTTATTTAGTGCTCCAGGATTAAGTTCAGCAGGAGAGTTTGAACCTACTATTGGCTTAGTCAGCTTTGCTGCTGGCTTGCAAACCACTTTTAGTGAAAACTCAAAGCATGCTTACGGAATTGTTGTAGGTAGAGAGGAATTACAAAGTGAAGATGGCTTATTTGCAGATAAAGGTGACATTGAAACATCAACCTCTATTACATTAAATTTTGGCTATAAGTTTTAAAGTTCATAGAAATGAACACATCAGTGAGCACGTAACTAAACACAAAGATATAAAGCCAATAAACTCATGTAACATGTACTCCATAGACAACGCCTCATATTGAGGCGTTCACATTTTCCGGAGCTTAATTGCATGCCTCATGTCGAAATCAAATATTCAGATAATGTAGATATTGGTACCCATAAAATATTTGATGCAGTAGAGAAAATAATTAACGACCATGATGCGAGTGCTGGCGTATGCAAATCTAGGGCTTATCCCTGCGCACAGTATAAGTAAGTAAAATAAATTTCGTCCGTTTGCATGTAGCACCTTTGATTTAGTTATTACTCTTAAAGGGGATACTAACCTAGTGGAGGATAATCTTATATCGATAAGCTATAAGAAAAGAAGCGGCTATCTTTTACAAAGCCCATTTTTTCATAAACTGATTGGGCCGGAAAATTCACCTTAGCAGTGCATAAATCAACCCTTACGGCTTGAATACCGCGAGCCAATTCAATAGAGCATCGGATAAGTAAATTAGCGGCGCCTTGATTTCGATAGTCTGGCTCAACAAATAGATCATTTAACACTAATACTTTACCTAGCTCTGTGGATGAAAAACTTTGATAATTAAGTACAAAACCAATCGCTTTATCCGCTTCAGTGTAAGCCCCAAATATGAACGCTTCTTGATTATTTAACCGTTCCATTAAATAGTCAGCATATTCAGTTACGGGCTGATCAACCCCGTAAAAATGCATATACTGGCTAAATAGGGGCAAAACATCATCAAGTTGTTCAACTGTAATGCGTTTAATAATCATAGCGTCCCTCTTACATTATCCTTGATTGATATAAGCCAATACGGCTTGTACCGGCTTTTGGGGCAAGCATCCTTAACATAAGCCTGAAGGGCTATAAATCAAGATAACTACAAGCCAGAGTTTTGATACTCAACTTCATCGAGCCCTAACTGCTCGGCATAACTGCGGTTAGGAACGATACGAAATTCAAATTTCAAAATACTTAAGCAAGCCTCAAAAAAGCCTTCGCCAAGCCACTGCTTATCAAAGCTCATTAAGGCGTTAATCATGGCATCTGCGCCACTGCCTTGTTTAATCGACTCTGGAGAAATAGCATCGACAACACTTGCGACCAAGCCATATAAATCTTTTTCAGCATCGCCTTCTACAGACCACATAGTCGGATCGGCATATTGCGCAGCGTAATGGCTGGCAGCTATATCAGAACCTATACCAAAGTTTACTAAGGTAGCCTTACCGTCTCGGCAAATGATATTTTTAGGACAAATGGCCCCATGGTGAATATCTAAACTGTGCAAGTATTGTAGTGCTGTTAATAGTTGAATAAACCACAACCTGGGTTGACCCACTTGTATTGTGGCCACTTCATCTAGCGCGACCCCTTGTACCCAATCTCTGGCAATGAATAAATCATCCGACTGTGGCAATTGCCCAAATGCCAGCACACGCTCAACATGTGGATGATAAATTTTAGCCAGGCTGCGATACATGTTACTCAGGGTGTGCCATTGGTTATCCACATCTTGATAAACACTGACGCAGCATGGGAAGTTCCCTTGTAAATGCAATGCCCGCCATAGCTGGCTGCGAGGCGTTGCTGAAATAAAGTGATCGAGGCGGTAATGATGATCAACCACCGCGCCCTGCTCGATAACGATTTTGTGCGGTAAAGTGTCACACACACCTAAATCGATAACTGCAGATAAATCACAACGAATCGCGTCAAGGTCAATGGTGCTGCCTTTGGCTGCAGCGCGATACCATTGGTAAATACGTGGTTGTACGGTTTTTTCAGCTAATTCTAAAAAGGCCGTGGCATAAGCTTGTATATCTTCACTGGTATTAAGTGAATCTTTAATATCAATAAATTCAACGTCAGCGTCATCTGAGATAAATATACAATTATCTTCCCAGCCACCTATGGTGTAACCGCGGCGATGGATTTGCTGTAAGCCGGTGACACTGCGGCGCAGAATTTCTAACAGCTGATAAGTGGTTTGCTGTCCAATATCAAAAATATTCAGTGGCACACCACGGGGCATTCTGATGGGCAAGACCACCTGTTCACCATCTTGAATAAGTGGCGCGCAAAAAGGCACGCAGCTACAACCTGAAAGTGACTGAATCCGTTTAAATTCATCACGCAATTTTTGCTCGTGATAATTGGCATCAATACTGTCGTCAAACTCACTGGTCACCAGTATTTTCAACAGCCATGGCGCGGTCCAGCCACCCGGATTATATTCTGATTGCCAAACTTCCAAGCCTTGCTGCAGGAATAAACATTTGAGCTTAATGAAATCTTGAATTTTGTTGTTACGTTGCTCAACCAGTGCCACCTGGCCTATGGTGTCTAATACCATTTCTTTTTGAGTGTCGGTCACAGGATGAATATGCGGCGCCGTTAAGCCCCACTCTTTGGTTAACGCGGCGATGATTTTTGCAGGGGTATAAATACTCAGTTTACCGGTATCTTTTTCAACCAGAATTTCTTCGCCTTTACGCCCTGTAACAAACACCATGCCCTGACACCAAGGAGCATAAACGCCCACAGGAATTTTGTTCTTTAATTTACCCGCTAATACTCGGGCGACATAATTGGCTTTTGATAAACTATTGTCCACATGACGACCATCCAGTGACCAAGCATGTAAACCAGCGTTTAAGCGACCAATGTAGCCTTTTACGTCAACCACATACACACCAAACTCACCGACAACTAAGGCGTCAACCTCCATTGCTTGGCCAGTTTGAGTAGGAATTTCTACATTGGTTAAAAGGAGATAATCTTCAGGAAGTTCGTCAGATAAAAGAGAAAATGCCCAACGTTCGGCATCATTGACTGGGGTACCAAAGCTAATGTGTCTTGCCATTTAAAATGCGACTCCATAAATACTGCGGGATATTAACTTCCCTTAACTGCATATGGCTCCATCCTATAATATAAAGACACAAAAAAACCACCTAATTGGTGGTTTTTGTTTTCAATATTTTAACAGGCTAACTAGTGGGTGTGTGAGCAGTTGTCGTCACATTGATGCTCATCATCAGCAAACTCGTCATCACCTTCTTGATGTTGCATTACGCCCCATCCATCTGTCATGCCGTCAAACTCTTGGGCAAAGGTGTTTAACTCAAGTTCTTTAGCCACCAAGTCATCATAAGTTGGCACCATGTTTAAACAAACAATCAGCTCCCACTTTTCGATTTCTTCGCTAAAGTTAAGCTCTAACTCACCATTTGAGCCCATTGCTGCGAGTGCTTCTAATGCTGATTCTGCATCGCGTTGATCATCAAAAATCAAAAAGAAATCAACATCAAGTGCTACAGTTAAGTCAATACCAGACTCAGCCATTGCGGCTAACATTTTACCATTGTCATCATCAGGGAATTGCATGCTTGTATCCTTATGCTGTGGCAACAATTTGAATTTTATCGCCATTAAATTCAATGACATCACCAACGACACACTTTTTACGCTTACGTGTGTCAACTTCGTTGTTTACTGTGACTAAGCCTTCAGAGATGACATGCTTAGCTGCACCGCCACCATCGACTAAACCTTGTACTTTTAATACTTTATATAACTCAACAAACTCATCGCCACTCAAAAGTGCGAATTGTGCAACTTGGCTGCTCATTCAATTTTGGCCTTTAATCATAAATATGGGTTGCATTATACCTGATCACTGCTTAATACCAACCATCTCGCCGCTAACGAGTTATCAATTAACAAGCTGCTAGCATTTTTAGCGGATCGGGATGAATATAGTTGAAATTAAGCTGTTGGCAAATCAAATTACCATTTATTACTTTACTGGCTAATTGGGTTTGATTAAATTGCGGCGCTGCTAAGCCCAAGTCAGCAGTCGCTGCTTGGTAAAACTCAACGCGAGTAGGATGACTCGGCGCAGTTAAATTGTAATAGCTCGACACATTTTTCCCAGAGCTCGTCGCCGCCAATATGGCCTCTATTGCCTGAATGCAATCATCAAGATGAACCAAATTAACCGCGACATTTGCGCCGCTAACATCGGTTTTACCAGCAAAAAACTTACCCGGATGGCGCTTAGGGCCAATTAAGCCTGCAAAGCGCACGATACAAGCATTATCCATTGCAGCAATTAACGACTCCGCAGCCAATAATATTGCACTTTTATCATCATATGCCGCAGCATCCGCTTCGGTCATTATGCGATTTTTAGCAGGATAAACCCCTGTGGTACTGATAAAAATCACCCGCTGATATTGGCGCGGTGCAATCAAGTTGACCAAGGTTTGAATATGCTCAAGATAATGACTTTCACCTCGGCGCAGGCCCGGCGGAATATTAATGATTAACGCATCGGCTTCAAGTAAGCCATCAAGCTGTGTTGCTTCAATATTTTGCTCACTTAAATCTAGCTTATAAGCATCAATACCCAGTGAGGATAACTGCTCACAACCGGCTTGGGTTCGCTTAGTGCCGCTAACCTGATAACCTTGTTTAACTAATCTTGTCGCTAATGGCAGGCCAAACCAACCACAGCCGATAATTGCAATACAGTTCATGAAAATCCTACGGGTTAAAAAACGCTAAAATTAATCATTAATATGGCAAACATAAAAACATACAGGGGCGTGAACTTCTAGCAAGTTAGCTAGTTTTTTTGATAAATCTTCTAGTTTTACCGTCTCAACAATCGTTACCCCTTCATCAATTAAGCATCTAAAACTGGCCTGAGTACCATGAGCTGAACAACTAACTACATGGGGCTGCTTAGATGCGGTTGATGTCATCATTACCTTGGCGATACTACCATCGGACAATTTAACAATGGAGCCCGGAGGAAAAACGCCTAAGGTTTTCACTAGTATGCTAATCAAGGCTTTATCATGTTTATCAGCACGACTTTTAAATAAGGTGCCTAATGCCAATTGTGCTGAGCCTGTGCTTTCTAACAATACCGTATAGTCATTCGCTAGAATCACGATTTGGGTCAATAAAGGAATGTGATTTTTGGTGAGTTTATTGGGGTAACCACTATCATCGATATACTCATGATGATGTAGCACAATATCCAATATGGCTTTAGGGAATAAACCACTTCTATCTAGCATTTCATAGCCGATATTGGGATGGGTCTTTATATAGTTTCGCTCGTGACTAGTTAAATCAATGCGTTTGCGACGTATGGCATCAGGTATTTTTAATTTGCCAATATCATGAAACACACAGCCTAACGCAAGATCTCGCATTTGCGCAGGGGCTAACTCAAGGCTGTGCCCCATTAAAATGGATAACACAGCAACCGAGATCCCATGCTGAGCCATGTTTATTTCTTTATCAGCACAGTTAACTAATCCAATTTGTGGCTGTTTGGTTTCATGTAAATGGGTTAATAGTAACTCCACGACTGTCACTGCTTCTCGATGTGATACCGGCGGATCACTAATGACTTTACTATATGCGGGGCGAAGATTACTGCAGGCTTTACTGAAGCGAACTCGACTTGTATTTACTGACTTTTTGATTATGGCGTTAATATCAAACGCGGGGGCCACTTCCGCAGCAACCACAGGTTGACTGATAACGGGCTCAACAAATAAATGCTGACCGTCAATCACAGTCACATAGTTAATGCCTAAGCTATTAATCAGTTCAATTTCTGCTTGGGAGCTAATCAGTACTTTATTACGAAAAAACGGATTATTAAACCACGATAACGGCAGTTTTACCGTCATACCGACCACCAGTTGTGATAACGGTATATTGATAGGCTCAGTTTTAGCCACTACTTTAGCCAAGATAAGATCCTTTTTAACCGCCATAGCAGCCGCTGGTATTGGTTTTTATTTCTGTCAGCTACTATGACTTAACATGTTTTACTTATTCACCTTTATCGAGTCGGTTATTTCTGTTGCAATAACTTTATTAGACACGCCTCGATTATGTTTGGCTGACTCGACAATCTTTTGAGTATGCTGCGCGGCTTGTGACTGTTCATCTGGCTCATAAAGTTGAGCATCTTGTTGTTCTTTCGCCATGGCAAGTTCAGCTTCTACTGCCATATAATCGGCTTCATTTTGCCAATCTTTAAAATAATGCTGCAATCGTTTTGATTTTAATAAATAAATAGCTGACCAAAAGATAAATAATGCATCAAGTGCAAAGCTGACTTTGAAAACAAAATGATCGTGAACCAGGCGTTGGCTAAGTAATAAAGCATCAACAATCAGTAGTAGCCATAGAATGTACTTAATCTGATTAAATAGCGGCCTTAATACCTGTGGGCTGCGTTTTCTCTCCGCAATCACTAATCCATAAATAATTACCGCACCAACCCCGCTCGCTAATGCCAGTAAAAAATCGCTTTTTTCAGGATAAAATAGTCTCACGAGCCCAGTGCGATCGTTAAATTGGGTTAACGATGCAATAAAGACACACCAACCACGGGCGAGAAAGATCAGCATTAAATACAAAAATATCGGCGGTTTTATATGGCCCTTGTCATCAAGCCAAGTGATATTGCTAAAATTCACAGGGTATCCAGTTTATTAGGTAAAGGCTTACTTGCTTAGTTCGAAGCTAGGTAAGCCTTAACTTATGCTATTAATAAATTGCCAGTAGCTACTTTTTAAGATTATTTAAAGCGACTAATTGTTAGTGATTAGTGTTTATTAATTAATAATTAGTGACTTAGCAAATCTAATAAGCCTTGTTCATCAATCACTTTCACGCCTAAGTCTTGGGCTTTGGTTAACTTAGAACCTGCAGCCTCCCCCGCGACTAAACAGTCGGTGTTTTTAGAAACACTGCCGGCCACTTTTGCCCCCAGCGCTTGTAACTGCGCTTTAGCATCGTTGCGATTTAACTGAGTTAAGGTACCTGTTAATACCCAGGTTTGGCCTTTAAGGCTTAAGGCTGACTCATCAACGGCTTCAAGAGCAGGCCAATTTACACCCGCAGCGACTAACTTATCAATCACTTCAAGGTTATGGGGCTGAGCAAAAAAATGCGCTATATGTTTAGCAACAATCACGCCGACATCATCCACTTCAATTAACTCATCAATGCTGGCCGCTTTAATGGCATCAAGGGTTTTATAATGGCTGGCTAAATTGGCTGCGGTGGCTTCACCAACTTCACGAATACCTAAGCCATAAATAAATCTTGATAAGGTAGTGGTTTTGGCATCATCAATGGCGGCAACCAGCTTAGTCGCCGACTTCATTGCCATACGTTCTAGCATGGTGATCATCGATGCTGTAAGGGTAAACAGCTCAGCAGGGCTTTGTACTAATTCTTTATCAATCAGTTGCTCAACCACTTTGTCGCCCATGCCATCGATGTTTAATGCTTTGCGAGAGGCAAAATGTTTAATGGCTTCTTTACGCTGGGCTTCACAAAATAAGCCACCACTGCAACGTGCTACCGCTTCACCTTCAAGCCGCTCGACTAAACTGTCACACACTGGGCATGCTGTCGGGAAGGTAATCTCTTTAGCATCATCAGGGCGCTTTTCAGCCACAATGGCAACAATTTGCGGGATAACATCACCCGCGCGGCGAATAATCACCGTATCGCCGACTTTTACGCCTAAACGCGCAATTTCATCAGCATTGTGAAGCGTGGCATTTGATACAGTAACACCGCCAACAAACACCGGTTTTAAACGCGCAACTGGGGTTACTGCGCCAGTACGGCCGACTTGAAAATCAACCTCTTCAAGTAGCGTCATCTCTTCTTGCGCGGGAAACTTATAGGCGATGGCCCAGCGCGGCGCTCTAGCGACAAAGCCTAAGGTTGTTTGTTTGGCAATATCATTTACTTTAATTACCACTCCGTCTATTTCATAAGATAAACTGCTGCGGCGCGTCATAATATCGCTATAGTAAGCAAACACTTCAGGTAAGCTGTCACAGACTTTAACTTCTTGACTAACAGGTAAGCCCCATTGTCTTAATTGGGTAAGCTGGCCAAAGTGACTCTGTGCCATTGTCGAGCTTTCACCTTCGACCACACCTAGAGCATAAGCGTAAAAGCCTAATGCGCGCGTGGCGGTGATTTTGCTGTCTAATTGACGAATACTGCCAGCGGCGGCATTACGTGGGTTAACAAAAGTCTTCTCGCCTTTGGCCTGTTGACGCTGATTAAGCGCATCAAATGCTGCTTTAGGCATGATCACTTCCCCACGCACCTCCATCAGTTCAGGGAAATCATCACCCCGAAGCTTTAACGGAATCGAGTTAATGGTGCGCACATTATCTGTGATGTCTTCACCTACGCTGCCATCGCCTCGCGTTGCTGCGCGCTCTAATACGCCATTACGATATAAAATACTCACCGCTAGACCATCAAGCTTTGGCTCACAGCAGTAACTGACCGTATCTACTTTATCACTAATACGTTTATTAAAGGCTTCAAAGTCTGCTTGCTCAAAGGCATTATCTAAACTGAGCATCGGCTTTAAATGGGTAATTTGATCAAACTTGGCCAGTGGCGCGCCGCCAACTCTTTGGGTGGGAGAATCAATGCTAATCAACTCAGGATGAGCCGTTTCAAGCGCGATAAGGCGCTGCATTAAACGGTCATACTCAGCATCAGGAATACTCGGCGCATCATCCACATAATAAAGAATATTATGACGGTGTAGTTCACTGCTAATTTGCTGTATTTCTGTTTTAATGTCTTGCATAAAATCACTCATCTAAAAAGCAAACAAGGCCGCAAGTGCGGCCTCATTGTAAAATATAATAAAATTTAAGAAACGGCTCGAATTCGGCTTAAGTATGCTTGTTTATTAGTATCAGTCCAGGCGTTACGCTTGTCGTCTAACACTTCAGCGCCTAAGTCATCAGCCAGTTGCTGGGCTGAATTAAGCATAATTGAGAAATTTCTTAACGCATCGCCATGGCAAGGCAATGTCATAAATAACACCACACCTTGAGTGGCAAACTGTTCCATATTGTCAGGGTCAAATACCCCAGGCTTTAACATGTTAGCCATGGAGAATAGCACTTTTCCATTACCGGCATTATCTTGATGACGATGGAAAATATCCATATCGCCGAATTTAAAGTTAAGCGATAACAAACAAGGTAATAGCTCGGCGCCTTGTAATTGTTCACCGTCACGGGCAACCACATGCAGTACTAATACATCTTGCGGCTCGCCAAGTGGCTCTTCTACTGGCTCAGCCTTTGGCGCAGTTTCGACAACAGGAGTGAGCGGCTCTTGTGCTAAGGTTTGATGTTCTGGCGAATGAACACTTGCAGAGCTCACATTAGATTCAGCTTTGGTTACTGAGGCTTTTTCAATAGGGTCGTCAATAAACGGTTCATTAGAGTCATCATTAAACTCTTCACCAAACAGCGCTTGCTGGGTTGGTATATGCTCTGGTTCTTTGGCAGCGGTAGTCATTACGGGATCTTTTCTACCCGGATGGTAACTTGGCGCTTGCACATTCACTGCTGATTGGTTTTGTAGGCCAATGCCCTTTTTTGAACCCGCTGCAGTAATTTCTAGCTCTGCACTATCAAGTTGACTGCTGCTTACATTAGGCTTTAAATGTGGGCTAACCTTCGACTGTCTCATAACAGGCTCAACTGAGACCTCGTCAGCTTTAACCCGTCTCACTTCACCAATACCATCAGCGTCAAACCCCTGTGAGTCACGCTGCTCTGCTTGGCCTTTATAAAACCCCGTCATTGGGTTGTCTTTTAACGTTTTAGGTTGTTGTTTACGAATAGACCAAAACCCATGTACCAATACTGCGATAATCGCTATTGCGCCTAGTATTGACAAAACCAGTTGAAAATCTTCCATTGGTGACCCTGTAATCCTATTTATTCTATTTATTCAGCGTCGGCAAGTGCCACCGCTTCTTCGATATCGACTGCGACTATACGTGAAACGCCCGGTTCATGCATAGTGACACCTATTAATTGATCAGCCATTTCCATGGTGATTTTATTATGGCTAATATAAACAAACTGCACACTCTGTGACATCTCTTTTAATAAGCGGCAAAAACGCTCAACGTTGGCATCATCTAAGGGTGCATCAACTTCATCAAGCATACAAAATGGTGCTGGATTTAGTCTAAATATGGCAAATACTAATGATAAAGCGGTTAAGGCTTTTTCTCCACCACTAAGAAGGTGAATAGTACTATTCTTCTTGCCGGGTGGTTGCGCCATAATGGTCACACCCGTTTCAAGTAAATCATCATCCGTTAAGGCTAAATAGGCTTTACCACCGCCAAAAACCTTAGGGAATAACTTTGATAAGTCCGCATTGACCGCATCATAAGTGGTTTTAAATCGAGTGCGAGTTTCCTTATCGATTTTACGAATGGCCTCTTCAAGTGTGGCTAAGCCTTTATTTAAATCATTATCTTGATTATCTAAATAAGCCTTACGTTCACTTTGCTGCTCAAACTCTTCGATTGCCGCGAGGTTAATGGCCCCTAAATGACTGATTTGAGCTCTTACTTTATCAAGGTTTCGCTGCCATACAATGACTTTAGCTGTTTCAGGAATATGCGCTATCACATCTTGAATCTTTATCTGTTGTTCTTCAAGTAACTGAAATTGGCCATCGGCCTGACCTTTTAATCCTTCACGACGTAACTTTAACCCGCTGAGAGACTGAGTCAAGTTTTGCAGTGCACCAAGCTGTTGTTTTTGAATCAATACCGCACTATCGAGCCGAGTTTGTAACTCTGCCTGCTGTGTACGATTTGAATTCAGTAATTGTTGTTTAGCTTGCTGAATGTCGAGTTGCGCGTTTAATTGTGTTTGCAGCTGTTGTAATTGCTGCTCACCTAAACTGGCATTAGTTTGCTGCGAAGATTCCCGCAGCTGCTTGATTTGCGCTGTGGTGGACTCGCTCTGCTGGGTTTGCTGGCTAATATTGGCTTGTAATACTGCTACTTGAGTGTGCAATTGTTGCATTTTTTGCCGGCAACTATTGCTATCACGCTCTTGCTGACTGCGGTTAGCTTTATAATCTCGTAGCTGCTGACTGGCAGTTTGCCAATCTTGATTTACTTGCTGCTGGGTTGCCAACTGCTGTTGATGCGTTTGCTGGGATAACTCAAGCTCGGCAGTTAATCGCTCTATCGCTTGTTGACCTGCGCCAATTTGTCCTTGCAGCTGAGCCACTTGTTCATCAAGGCTTTTTTGTCGGCGTAATCTGTCTTGTTGCTGCAGCACCAAACTGTGGCTCTGAGCATCAAGCTTACTGCAATCTAATTGCAACTGGTGATGTTTAAGTTGAGATTGACTCAATTGCGCGTGAGCATCGCCAACTTGCTGAGTTTGTAAGCTCACTTGCTGCTGCAACTGCAACAATTGCTCATTTAATTGGCTAATTTGTATTTGTAATTGCTGGTACTCATTTTTAAGTGCCAGCTGTGATTGCTTAGAGTCGGCTTTTTTAAAGACAAAGCCATGGCCGACTAAATAGCCATCTTGGGTGGCAATAATGCCATCTGAGCTTAACTGCTTAAGCTGCGCTTTTGCCTCATCAACACTGGCGCACCAGCTTACATGGTGAAGCCAAGGGGATAAATTAACCGCAGCGCTAATTTGGTGATTCAGCGCGCTCACCTCACCTGTGGCAATAAAACCACTCACTGATGGGCCAATTGCACCACCAGCATCAATCACTTTGGTGGCTAAAATGCCTTGCAGTAATACATCAACAGCCTTTTCCCAGCCTGGCGTTACCTCAATGGTTTGCCATAAAGCTTGCTGATCATCGTCATTGCTGGTTAGCCATTGCTCAATCAGCTCACTTCTGGCGCTTAGTGACGATAACTGCTGTTTTTGCTGCTGATAATCTTCACTTGCCTGAGCTAGCTGTTGTTGCTTATCTTCAAGTTCATCAGTGAGTTGATGCTTGATTTCATCTTCTAATTCAAGTTGCTCTTTAAGGGCGGTTAACTTGAGGTCAAGTGCGGTTAATTCAGCTTGTGAGTCAGACTCAGTATTTCGCTGCTGCTCAGCACTAAGTTCGATTAACTGCTTTTGTTGCTGCGACAGCATTTGTTGTTGATGCTGCAATTTGCTCTGGGTTAGTGCCGCTGCCATTTTGGCATTCGCCGCGCCATCAGATAACACCGATAAATGCTGCTGTAAGTCTGCCGCTTTTTGCTCAACATCTTGCAGCTGAGCATCAATAACGCCCAGCGCTTGTTCTGCTGCAACAAGTTCAGGTTTGCCCTCAGCTAACTGCGCCGTTAATTGTTGCTCTTGCAGCATCAAGGTTTGCAACGCATTACTAGCAACTTGCTGCTGCGAAATGAGATCTGCTAATTGTTTTTCCAGCTGATTATCTTGTAGCTGTTGATGTTTAAGCTGTTGTTCAAGCTTAGCGATTTCTGTGCCTGCTTGATAATACTCGGCCACCAGCTGTTGCTCAGCAGCGGTTAATTCTGCAATTTGGGTTTTAAGCTGAGTAAGGGTTAATTCAGTGGTTTCACCATCAGCATTGGCAGCAGCTAAATTAACTTCAAGTTGTAAAATCTCTTGGGCAATATTGTCGCTTTGGTTTTTAAGCTCTTGATAGCGCATCACCAACAATTGCGCATGTAAGTCACGTTCTTGTTGCTTAAACTCACGATATTGCTTGGCGGCCTGCGCTTGTTGTTCAAGCTTGTCGATTTGGCTACCGAGCTCTAAGCGAATATCGCCCAATCGCTCCAAGTTTTCACGCGTATGACGAATACGGTTTTCAGTTTCACGGCGGCGTTCTTTATAACGGGAAATGCCTGCTGCTTCTTCAATAAAAACCCGCAGTTCTTGGGGTTTAGATTCAATAAGACGCGAAATCGTCCCCTGCTCGATAATGGCATAACTTCGTGGGCCCAAACCTGTGCCCATAAATAAATCGGTAATATCTTTACGGCGACACTTTTGACCATTCAAAAAGTAATTTGAGTCACCATCGCGACTGACTTGTCTTTTTACCGATATTTCTTGATAACTGGCATATTGGCCTGCTAATCGACCATCGAGATTTTCAAAGCTCAACTCAATGCTGGCAACTGACACGGGTTTTCTGGCGCTAGAGCCATTAAAAATCACATCCATCATCGAGTCGCCACGCAAATGCTTAGCAGAGCTTTCGCCTAGCACCCAGCGCACGGCATCAATGACATTGGATTTACCACATCCATTGGGGCCTATAATGGCCGTTAAAGGTTGGTTGAAGGGAATTTTGGTGGAGTCAACGAACGACTTAAAGCCAGCAAGTTTTATTTGTTTTAATCGCATTGTGCTTGTGAAGTTGTTCCAGTGAGATTGATTAAGAAGCGTCAATGAATAATCATCTCGTCTGCGTAAGACGGATAAAGTACAACTTTACCAATCGCGCTGCATTTTGTAACGATTTTTATGACTTAAACACACTTTAAGGCTTGTTTTCCGCTCAATGCATCACCACAATCATCATAACTAGTTTTTTCAAGGATGTAATCGATGCCAATTAAACCAATGAAAAGTGGTGTTAATTATTTTATGGATGGGTTTAAGCTCATAAAACAACCGGGGCTACGAACCTTTGTCTTCATTCCATTAATGGTTAACTTAGTTTTATTCTCAACGGTCATTTATTTTGCCATTGGTAAATTAGATGAAATGTTTGCTTGGATGAACGGCCAAATCCCCGAATACCTCACATGGTTAAATTTTTTCCTGTGGCCACTGGCGGTTGTTAGCTTATTAGTGGTGATGTCTTTTATCTTTAGCTCAGTGATGAACTGGATAGCTGCGCCCTTTAATGGCCTGCTGGCTGAAAAAGTTGAGATGCACTTAACCGGTAAGTCACTTAACTCTGGCACAACGGTAGATTTAATTAAAGATTTGCCGCGAATAATGGGCCGAGAGTGGACTAAATTAAAATACTACCTGCCTAGAGCATTACTGTTTCTAGTGTTATTTATCGTGCCTGTTGTTGGCCAAACCGCCGCCCCCGTTTTATGGTTTTTATTCAGTGCATGGATGATGGCAATTCAGTATTGCGACTTCCCATTCGATAACCATAAAGTGCCGTTTGAGGATATGAAGTTTGCCCTCAATCAAACTAAAGGCACCAGCTACACCTTTGGCGCCACAGTAACGCTGTTTTCAATGATCCCGATAGTGAACTTTATCGTCATGCCAGTAGCTATTTGCGGCGCTACCGCCATGTGGGTTGATAAATACCGTGATGCTTATAAGCATCCAGAAATAGCACCTGAATAGTTTCGCAATGAGAATACCGTTGTTGATTCTGCGGTATTGATATCAAGAGGCCTCGACATTTTGTTGAGGCTTTTTATTGCATATCTGTCTTTTACTGAGGTTTGTGACTAATACTTTGATTATTTGCTGTTGCCTTTAAGTATGCATATGAGGCTAACGTTAGGAAGCCGCCTATCGAGCATGCGTCATCCTAGTTTTTAACAAGTAAATATTTATCAATTGTTAATTCCAAGCCCTCAAACGCAAGTAACAATTAAAAACATTTTAATCACATAAAATTAACGACTTTAGTATGACTTTCTGCGACAATCTCGCAAACTAACAATAAGTTACAGATTCATCATGAGAAGTATTGTGAAAAAATACCTGACAACACCTTTGTTTCTATCAAATTCCACCATTAGAAGCGCAGCTATTTTAAGCGTTTTTTTTAGCACTTTTCTGCTCCCTGCTTCTGTTATCGCTGGTGATGCAAGTCAATTTAATATCGCCATTCCAACCTTATCCGAGGCTGTAGAAATCGATGGCGAGTTGAATGAGCCACAGTGGCAACAAGCTGCCACTATGCAGCTTAAATATGAAACCTCACCGGGTGAAAACATTGCCGCCCCCGTTAGCACTGAAGCGAAAATATTTGCCACAGAAACCAGTTTGTTTGTTGCCTTTTTGGCTAATGACCCAAACCCTGAACAGATCCGCAGTAATTTACGTGACCGCGATAGCTCATGGGGTGATGATCAAGTGGGTATTAAGCTCGACACCTTTAATAATGCCCGCCTTGCCTATCAGTTTTTTATCAACCCTTATGGGGTTCAAAATGACTCTATTGAAAATGAGTTAACAGGTGAAGAAAGTGATGCCTGGGACGGTATTTGGTATGCTAGTGGTCAGATCACAGCCCAAGGTTATCAAGTTGAACTAGAGCTACCATTAAGACTATTTAACTTTGATGACAATAAAGACCTGCAAACTTGGGGCATTGAATTAATTCGCTTTTACCCAAGAAATGAAACCCATCGTATATCAAGCCATAAAATTGATCGTAATGTGTCATGTCAATTATGCCAACTCGGCACCGCAACAGGCCTTGAAGGCGCTAAGCAAGGTAAAGATATTCAAATTACGCCATCAGTGGTGGCAACCAGTAATAATCAACGTAATCTTAATCCTAACCAGCCTTGGGAAGATGATAATCATGTTGAAGCTGGGCTCGATTTACGTTGGGGCATCACCCCTACAACGTTATTAAATGCCACCATTAATCCTGACTTTTCCCAAGTAGAAGCCGATTCTGGTCAGCTAGATGTTAACAATACTTTTGCGTTATTTTACCCTGAAAAACGTGCTTTCTTTTTAGATAATAAAGATTATTTCGATACCCAATTAAGCCTATTACACACTCGTAATATTGCCTCACCTGACTATGGGGTAAAGCTTACCAGTAAAACTGATGATCACACTTTAGCTGTGTTGGCGGCTAATGACGAAAATACCCAGTTTTTAATCCCGGGTAACTTAAGCTCAGATATCGCCACCATTAACGAAGAAAGCTATAACCTTGCAGCAAGGTACCGCTTTGATCCCAACAAGAAGCTATCTTTTGGTGGTCTGGTTACCGCTAAAACCTCAGAGAATTACCATAACTATGTTGCCAGTGTTGATATCAAGTATCAGCCCACTGAGCAAGATACTTTTACCGGGCAATATGTATTTTCAGACACGCAATATCCTAATGATTTGTTTCAACAGTTTTGCCAAGGCGAGGATTGCAGCGCACCGCCACAAAGCTGTGAGTTGGGTAATTGTGAATACAATGAACGCGTGCTACGCACTAACAAGCAAGATAACTTTTCCGACAGTATGTACCGGGTAAGCTACGACCATATTCGTCGTAACTGGCGCGCCTTTAGCCGTTATGAATCCATTGGTGAAGACTTTAGAGCTGACTTAGGTTTTATTGACCGAATTGATGCCAGTAAGTTTGTCGTCGGCGGTAATTATGTTTGGTACCCAATGGAAAACTTTTTCAACAAAGTGGTATTTGGCGGCGATTGGGACATTACCCACAATCAAAATAATGAAAAAATTGAACAAGAAGCTGAGGTGTATATTGAGTTTAACGGCGGCTTACAAAGTTACATCTCAACCGGTTTTGTTCACAAAGACCGCGTAGGTAGACGCCATGATGGCTCATCACTGGCCATTGATGGCAATACCACCATGTACGATATTAATTTCAATTGGTTGTACGCCAACTTTACCCCGATACAGTCACTGAAATTAGAAATTGATATGAACTACGGTGATGATATTGATTACGCCAACGACCGTGCGGCTACTGTGACTATGTTTAACCCAGCGGTGGAGTGGAAGGTGACTGAGTCAATCATCTTAGATGTGAATCATCGCTACCAAACCCTTGATGTTGATGAAGGTACTTTGTTTACCGCTAACCTGACTGATTTACGTCTCAATTGGCAAATCAGCTTAAATAGTTTTTTACGTTTAAGCAGTGTCTATACCGATATTGAGCGCGATCCAAGTTTATATCAATACCAATCGCCGAATAAGCAAAGTCAGAATTTAGGCAATGAAATTTTATATGGCTATAAGCTAAATCCACAAAGTGTATTTTATCTGGGTTATTCCGACGGCTTGGTTGCTACCGATGAAATCGATTCATTAACCCAAAAAGATAAAACCTACTTTATGAAAGTAAGTTATGCCTGGTTACTGTAGTTATTAGTCGTTAGTTGTTAGTTGTTAGTTGTTAGTTGTTAGTTGTTTAAGATTTTACCCATTGATGATCAAAAAGACTGCCTTGGCAGTCTTTTTGATTTAGTTGAAAGTACACACAGTTAAAATTAAGTCTTCTCTAAAATAATACTGCCAACAGAGTAGCCTGCTCCAAACGAGCAAAGCAGACCTAAATCACCAGTTTTAAAGTCCTGATTATATTTATTAAAAGCAATAATCGAGCCCGCTGAAGCCGTGTTTGCGTATTCATCTAATACCACTGGTGCCTGCGCTGCATCCACATTGTCACCAAGCAGTTTACGCACCACAAACTGATTCATATTGATATTGGCTTGATGTAACCACAAGCGTTTAAATTCATTAGCTTGTATCTGCTCTTGTTCGAGTTGCTTGTCTAAATGCTGATAAATCATTGGCAACAACTCTTTAAATACCTTGCGCCCTTGTTGATGAAACAACTTATCACTGCTGTTAGCATTGAGCGGATCACAGCGATTCATATGGCCAAAATTACTGCGGATATTATTAGAGTAATCAGTAACGCATTTGCTCGACAGCACATTAAAAGCAAACTCAGTGTGAGCATTGTTCGCTTTTTCAACCACAACTGCGGTTGCGACATCGCCAAAAATAAAGTGGCTATCGCGATCGCGATAATTAACCTGCGGCGAACATATTTCAGGATTAATCACCAATACCCTAGATGCTGTACCTGACTGCACGGCATTGATCGCATTGACTATGGCAAATGTAGCTGACGAACACGCCACCAACATGTCGTAGGCAAAGCCCTTTGTGCCCATGGCTTGCTGAATTTCGATAGCAATTGCAGGGTATGAGCGCTGAGTATAAGCACAGGCAACAATCACTAAGTCAATGTCACTGGCGAGCAGTTTAGCCTGTTCTAAGGCTTTATTCGCCGCCGCGATACCCATTTCAGCCTGCATAGATAATTCGGTACTTGGGCGATCTTTTATCAAAGGCATCATGATGTCAGGCTCTAAAATGCCCTCTTTGACCATCACATAACGCTGCTTAATTCCTGAGGCTTTTTCGATAAATTCAGCCGATGAGTGGGCTAATGCGTTTAATTCACCATTCGCGATTAAGCTAGCATGCTGGCTGTTATATTGGTCGACGTAACGATTAAGGCTTGTTACTAGCTCTTCATTACTAATGCTATGGGGTGGGGTGTAAAGTCCACTTCCTGAAATCACCACTTTGTTCATATTATATCTGCCATTAAGGTATTGGGGAGTAACAAGTTTCCCACCTCGACATTGCCATACTGATAACTTTTGGCCATCTGGTTAATACAGGGAAAATTTTACAATTAAAACAAGTCTATTGGGTTCTGGCATTTTCGCTAAGCACTAATTGACGATTTGCTAAAGGTCTGACCATCTAAGCGAGTAATAATGTGCTTAACTGTTGCAGCAAAAGTAAATGATTGTTAATTAAGAAGATGCTTTATTATTATAGTAGAGTTTGCTTTAATAACTAAAAGGAATAACGAATAACTAACTGTCACTGTTAAAGCCACCTAAACCGATTATCATTAGACAATGCAAACAAGGAGCTAAACCATGAGCAACATTTACGAAGACAATTCATATACGCTAGGTAATACCCCACTAGTGCGCCTTAATCGAGTAAGCAATGGTAATGTGCTAGCAAAAATAGAAGCACGCAATCCAAGTTTCAGTGTTAAGTGTCGTATCGGTGCCAACATGATTTGGGATGCCGAAAAGAAAGGTACCCTCAAAGCTGGTATCGAATTAGTTGAGCCAACCTCAGGTAATACTGGTATTGCACTAGCTTATGTTGCTGCCGCGCGCGGTTACCAGCTAACACTTACTATGCCAAACACCATGAGCCTTGAGCGCCGCAAATTATTAAAAGCATTAGGTGCTAACCTTGTGTTAACTGAAGGCGCTAAGGGCATGAAAGGCGCGATTGATAAAGCAGAAGAAATTCGTTTATCTGATCCTTCAAAGTACCTTATTCTCGGTCAATTCAGTAACCCTGCGAACCCAGAAATTCATGAAAAAACCACAGGCCCAGAAATCTGGAATGACACCGATGGTAAAGTCGATGTATTCGTAGCAGGTGTTGGTACTGGCGGTACTATTACGGGTGTGAGCCGTTACTTAAAAAGTCAAAATAAAGATATTGTGTCAGTGGCGGTTGAGCCAGTTGATTCTCAAGTTATTGCTCAAGCTAAAGCAGGTGAGCCTCTGCAACCTGGACCGCACAAAATTCAAGGTATTGGCGCAGGTTTCATCCCTGGCAACTTAGATTTAGATTTGGTTGATCTTGTGCAAGCTGTTAGCAATGAAGATGCAATTGATATGGCGCGCCGCTTAATGAAAGAAGAAGGTATCTTAGTGGGTATTTCTTCAGGTGCAGCTGTAGTTGCAGCGAATCGTATTGCTGAACTGCCAGAGTATGCAGGCAAAAATATTGTTGTTATTTTGCCTTCTGCTGCAGAGCGTTACTTATCATCAGCACTATTTGCTGGCGAATTTAGCGATAGCGAAAACGTACAGTAACCATATTTAGTGACTGATTGCTAAAAATCGCTAAACACTTTAAAAGCTCTGCATTTGCAGAGCTTTTTATTGGTTTAAACAAACGTAACTACCTGCACATAAGTAAGTTTCAATTCAACTATCTGCAACTTCTAAGGCATGTGTCCCAAAAATGCATTATCCCGCCCTAGCATGTCGTTAACAAGCTCAACATCTAGAGCTAGATCAAGCTCCTATTTAATAGTGTTTGCTAATATCGCAGCACTTTTTCTCCTGCTGCTAGAGCAATCTTCATTTTATGTCTTTTTATCAATCACCGAAAAAAATATCCGCCTACGATGCTAAATTCGAAGCACAAAAAATAGCCTTCGCACCTGTAAGCTTTCAAGTGGCCCGTTGCCTTAGCCAATTCGGCCTACTGGCACAAATTGATGCAGCAGGCGATCAAGGTATTAGCTTAGCGCAGTTAGTAAATGATGCTGACGTATCTGAGTATGCTATTCATGTTTTGCTAGATATGGGTCTAAGTATGGGTCTACTTTGGTGCAAAGATGAGCTTTACCGCTTAGATAAAACAGGACATTTCTTATTACATGATGATATGGCTGCAAAGAATCTTAACTTTATTCACGATGTCTGTTACCAAGGTTTGTTTGAATTAGAAGCATCTCTTCGTAATGGCAAAGCTGAAGGCTTAAAATACCTTGGCGATTGGGACACCATTTACCCGGGATTAAGCCAATTACCTGAGCAGGTTAAACGCAGCTGGTTTGAGTTTGACCATTACTATTCCGATCATGCGTTTGATAGTCTTTTACCGTTAATTTTTCGATCTAAGCCACAACATATTGTTGATGTGGGCGGCAATACAGGTAAGTGGGCGGTTGCTTGCACAGGCTATGATGACCAAGTCAACATCACCATTATGGACTTGCCGGGGCAGTTAACTGTAGCGATGGAAAATGCCAAGATAAATAAGGTTGCCGATCGAGTGCATCCACTTGAAACCGATTTGCTTGATAGTGATAAACCTTTCTATCAACATGCTGATTTATATTGGATGAGCCAATTCTTGGATTGTTTCTCAAAACAGCAAATTGTCACTATTTTAAAACGCGCCGCTGCTGCTATGCGCTCTGATAGTGAGTTGTGTATCTTAGAGACTTACTGGGACAGACAACCATACGAAGCGGGTGCCTACTGTGTTAACGCCACCTCACTATATTTTACTGCAATAGCGAATGGTAATAGCCGCATGTATCACAGTAAAGATATGCTAAAAATGATCAGTGAAGCAGGCCTTTATGTGGATGAAGATATAGATAACATTGGCATAGGTCATACTTTGTTACGCTGTAAGAAAAAGCCTTGTTAAGCTCATTTTTAAGTTAATGACTTATTTAGTCGTTATCACAATAAAAAAACGGCATCAATTCATTGATGCCGTTTTTAATAAATGCCATTTATAATAAATAATATCGCGCCTTGTTTAACTGAAGCCTAAATAATGGGCCGTAATCACTGCAATGCTCGAAAGCACCATTAGCGCTACCATAAAGCGCCAAATAAACTTAACCCAATCACCCCAATCCACTCGGCATACGCCTAAAGTCGCCATCAGCGACGCTGAAGTAGGCACTAACACATTGGTAAAGCCGTCGCCTAACTGAAACGCCAGTACTGATACTTGACGAGTCACACCCACAAGATCTGCCAGTGGCGCCATCAATGGCATGGTTAACGCCGCTTGGCCTGAGCCTGAGGTGACGAAGAAATTAAATACCGACTGGAATAACAACATAAACCAAGCAGATAAGGCATTCGGTAGCTGGCCAATCACGCTACCTGCACTGTGCAAAATACTGTTTAGCACACTCGGTTCTGTTGCCCCCCCACTGCCAATTAATAATAAAATGCCAGAAGCTAAACCCACTAATAGTGCAGGCTCGAGCATGGTGCCTGCACCTTGCTTAAAGCTTTGAGCTACTTTATTCATGGTTAAGCCGTTTAGGTTGAACAATATGCCAATAATACCGACTACAATGCCCATGGTAAAAAACTGGCTGGCAATTTCAGGAATAAACCACGCATGAGCAATCACGCCCCAGATAACCCAGCCTATGGTTGCTGCAATGGTTAGTAATACCAATATGTCACCCATATTAAAGCGACTGTCTTTTACTGTTCCTTGCTGGTTATCTCTAAAATGCTGATCACTATGAAAACTAAACGACAAGCTGGGTTGCTTTTGAATTTTACTGGCGTAGCGCATGGTAAAAATAATCCCAATTAAGGTAAAGCCAACCCAAAGCCCAAAGCGTACCCCTGCCCCAGATAATACCGGCACCCCTGAAATGCCTTGAGCAATCGCCACACTAAATGGGTTCATCCACGAACTGGCAAAACCAATTTGTGTCGCAACGTAAGTCACCATCACGGTACATATGCCGTCGTAACCAAGGCGGATCATTAACGGGCAAATGATAATTGCAAAGGCGATTGCCTCTTCGCCCATACCAAAAACCGCCCCGCCTAAAGAAAATAAACTAAAGATAACCGGAATAAATAACTGCTCGTTGCCCTTGGTTTTATCGATTAAGCGTAAAATACCGTTATCAATGGTGCCAGTGGCCATCACCACTCCAAATGAGCCGCCGATCACTAACATGAACATAATCACGCCAATGGCACTGCCCCACTTAGAACCAGAAACTAAGCCTTCAAAGGCGAAGTTAAAAAAGCCCATGCCACCATCACCTTTAAATAGCCCCATTGGGCTAAGTAGTGGCTCACCTTGTTCATCTGTTGCATAGCTAAACGAATTAGGGTCGACAACACTGCGTGTCTTTTCCACACCATCGACAACATAATGTGCCTCTTGGGTAGTAAAGGAGCCAATGGGCACCACATAGGTCAACAGTGCTGCAGCAAAGGCAACAAAGAATATGATCACTAAGGTATCAGGCATTACTTTGGTTGTTTGGGGGGGATTACTGGCTATTTGTTGCTCTAACATTTCATTACCACTGTTATTGTTATTATCAGGTAGGTTTTATTTATAAAATACTAGCATTTAAATAGTCTTAAATATTGCAGACTTTTAGTTAAAATATCTAAAAATGGCAGGTTAACAATATATTAGCGCCTAAAAAGTAGCCTTAACGCATATTCGTTTGTTATTGAAAAAGTTTAATCGAATAAAAACCAGTCAACAATAAAAGCCTGATGATATTATTGCTTGATATCAAATGCTGCTGAGTTTGAAATTGCTTTGGTAAAAAAGGCTAGCTACAAAAATGCCCAGCAAAGGCTGGGCATTCAAATTAAGACTGACAGTAGTTCTATGCAGACTTCATACTCTAAGGGGCTTAATCGTTTTTAGGCTCAACACGGCTTGTAATAGTGCCGTGACTTGCGCCGTCAGTGCCAAGGGTTAATTTACCTTGTTCAACTAACCAAAAGCCGATGCCAACAAACACCCCACCACCCACTATATTACCTAAGGTTACAGGGATCAGGTTATGAAACACGAAGTTACTCACAGTCAGATCGGCAAATTGCTGCGGGTCTAGGTTAAGTGCTACATAAAAACTATCCGGTGCAAATGAATGGATAGCAATACCAATTGGCACCATAAACATGTTGGCAATACTATGCTCAAAACCGCTGCTCACAAACATGGCTACAGGCAGGATCATCAGTAAGGATTTCGTCAGGAGATCTTTGGTGGCAAAGGTCATCCACACAGCTAAGCACACTAACATGTTACATAAAATACCTAAGGTAAATGCTTGTGACCAAGTGTGATGAATTTTGTGCTGTGCAAGCTTCATTGCACTTAACCCCCATTGACCATCATTGAGTTCAAACATGCGCGCACTCATGATCAGAAACACCATCAATAGTGCGCCGACTAAATTGCCCGCATAAACTCTGGCCCAACAACGTAATTGGGTCGCTGTTTTGACTTTTTTCTGCGCCCAAGGGATCGAGGTTAACACTGTACTAGTAAATAACTCTGTGCCGCACACCACAACTAAAATTAATCCTAAGCTAAACGCAATACCGCCAATAAAGCGTGTCATGCCCCAGCCCATAGTACTGCCGTTAGTCACTGTAATGTAAAACACAAATGCAATCGCAATAAATGCACCGGCAAATATCGATAACATAAATGATTGCCAAGGGCTTTTAGCAACTTTAGCTAAACCAAATGCTTCAGCATTTTGGAAGGTGGTTGGCGTCGCAGCAATTTGCTGTAGATCGCCAGATGCATTTTTCATAAAAACCCCGAGTAAAACTATAAGTTAAATTGGTATGACCAAGAGCAAAGATTAAAAAATCTACCAGCACCATGACCCAATTAGATTAACAGCCACTAATTAAGTATCAGTTTTGCTAAAAGGTGCTATAAATCAGTATAGCAAGCAATATAGGGCTAAGCAGCCTTAGCAGCACGCTTGCAAAAGGTTAGCAAGAATAGACCCAATTGATTAAATAAAAAACTTTTTGCTCAGAAACTGTTAAGCACTTAACAGTTTCACTGTTCGCATAGCCAAATTTTATTTTTTTAAGTGAAGTTAACCCAAAGCTATGTTAATCTTTGCAGGGTAAATTGGTCTTACCAATTTAGATAAATGGGAAATTTAGCTTAATCGCTATTACGATAACGGTTAAGCCAACGGATTAGATGCCCTTGCGATCATCCATCAATAGGGATCTCAATTTTTGTTCTGCTAACTTGTTTGTAATAGACATCAACTAACATCAAGTCGCAGTTCAGCAGCAGTTAATTGACGAGAAGGTAAATTACCATGACCGATAAAACAGAGTTATTTGCAAATGCGTGGCAAGGTTTTGAAGCTGGCGACTGGAAAACAGAAGTCAACGTTCGTGACTTTATTCAGAAAAACTACAACCCATATGAAGGTGATGAATCTTTCCTAGCTGGCGCTACCGCAGCTACTGAATCACTTTGGGAAAAAGTGATGGTTGGCATCAAGCAAGAAAATGCAACCCACGCACCTGTTGATTTCGACACAGAAATGGTTTCGACCATTACTTCTCATGATGCTGGTTACATCAATAAAGATTTAGAAACTATCGTTGGTTTGCAAACTGATGCGCCGCTTAAGCGTTCAATGCTGCCAAATGGTGGTATTCGTATGGTTGAAGGCTCTTGTAAAGCTTATGGCCGCGAATTAAACGCAGACGTTAAATACACTTATTCTGAATTACGTAAAACCCATAACCAAGGTGTATTCGATATTTATACTCCTGAAATTATGGCTTGTCGTAAATCTGGTATTTTAACCGGTTTACCTGATGCATATGGCCGTGGCCGTATCATTGGTGATTACCGTCGTATCGCGCTTTACGGTATTGACTACCTAATGCAAGATAAATACGCTCAGTTCTCTTCACTTCAAGCAGGTTTTGAAGCTGGCGAAGATTTAACTTACACAATGCAACTGCGTGAAGAAATTGCAGAGCAACATCGTGCATTGGGTCAAATCAAGAAAATGGCAGCAAAATACGGCTGTGATATTTCTCTTCCTGCGACGAATGCAAAAGAAGCAATCCAATGGACTTACTTTGGTTACCTTGCAGCTGTTAAGAGCCAAAATGGCGCAGCAATGTCATTGGGCCGTACTTCTACTTTCATCGATATCTTCGTTGAACGTGACATCGCTAACGGTGTTATCACTGAAGAACAAGCACAAGAAATGGTTGACCATTTCGTAATGAAACTTCGTATGGTGCGTTTCTTACGTACTCCTGAATACGATGAATTGTTCTCAGGCGACCCAATCTGGGCAACTGAATCAATTGCTGGTATGGGTTTAGACGGTCGTACTTTGGTAACTAAATCAAGCTTCCGTTTCTTACACACGCTTTACAACATGGGCCCAAGCCCTGAGCCAAACATTACCGTATTATGGTCAAATGAGCTGCCACAAGGTTTCAAAAACTACTGTGCAAAAGTATCAATCGATACGAGCTCAATCCAGTACGAAAATGATGACTTAATGCGTCCTGATTTCGAATCAGATGATTACGCAATTGCCTGTTGTGTTAGCCCAATGATTGTGGGTAAACATATGCAGTTCTTCGGTGCCCGTGCCAACTTAGCGAAAACCATGCTTTACGCTATCAACGGCGGTGTTGATGAAAAACTAAAAATCCAAGTTGCACCTAAAGCAGATGCAATCACATCAGAAGTATTAGAATTTGATGATGTAATGGGTCGTTTAGACGGCTTAATGGATTGGTTAGCGACACAATACGTGACAGCACTTAACTCTATCCATTACATGCATGATAAGTATTCATACGAAGCTTCATTAATGGCATTACATGACCGTGATGTACGTCGCACCATGGCATGTGGTATCGCAGGTCTTTCAATTGCAGCCGATTCACTATCTGCAATTAAATACGGTACTGTTAAGCCAATCCGTGACGAAGACGGCATTGCAATTGATTTTGATATTTCTGGTGAATATCCAAAATTTGGTAACAATGACCCACGTGTAGATGACATCGCTTGTGACTTAGTTGAACGTTTCATGGCTAAGATCCGTACCATGAAAATGTACCGTAATGCGATTCCAACACAGTCTATTCTTACTATTACTTCTAACGTTGTATACGGTAAGAAAACGGGTACTACACCTGATGGTCGTCCAGCTGGCGCACCATTTGCTCCGGGTGCTAACCCAATGCATGGTCGTGATGAAAATGGCGCAATCGCTTCATTAACATCAGTAGCTAAACTGCCATTTGCTCACGCACAAGACGGTATTTCTTACACATTCTCTATCGTGCCAAATGCACTAGGTAAAGATGAAGTTGGACGTCGTGCTAACCTTGCATCATTGATGGATGGTTACTTCATGAGCAACGCTAACAGTGAAGGTGGTCAACACTTAAACGTTAACGTAATGAACCGCGAAATGCTTGAAGACGCGATTGTTAACCCTGAAAAATACCCACAGTTAACCATTCGTGTGTCTGGTTATGCGGTACGTTTCAACGCGTTAACACCTGAACAGCAACAAGATGTTATTACACGTACCTTTACTAAAAGCATGTAATATCAACTAAAATCGGTTGTGCTAATATAAGTGATGTCACTATTGCTAATTAGCACAACCTTTTTTCATTTGTTTGTTCGGAGTTCTCATGACCACAGGTCGCATTCACTCAATCGAGTCTTTTGGCACAGTAGATGGCCCAGGCATTCGTTTCGTTGCCTTTATGCAAGGCTGCTTAATGAAATGCCAATACTGCCATAACCGTGACACTTGGGATTTAGATGGTGGTAAAGAGGTCAGTGTTGATGAACTCATGAGCCAAATCATCAGCTACAAACCTTTCTTAAAATCAGGTGGCGTTACAGCAACTGGTGGAGAAGCGATTCTTCAAGCTGATTTCGTAAACGAGCTCTTTAAAGCCTGTAAACAAAACGATTTGCATACCTGTCTCGATACCAATGGTTTCGTTCGAAAATACACACCGATTATCGATGAACTACTCGATAACACCGACTTAGTATTGCTTGATATCAAGCAAATGAATGATGCCAAACACATTGATTTAACCAAAGTGAGCAACCAACGCACACTGCAATTTGCACAGCACCTTGCTAAACGTCAGCAAAAAACTTGGGTTAGATATGTTGTGGTTAACGGTTTTACTGAAGATATCGACTCAGCCATTGCCTTGGCAGATTTTATCAAGCCGATGACAAACGTTGAGAAAGTTGAATTACTGCCCTACCACCAGCTTGGCACCCATAAGTGGGAAGCTTTCGGTGAAACCTATCCGTTAGAAGGTGTAGAGCCGCCAAGTAAAGAAACGATGGAAGCCATTAAAGCGGTATTCGTCGAGCGTGGAATAAGTGCCAATTATTAAGTTTCGCTAACTTATGATTGACTCAGTCATTTTTAAAGTGTGTAACCCTTGAAGGCTATAGCTCTTCCCAGTAACTGCGATCTAAACGGTCAAAGGCCACTTTTAAAATCACTGCCATATCTAAGTAACACGCTTTAGGGCCCAACGGTTTATTGCTAATCCCCATTGCGGTTAGCTTTGCACTGAGTTGGTTAGCCCAATCAAATAAGGTCAGTGGCAACGGGTGTCTTGCACGCCAGCCCAACCACAGCAAGCCTTGAACAGGTAAGCTGATAAAAAATAATAAAATGGCAATGGCTTGGGGCAAAAACGCCCATCCATTGACATACACTTGGCTCATTGCAGCCAAAATAGCAAAAAAAGGCATGAACATGATGCCTAAATGGGTTGCCCTTACAACGCGGTATTCAGGGAAATAAAACCCAAGTTGTCGGATCATTGGCCACGTTTTCATATAACGTCGACCATCGCCGATGATTTTGAATACTTTTACGTTCAACGGTATGCCCTAAATCAATTAATAGATACATGCACAATAGCACACAGCCCTATTTAGCCCCAAATTTCAGCTAAATTTATCGGCTAATTTGTAAATCATTAACTATGATTGATTGTTGAAATAACAAGGTTTCACATCAATTTAAATTTTGTTCGATTAGAATGTAAAGGTCTCAACATGTCAGAAAAACTCGTATTGGTTCTCAACTGTGGTAGCTCTTCTTTAAAATTTGCCGTTATTGATGCCGTTTCAGGTGATGATTATATCTCTGGTCTTGCGGAATGTTTCGGTTTAGAAGATTCACGTATTAAATGGAAAGTAAACGGCGCGAAAAATGAAGCTAGTTTAGGTGCATTTACTGCTCACCGTGAAGCGGTTGAATTTATTGTTAAAGATATTCTTGCTGGTCAGCCAGAACTTGCTGCTCAAATCCAAGCTATTGGTCATCGTATTGTTCATGGTGGAGAGAAATACTCTCGTTCAGTGCTTATCACTGAAGATGTGATCAAAGGTATCGAAGACTGTGCATCACTGGCACCACTTCATAACCCTGCACATTTAATTGGTATTCGCGCTGCTATTGCATCATTCCCAAAACTTCCTCAAGTTGCGGTATTTGATACAGCTTTCCACCAAACCATGCCTGAGCGTGCTTATGTTTATGCACTTCCTTACAAACTATACCGTGAACATGGTATTCGTCGTTATGGCATGCACGGTACTAGCCACTTATTTGTTAGCCGCGAAGCCGCTAAAGTATTAAACAAAGACGTTGCTGATACTAATGTTGTCGTTGCCCATCTTGGTAACGGTGCATCTGTTACTGCCATTAAAGGCGGAAAGAGCGTTGATACTTCAATGGGTCTAACACCACTTGAAGGCCTAGTAATGGGTACACGTTGTGGCGATATGGATCCTTCAATCGTGTTCCATTTAGTGAACCAATTAGGTTACACCCTTGATGAAGTTCATAACTTAATCAATAAGCAAAGTGGTTTATTAGGTATTTCAGAGCTGACTAACGACTGCCGCGGTATTGAAGACGGTTATAAAGATGGCCATAAAGGCGCAACCTTAGCATTAGAAATTTTCTGCTACCGTTTAGCTAAGTACATTGCTTCTTACACTGTGCCATTAGGTCGTTTAGATGCTGTTATCTTCACTGGTGGTATCGGTGAAAACTCAGATCTCATCCGTGAAAAAGTACTTAATATGCTGCAAATTTTCAACTTCCAAGTGAATGCAGAAAAGAACACTGCAGCGCGTTTCGGTAATGAAGGTATTATCACTGAAGAAGGCAGCACAGTTGCGATGGTTATCCCAACTAACGAAGAATGGGTTATCGCAGAAGATGCTATCAAGCTGATCACTGCTTAATCGTTAATTGCTTAATTCTTTTTAAAGCCTGTTATTAAACAGGCTTTGTTCAATTTATATTAGAGGTTTTTATGTCTCGTAATATCATGTTAATTCCAATCGGCACAGGTGTAGGTTTAACCTCATTAAGCCTTGGGATGGTACGTGCCTTAGAGCGCAAAGGTGTTAAAGTTCAATTTTTCAAGCCTATCGCGCAAATCCGTAACGGCGATACCGGCCCTGAACGTTCAACCACCATTTTAAGTCACTCTCCAACGGTTAACCCGCTTGAGCCATTTTCAATGGAACATGCTGAGAACCTGATCCGTGCAGAGCAAATTGATGTACTCATGGAGCAAATCATTGCTCGCGCGAGTGAATGTGCATCAAACACTGAGACCATCGTTATTGAAGGTTTAGTGCCAACGCGTAACCACCCTTTCTCAGATGACATTAACTTTGAAATTGCTAAAGCATTAGATGCGGATATCATTTTCATCGCGACTCCGGGTAACGATTCACCTAACGGTCTAATGAACCGCTTAGAAATCGCTTATAACTCTTGGGGCGGCGTTAAAAACAAACGTCTTATTGGTTCTATCATCAATAAAATTGGTGCACCTGTTGATGAAGAAGGCGCAACACGTCCTGACTTATCAGAGATATTTGATCACACCGACATTAACAAAGCTGATTCATCAGCGATGTTCCAACTGCCAGGTAAAAGCCCATTACGCATTTTAGGTAGCGTGCCATATAACCTGGACTTAGTGTCTCCACGTGCATCTGATTTAGCCAAGCATTTACATGCCAAAATCATCAATGCCGGTGAAATGAACACCCGTCGTTTACGTAAAGTGACCTTCTGTGCCCGTAGTATTCCAAACATGGTTACTCATATGCGCACCGACTCATTATTGGTCACCTCAGGGGATCGCTCTGACGTGATTGTCGCAGCCTGTCTTGCCGCCATGAACGGCGTGAAAATTGGTGCGTTATTACTGACTGGTGGTTACGAGCCTGAACCAGAAGTCATGGCATTGTGTGAACGTGCCTTTGATACCGGTTTACCGGTATTCCTTGTAGACAGTAACACATGGCAGACATCGCTCAATATTCAACGTTTTGACCATGAAGTACCGGTTGATGACGCTGTACGTATTGACTACGTTCAAGAATATGTTGCCAGTCATATTGATCAAAGCTGGATTGAAAGCGTTACTGAAAACTCGCCAAGAGAACATCGTTTATCGCCACCAGCATTTAGATACAAGTTAACTGAACTTGCTCGCGCTGCGAAAAAGACCATTGTCCTGCCTGAAGGTGAAGAGCCAAGAACCATTAAAGCTGCCGCTATTTGTGCTGAACGTGGCATTGCCCGTTGTGTACTTTTAGGTAATGCAGAAGAAATTCAACGTATTGCTGCATCACAAGATGTGGTTTTAGGTGAAGGCGTACAAATCATCGATCCACTGCAAGCACGTGAGCGCTATGTAGAAGGTATGCTTGATTTACGTCGTCACAAAGGCCTTACTGAAGTTGTCGCTAAAGAGCAGTTAGAAGATAACATGGTGTTAGGCACCATGATGCTGGCGCAAGATGAAGTTGACGGTATCGTTTCAGGCGCAGTAAATACCACTGCCAATACCATTCGCCCACCGCTGCAGTTAATTAAAACAGCGCCAGGCTCAAGCTTAGTGTCATCTATCTTCTTTATGTTGATGCCTGATCAAGTACTTGTTTATGGTGACTGTGCGATTAACCCAGATCCAAACCCTGATCAATTAGCAGATATTGCCATTCAATCAGCTGAATCTGCTGCTGCATTTGGTATTGAGCCGCGCGTTGCGATGATCAGCTACTCAACGGGTACTTCAGGTACCGGTTCTGATGTTGATAAAGTACGTGAAGCAACCCGTATCGCGAAAGAAAAACGCCCTGACTTAGTCATTGACGGTCCATTACAATATGATGCGGCAGTGATGGAAAATGTGGCCCGTTCTAAAGCGCCTAACAGCCCTGTAGCTGGTAAAGCGACGGTATTCGTATTCCCAGACTTAAATACTGGTAATACGACTTACAAAGCGGTACAGCGTAGTGCTGATCTGATCAGTATTGGTCCAATGCTGCAAGGTATGCGCAAACCAGTAAACGATTTATCACGCGGCGCATTGGTCGATGATATTGTTTACACCATCGCATTGACTGCGATTCAAGCTAAACAAAACGAACAAGCTTAATGACTTTAAGTAGCGCGATGTAAGCTGCGCTAAGTTTTAAGCCGAAAAGCACTAACGTCTAACGCTAGTGCTTTTTTTTGGGGCCAAATTCATTTAAAACTAAGCCGTAATTACAAAGGCTGAACAATGACAGCCCTGTCATTAGGCTGTAAAACCAAAATTTAAGCTAACAAGCAGGCGACTTTACAACTTGCTACTCTCACTTCCCCTACTTAAAATACCCTGCCATTAACCGCTACCACCTTAAAAATACCTCAGTAACCTTCTATGGTAAAAACCCTATGCCATTATCAGTAAATTGCTCATCCATGCACGTCATACGTCATCGAGTAATAAAAATCTGTTGTGGTCTGTAAGCCACTAAATATCCCCAGCAAGAACGCCGCTATTCACACTGCATTTATGACATGAATCTGCATAGGGTTTCAGCATTAAACAAGGGTTGAATTTTCAACGACCTAAAAGGATTTATTACCCAAATGCAAGGATAAAATGATAAAAAAGCAAGTGAAAAGTAAAAAGATTCGAGGGGGAAATTATGATGTTATTTTTTAACCAGCATTGATAACTGTTAATTTTCATGACGTTACGCAGGCAGAATATAGTCTTCAACATAGTTGTCCACAGATTTTGTGGATAACATGAAGTTATACATAGCAGTCGAAGTATTGAGTTACTAAGATATGCCACGGCTGAGTTTTTCAGTCAAGATCTATTTAATATTTTCTGGAATATTTGCGTTATTCTTGTGTCTGAGCCTTTAAATAGCGATACTCAATCATCTTATTTTACCTTATCAACTCATCATGCATAAAATCGTTGTTATTATCTGTTTATTACTTTTAAGTGCCTGCAGTCCTTCTGAACAAAACCCTCAAGGCCGATTAGAAAAACCACTCTCCCCTGAAGAAGTATCATTGGGATTCTTTAATGCTATTTATGTTGATAGAGATATCAATCAAGCCATGATTTATGTCAATCAAGAATTAAAAGATATCATCTCCCATTACCATATTGCCTCAGCAGTACAGCGCCATGTGTTGGGGCTGTCCATGACAGAGGTTAATATGAGTGTTGACGATATCAATATCGACTTTTTCCGCAAATTTACCGATGAAGTTGATGTAAAAGTTAAAATGGAAGGCTTAAAAGGCGGCAACCCTTGGGTTGATGACCGTACCATTAAACTCATTAAAAACGGTAACCGTTGGACCATCACTGGCGTAATAACTGAAAAGGGCCGCATTGACCTGTAAGCGGTCTTTAGCCAACGTGAGTTAAGCTAGCTCGACTCGCCAATTTTAAGCATAAAAAAAGCAGCTGAGGCTGCTTTTTTTATGCTTGTGAAAGAGCTAATACTATTAGTTCGATCCGCTTATTCTTCTTCAGTAGGTAACGACTCTAAAACATCGTCTTTTACTTGGTAATAAGCATTATCATATTCATGAACTTCCATAATAACTCCTATCAATCTTAGGTCGTTTGTAAGGTGCATGGCATGTCTATAATTAGGGGTGACATTTACCAATACAGAGAAGCGCAACCATCGGTCTTCTTAAGGCTAATTGTAGCAAGCCAACACTTTTAATGATACCAATAATTACGAAAAACTTACCAAATCGTATGTTCAATATACAAGATATTCGTTTATATACGATTTTTACGCTCCTAAAACTGAAAGTCTTTCATAAAAGATCACGAATTAGCATTAAATTGTTAGAATTTTAACTTCAACAACAGATTTCACTGTCAGGGCATTTAAACACTTGTCACTCGCGGCGGCGCAAAATTTACCCATAAAAAAACGCGTAAATTACGCGTTTTTATTGGTATTTAAACTTAACAAACAGGATTAGTCACCCATCATGCCTGCTTTATATGCATGACGACCCGTTTTTCAGAAATAGGATAAGCTGTACCAAGTACCTGCGCAAAGCAAGACACTCGGTATTCTTCTATCATCCAGCGGGCTTCAAGCAGTGCTTCTGGCACTGGTTGAGTTTTAGGTACCTTGGCTAATTGCGCTGAAAGTAAGTCCTGAAGTTTACTAATGCTCACCATATGTAAGCGATCACGGGTTGGGTCAACAGGCAGCTTTTCAAGGCGATTCTCTATCGCTTTAAGGTAACGGCCGACATCAGCGAGCCGTTTCCAACCGCAATGCTCAACAAAACCTCTAAACACTAACTTATCAAGCTGGTTGTTGATGTCACTCATCGCAAAGGCAATATCTAAGCTGATCTTGCCTTTTAAGCGTTTTTTGATGCGTTGATAGATAGTCAGCACTTGCTCCACTTGCAGTGAGATTTGTTCAGCATAGCCATTAAGCTCTTGTCTAACCCAATCTTTAGCTTGCTCAAATTGCTGTTCATTGCGCACATCTAATTGTTTTTCATCAAGTAGTTGCTGCACTGATGCCGAAATTATATCGTCAATTAACAACTGTACTTGTCCAAACGGATTAAAATACATCGCAAGCTTGGCTTTGTTAGGCAATGCTTTTTGTAAATGCTTAACCGGTGACGGAATGTTAATCAGCAATAAGCGTCTTAAACCTGCTCTATGATGTCGCTCTGCCTCAAATTCATCATCAAACAGTTTAATCGACACCTGACTTTTCTCGTCAATTAGCGCTGGATATGCTTTAACTTCATAGTTGCCCCTGCGTTTTTGATATTGCTTAGGTAAGTCGCCAAATGACCAAGTAGTAATATCTTTCTTTTCAATGCCATCTTCAGCGACATTGCGAATGGCTTTAGCCACCACACCTTGCAGTTTATCTTTCAAGGCATCGAGATCTTTACCTTGATCTACCAAGCGATGTTTATCATCTTCAATTTTAAAATTCATTGTCAGATGCGCGCTTAACTGGCTTAAATCAAAATCATCAGCGCTAATACGGGTCCCTGTCATTCTTAATAACTGTTTGCACATAGAATCAAGCATTGGCATTGCAAACGGCTCCATCGCTTGTACACAAGCTCGGCCATAATCAGGTGCGGGGACAAAATTACGACGCAGGGTTTTAGGTAATGATTTAATCAGCGCCACTACTTTTTCTTCGCGTAACCCCGGCACTAACCAATCAAAGTCTGCAGTATCAATTTGGTTAATTAACGCCACAGGAATATGAATAGACACGCCATCATCAACCGCCGCGGGCTCAAAGTGATAACTCACTTTTAAGCCCAAGTTGGCTTTATGCCAAATCTCAGGAAAATCCAATGCTGAAACATGGTCAGCACTGCGCTGCATTAACAGCTCTTGGTTAAAATCAAGTAACTCAGGTGAGGCTTTACGGGCTTCTTTCCACCATTTAAAAAATAGTGGCGCGTTATAAATCCCTTGCGGAATTATCGGTTCGTAAAAATCCACCAGCACTTGTTCATCAACTAAAATATCGCGGCGACGTGATTTGTGCTCTAGGGATTCAATATCATTAAGTAGCTGCTGGTTTTTAACAAAAAACGGTTCTTTGGTTTGTAACTGCCCTTCTGCTAATGCGCTGCGAATAAATATCTCCCGCGCTTCCACAGGTTCTATCGGGCCATATTGCACTCGGCGGCGATTAACCACGGTTAAGCCGTAAAGCACTTGGTTTTCAAAAGCGATAACACTGGCGGGTTTGGCTTCAAAGTGCGGCTCGATATGATTTTTCTTAATCAAATGCGCAGCAAGAGGCTCTAACCATTCAGGCTGAATTTTGGCGCAGCAGCGAGCAAATAAACGCGAGGTTTCAGTTAGCTCTGCTGCCATGATCCACTTAGGGCCTTTTTTAGCCAGTGGTGACCCCGGGAACACAAAAAACTTACGGTTACGGGCACCAAGGTACTCGTTATTGGCATCTTTAAAACCAATATGACTCAACAAACCTGACAATAAGGCTTTATGCAGGTTGTCATAACTTGCAGGGGTATCATTTAAACGCCACTTTAAGTCATGCACGGCTTGTTTAAGCTGGGTGTATAAATCTTGCCATTCACGTACCCGTAAATAGGCTAAATATTCTTCACGGCACTGCTTTCTAAATTGGCTTGCCGATAACTCGTTTTTTTGATCTTTAATGTAATTCCACAAATTAACCCAACTGGCAAAGTCAGAGTCTTTATCGGTATAACGTTTGTGACACTCGTCCGCCGCTTGCTTCTTATCTATGGGTCTTTCGCGTGGGTCTTGAATCGACAAACCAGCAGCAATAACCATCACTTCATGTAGACAATTCATATCTTTTGCTTCAAGCACCATACGGGCTAAGCGAGGATCTAACGGGATTTTAGCGAGATTTCGACCCAAGTTTGTCAGCACCAGATCTTTGCGCTGCTTTTTAACCGCCTGTAGCTCTTCAAGCAATAAGAAACCATCACGGATGTGTTTCTCTTCTGGCGGCTGAATAAACGGGAATCCAGCGATATCGCCTAAACCAATGGCTAACATCTGCAAAATAACCGATGCTAAGTTAGTACGCAGGATTTCAGGGTCGGTAAATTCCGGACGCTGCATAAAATCCATTTCATCGTATAAACGAATACAAATACCCGCCGCAACACGACCACAACGACCTTGGCGCTGATTAGCACTGGCTTGTGATATTGGTTCAATAGGTAAACGCTGCACCTTAGTGCGGTAACTGTAGCGGCTAATACGCGCTGTGCCGGGATCAATAACATAGCGAATCCCAGGTACCGTTAATGATGTTTCAGCGACATTGGTTGCCAATACAATTCTGCGGCCTACATGACTTTTAAAGACTTTTGATTGCTCGCCATAGGATAAACGCGCATATAGCGGCAGCACTTCTGTATCGCGATAGTTTTGCTTACGCAGCATTTCGGTGGTATCACGAATTTCTCGCTCACCGTTCATGAAAATCAAGATATCACCAGGGCCTTCTGCCATTAACTCATCAACAGCAGAAAAAATACCGTCACTGACATCTAGGTCTGCATCGGTATCACGGACTAATGGCCTGTAGCGAGTCTCAACCGGGAAAGTACGTCCAGATACTTCAATGACAGGGGCTTGATTGAAATGCTTCGAGAAGCGCTCAACATCAATGGTTGCTGAGGTAATAATAACTTTTAAATCAGGACGCTTTTTAAGCACTTGTTTTAAGTAGCCTAAAATGAAATCGATATTGAGGCTACGCTCATGAGCTTCATCAATGATGATGGCATCGTATTGATTCAAGAACTTATCAGAGGTCAATTCCGCTAATAAAATACCGTCGGTCATTAGCTTGATGTAACTATCTGGACTAATGGCATCAGCAAAACGGACTTTAAAGCCAACAACCTCGCCTAGCGGGCTGTTTATCTCTTCAGCGACGCGATTTGCCACACTTCTTGCGGCTAATCGTCTTGGCTGGGTATGACCAATTAAGCCACGGGTACCAAGGCCTAACTCTAAACAAATTTTTGGTAACTGAGTGGTTTTACCTGAGCCGGTTTCACCCGCCACTATCACCACCTGGTTATTGGCAATGGCAGAGGCAATATCATGACGTTTTTGCGATACAGGTAGCGAGTCAGGGTAACTCACTTTAGGAATGTTATTAAGCCTATATTGGGCTTTATCAAACGCTTTAACGGCTTGCTCTGATAACTTAGCCAGGAGTTGATCTTTCTTTTCAGATTGCGGCTCTTTTTTTAACTGAAACAACCGACGACGAATTTTAGCCGCATCGGTTTGATAACATGAGTTTAGGTATGCTTTAGAGAGCGGGTGTTGATCTGAATTCAAATCTAATTCCTAGCAAGTATGGCAAAAATGCGATCCTAGCAAGGAACTAGACTGAATGGTATTAGTTTACGTCATTCCCTTTAAGCAGGGGTTAAATAACACTGTTGCATATAAACATTCATCGCACTCAGTACATTGGTTCGGTTAATGGTGCCAATCACTTTACCGCCTTCTACTACCGGATAAATTTTAGGTTTCGCCCCCAGCATTTGCTCTGCAAGTTGTAAAATACTGCCATCGGGCGATGCGGTTAGTACCTCTGTTTGCATGCAATCTTTCACAGTTTCTGTCATATCGCAGTGATAACTACTTTTAAGCATTACCGACATACAATCTTGCTGAGATAAAAAGCCTACCAATGCGCCGCTATTATCAATAACGGCGGCGCCCGCTTTTTTGTTGCTTAATAAATGCTCCACAGCTGTAGCCAGTGACATATCGGCTTTTAACAGTACGGGTTGTCGATCCATATAATCAGATATTTTTATTGAATCCATAATATTTACCCCTTAAATCGTTTTTATGCGCTTACGCTTGACCGAACCACTGAAGCTTAATTCATTAAATTCAACAGGCTAAAATGAGATCGTCAGTGACTGCTATTTGTCGGTTCACTTATTTAGTGTAGTCAAATTTAACAACATCAGCAGATTGAATAAGTCGATTGCGGTAACAGGAATTTGTGTTTGTGAATACATGGGGGAGTTTAGTTTACGTTTTGTCCGCTTGAGAAGTTAGTTAAAACTCATATTTAGATAGACACGTTTGGTCACTTTGATTCGCTATCCCCTTTGGCCAGTTAATCGCAAATGGATAGTCGCAAATGGATAATCGCAAATGGATAATCGCTAAACCACTGAATGACGACTAGATTCAATAGGAGTTAGAAAGGGTCTAGCTGAATCATATAAAATGACTATGTAAGCCATGTATAATCCGTTGGTTAAATGACCAAGCCTAAAGGGTGTTGTTTATCTTTAAGTAATAACTGTTTAAATTCATCAGCGGTTACCGCTTTACTAAACAGATACCCTTGACCAAATTCACATTTCATATCGGCTAAATATTTCGCTTGATATGGCTCTTCTATTCCCTCAGCGATCACTTTTAAATTTAGTGCATTTGCCATTGCGAATATTGCTGTCACTAATGACCGATTAGCTGCATTCGTTTGCAAACCATCCATAAATGCTTTGTCTATTTTAAGTTTTGAAAATGGAAATTTTTGTAAGTAACTTAATGATGAATACCCCACACCAAAATCATCAATAGACAGACCGATGCCAAGTTTATCAACCTTATTAAGCATATTAAGTAAGTCTTTATTATGATCGATCAAGAGACTTTCTGTAATTTCAATGGTCAATTTATCTGCAGGGAGTTGACTCTCATTTAAGGCTGTTTCAATTTTTTCGAGGAGAGCATTACAATACCTAAATTGCACACTAGAAAAATTAACCGCTATATTTATTGGGGTAATTTCTTGCCATTCTGCCGTATTATAGCAAGCTTGCAAAAGTGCCAATTCACCAAGTTGATGGATCAAACCGTTTTTTTCTGCCAACGGTATAAATATATCAGGTGCAACAAAGCCTAACTCGTTATCATGCCATCGCATAAGGGCTTCTGCTGCGACAATTTTGCCACTTTTTAGCTCAATAATCGGTTGATAGTACATCTCAATGTCATTATTGTTAATGGCTAAGCGTAAACGCTTGTCTAATAAAACACTCTGCTGTAAAGACTCATTTAAACTTGAGTCATAAAAACTAAAGTCATTCCGGCCAGAGTCTTTCACACGATACAAGGCCATATCTGCATTTTTCAGCAATGTTTCAGGGTCATATCCATCCATTGGATACATAGACATGCCAATGCTCGCCGTTATAAAAAATTCAAAGTCATTTACGATAAATGGTTCATCAAAAATACTAAGAATTTTAGTTGCCAGATCTGTTGCTCTACCTATATTCATTTGAGACTGAGCAATGAGTAAAAATTCATCACCTCCCAACCGGGCAACCATATCCGTTTCATACACGGTATCAAGTAGGCGACGACTTGCCATTTTAAGGATATCGTCTCCAGCTGCATGGCCTAGTGTGTCATTAATTTTCTTAAAGTTATCTAAATCAATAAACATGACTAATATTTCAGTGTTGTTTATTTGTGATTGCTGAATAGTTTGACTTAAGTATGTATGACTAACATTCCTATTTACCAAGCCGGTAAGTTCGTCATGGGTTGCTTGATAAGCGAGTTGACTTTCCGACTGTTTACGCCTTTTTATTTCACGTTCTAACAAAACATTTTGCTGACTTAATTTATCTTGCTCTTCAACCGAAACATTAATTTGAGTGCGTAAAATGGTATTACTCTTATCAATTTTCAATAAGTAATAAAGACCAAATAACAAGGGGATAGCAAGAAAAGAAAGGATTAAAGTGAAATTAGAAGAAGTAAGAATATCTTGATCAAAAATAGGTTCAAACCAACTCTCTAAATACAAATCAACACCTGCAATTTCATTATCAATTGCAATGTTATTGGCTAATTCAGGCTTTAAAGTGAGATTATTTTTATTGTCAGATGAAATAGAGTCCCAGATGAGTAATGATTTACCATTAGGGGCTGTCAGCTGCAAACGACTATGACGGTCAGCAGTATTTTGTAATTTAAGTTGATTGATGACCAAGTGTAAATTAAGGTCAGCAACAAATACTCCAACAGGTTTTCTTTGATGAAAAACGGTTTTATGTAACTGTATTTTTAATCCGTTGGAACCTTCTACTACAAAAATCTCACTTTGTTGTTCTAGGCTTTTTTCCTTTGAAATGTTCGCCTTATCAAAAAATAAATCAGTATGAGTATCTGCGATTGCATTGCCAGACAAATCAATTAACACCACACGATTGAATATTTTATGCTCATCTAATTGACTATTTACAACAAAAGAACCTAACTGCCTTTGTAAATTAGTTAAACTTGAACCAAGCCCATACTCCATAGACATACCGGAATGGAGATTAGCAAAAAAAGTACTAACCGTTTTGTCATCTTCTAAATCAATGACATATTGTTGACTCACTGAAAGAATAAACTCAATGGTTTTTACATATTGACTGACCTCAAGCTGCAATACGTTAACCTGAGATTTTTGGAGTTTACTCTGCCCAAAATGAGTGACAGTAAGAATTAACCCAAGATACGCAATCAGAATAGCGGCACCAATTATGATGATACTTTTAGTACTAAAAAACTTTATCACTTTCATCAGCTATTAATCTAACGTTTCAAAAAATTGAGGATAAAAATAGAAGACATCGGGATAATATTTTTTTACTAACTTTATGTAACTGCCGTTAACTAATGTTGTTTTAAAATAAGTATTAAATGCTTTTCGTAATTCAGGTGAATTTTTACGGAATGCGACAGCCATACGCTGCTCTTCAGATATTGGGCCAATGACTTTTATTTCGCCCGACCACTTTTGCAGTGCAATCAGTGTATCTGGTACATCAAGCAAGGTACTTTCAGCATCTTGATTTAGAATAGCGGGAACCATTTCATTTAGCTTGCGCGCCTTTACTGGCAAGATAATATTGGCCCCTGTTTGCGCCATATTATATAAATCTGGATCTAAGCAAGATTGCTTCATTGCCAAAACATCTCTTCCCAAAAGCTTTGATTTTACCGTTTGAATATCAGTAGTAATCGAACCACTAGGCTTAATTGGCTGTAAGCTAGAATCTGTCCGCGCGACTAGCCATACTGCCGATGGAAAATACACTTCGGAAAAATCGACAAGTTGAGTCCTCCAATCAAGAATGGTATATCCATTAGAAATAACATCGCCTTGTATTGCTTCTTTTGATCCTAACTGAATATTTTTGTCTACAAAGATTGCATTTTGGCCATTAATTTTACCAATTAGGTTGCTCCAAGATGCTTCAACAAATTGATATTCAACATCTAAATATTCTGCAAAGCCTTGCATAAGCTCCACATCGAGACCTGTTAGGACTGTTTTCTCGTTTTGTGGGTATTGAATGACAAAGTTTGCATAGGGAACGCCAATATGCCTGAGCACCCCTGATTCCTTAACCTCTTGAAGATCATACGCAAGAGACTGAGGACTAAAAATAACAATACAAAACAACCATAATGTATTTAATAAGTTTATATGGCTTCTTTTATTTAACATTTTACTTCCAACTAATTTAAACTACCCACTTAATACAAATAGATACTCACCACATCAATATAGACGATATTCATCTTGTTATCTTTGATAACAATGTCACTTCAAATGACATTATGGTTCATCAGTCAATTATTTTCTGTTCCCGGAGTAACAAAAACTTATTTTAGCTTCATGCTTTCTTGACAAAAAATATTAATTTAGGCTCATTTAAAATTAATTAAATAACTTAAAAACAGAAGGTTACTTAGGATGTATACAGACAGGAGATAAAAAGCTAATACAAGATATTCAAAATAAAATTTATCAGAGATTTGATTAGCACATCATTATAAAGGGCTTTGCTTCCCGAAATGGAAAGCTCGATGATTATGCTCGAGGCTAGCCAAAGCTGTACTTAATTGTTCTTGCTTTAATCTAATCCATTACCTATCTCAGCTAATGTTTAGAGTTTAGGGTCGATGTTTAGAATTTAACATGCCCCGCTTACATAAATGTGAGCTGAACTCATCGACGTTACAACATGTCCGAGCAACATTTTCGTTGAGGGTAGAGTCACGACATCGGGCGATGCGGTTAGTACCTCTGTTTGCATGCAATCTTTCACAGTTTCTGTCATATCGCAGTGATAACTACTTTTAAGCATTACCGACATACAATCTTGCTGAGATAAAAAGCCTACCAATGCGCCGCTATTATCAATAACGGCGGCGCCCGCTTTTTTGTTGCTTAATAAATGCTCCACAGCTGTAGCCAGTGACATATCGGCTTTTAAAAGTACGGGTTGTCGATCCATATAATCAGATATTTTTATTGAATCCATAATATTTACCCCTTAAATCGTTTTTATGCGCTTACGCTTGACCGAACCACTGAAGCTTAATTCATTAAATTCAACAGGCTAAAATGAGATCGTCAGTGACTGCTATTTGTCGGTTCACTTATTTAGTGTAATCAAATTTAACAACATCAGCAGATTGAATAATTAGATTGCTGTAATAGGGCTTTTAAATTAATTGGCAATAGCATGGAGCAGTTAATGGATCAGGTCAATTAAGCGCTGAGTTAAGCGATGGCAGGCTATAACAGTCATAGCATGAATTGCTGATATAGAGACTTCATATAAAAATCACAGCGACTTTAATTACTGCGTTGCATTTTTGCCACATTAACCCAGCAAGGCACAAGGTAGGACTAGCCAATGACTTTACCGTCCCATTAGTTATCATTTGAAGTAAAGACGATTTGAGGTGAAAACACTGTTCGATTTTTTCCTAATTTCTTAGCTTCATACATCAAATCATCTGCAACTTTTATTAAACCTTCTGCATTTTCTGCATCTGTTGGGAATTTGGCTACCCCAATACTGCATGACAGATTAAAAGTAGTTTGTTCGTATGTAATTGTTTCACTGTTGAGTTCATGAATTTTGCGAGCTAAAGTTTGGATGCCTAAACTATCATTTTCGGTCACCAATATTAAAAATTCATCACCGCCATATCGTGCAATACAATCTGATTTTCGACATGAAAGCTGTAAGCGACTCGCTATCTCTTTTAAAATAGCATCGCCACATGGGTGACCATAGGTGTCATTAATGCCTTTAAACCTATCTACATCAATAAAGAATAAATAAGCATGGCTCCCGCTACGCTGAGCAAGGTTGAGTGTATATCTTGACTGCTGTAAAAAGCTGTTACGGTTGCATAATCCGGTTAAATTATCAGTTTGGGCAAGCTTGGTTGTTTCCGCTTCTAATTCTTTTATTCGGGTGATATCTCGGCTAATCCCAAACATGCCTATTATTTCGTTAGAATCATTAAAAATCGGGGTTTTGCTGGTGCTTATCCAGCACAGCTTCCCATGTTGATCAAAATAAGTTTCTTGCAATGAATCAATAACTTTACCCGCTAATATGTCTTTATCAACCTGTCGATAATGAGCGGCATGCTCCTCATCAAAAAGATCAAAGTCTGATTTTCCGATAATATCTTCAAGGTTTTTTATTTGCAGAAGATCCAGAAAAGGTCTGCTGGCATAGGTAAATCGAAAATCACTGTCTTTAAAATAAATAAAATCTGAGCTGCTTTCTAAAAAGAAAAGAAAATAGTCATTCCCTGACATTTTATTGTGTTTACCTATCATTATTAGCTTAATCCTTTAGTTAAATATAAGCTATAAAACGTCGAAGCAAGATGTCTTCTCAGCCTTTATCCATTTTAAACAAAGCTCGAATTATCACAATTCAAGCTATGATCCATACCAATCAAAGATTTAAAAATAACATTAACACCTAGATTAGGAATTGCAACTTTAGCTGCAGTTTGTTGAATCGTATCAAGGCAGTTTAATACTACGCTAAGTTAAATATAGTAGCGATGGCCAACTCACTTAAAGCAAGTTGATAGAATTGCTTTAAGTGACTGCACTAAACTCTTTTAAGGCTAAAAGAGCCAACTCGGCCTTAGCTGATGGAACAAAGATATGATCGTGATAATAAGCCGCAATGACGTTAGCACTAATACCATAAGCCGTTAATTTGGCAGATACCGCCGCGGTTAACCCTACAGCTTCAAGACTTGAATGCACTGTTAAGGTTATTTGACGAAATGAGCCTTCAAACCCTAAACCTGCTTGTTGGGCGGCAGTTTTTTCCAACACTAACGTTAATCCTTCTGCTTCACAAAATGTGGCGACAGGATTAAGGGAAATATAATCAACTAACGTACCTGAAACCTTACAGAACACAAATTCTGCTGGCAGCAGTTGTGGCTCCATCGACTTTAATAGTGCATTTAATTCTGTAATACCTGACATGATGACCGCTCTATTGCTGACACGCTATTATTAAACCTAAAGCTTGGCATAAATCGCTATATCACGGGGCAAGTTAATACTTACTTATTACTGCGGTTTTTAAACATGTTTTTTAGTTTTAATTTTAATGGTTTTAGCTTCATTAAATAATCACGAATAGTGTCAGTTTTTGCAAGAAAAGCATATTCTTGTTCAGTTAATTGTTGCGGCTGATAAGTTCGTATTAAACGATATAAATGGTAATGACTGACCTTTTTGGCAATCAACCAAATTGGCGACCATTCAAAGCTTCGAAATGTAATTCTTTCGAAATCAACCATGCCCAGGTTCTCATCACTGTCTGCTAATAAATCTCGCACAGGCATTGCATGGCGCGCGACACCTTGAGCGAGCATATTGGCAACCATTTCCCGTAACAGGATAATTTGTTTCACTGATAAGGTTTCTGGTGCAGTACCTTTTAAACGACTCATGGTCAGCGTGGTATTTTCATCGTCGAAATGAAGTAGTTTTGGGAAATTATCGAGCCCGATTAATCGTTGTAAGGCTATTTTTTCTCTGAAGTAGCGCTTCTTGTAATCCTTCACCTTTTTGAATGTTTTAATGACAGAGCTAGCCTCAATCACAACGTTCATTTTTGCCGTCTCGTAAACACCATCTTTAACCACTTTCATAACTAGCCTTAATAATACTTAATCTTAAAGAAATTCCTAAATACTACATATCGTCTTTGCATTACTGGCTAACAGCGCCGTTTAGGTATTTGTAGCCTTTTGACTTCAAATCACAACTTGCGTGTATTCATTCAAATTCAATGTGAAAAATGACTTTCCCATTAATCGCCTACCTTCAATATTCATTTACTTAGCTTGTGTCTCACAACCTATGTTTAGTGTTGTGCTTAGCTAGCTTGTTATTGAGGCTGGTACATAATCATAATTCAGTATAACTATACGGTTTTGTGTATCTAACTCACGGATAATTTAGAGGCTTAGCTCATATAAACTCGACTTTTATACTTATGTACAACAGCCATAAAGCAGTAACAAAACAAGCTGTAAACTTTGCAACAAAAACACAAAGCAACGACCATTATATTTCAAAAATAGAATTATTAACTATAGTCCAACAACAGCTAACGAGTTACCATCAATCACTTTCTATTTGCACTATAGAAACTTTAATCGCTTACCGCTGACTCACGCTTATGTAATACCTATTAGCATTGATCTTGCTAATACAATTCACTACAAGCTCAACATTTGAATAACCCTATTAAGATAAAGGGAATATTTGCCCGCCTCAAGTGATTAATAATCAAGCACAATCACATTAAACAGTTTTAAACAAGGCTTAAAAGAAAAAAGGCACCAAGTGAATACTTGATGCCTTTTTAGCTAGTGCTTAATACTTGTATTAAAAAACGCACTAAAGGGCTTACTTATCTCGCCAAATCATCACTTGGGCTTGTTCACCCTTTTTACGGGTCGCACGGTACATACCTTCGGTATTAAATGGTGTGGCAATATTGCCGCGATGATCAATAGCGATAACCCCGCCGGTGCCACCCGCAGTGATAAGGCGCTGATTAATCACTTCATCGGCAGCTTGAATAATGGATTTACCTTGGTATTTCACTTTGGCGCAAATATCCCCAGCCACATGGTAGCGAATAAAATATTCACCATGGCCAGTTGCTGATACTGCACAGACACCGTTTTCAGCATAAGTGCCTGCGCCAATAACGGGTGCGTCACCAATACGACCATAACGCTTATTGGTCATGCCGCCTGTTGATGTACCCGCACTAATATTGCCACTTTTATCCAGAGCTACCGCGCCCACTGTGCCCACTTTAAATTCGACATCGAGTGCATTATGGGAAGCGATATAGTCTTTATTATCTAATTTTGCTTGCTCCATTTTAGCTTTAGCCCGTTGCAATGATTCATAGCGGTGTTGAGTATTAAAAGTCTCATTGGCAACCAGCGGCACCCCTTGGGTTAAGGCAAACTCTTCAGCGCCTTCGCCATAGAGCATCACATGTACTGATTTATCCATCACCAAACGCGCCAAATCAATGGGATTTTTAACGTGCTTAACCCCCGATACAGCGCCTGCATTCATGGTTTTTCCATCCATAATAGAGGCGTCCATTTCATGCTGTTCATTGTGGGTATAAACCGCCCCTTTGCCTGCATTAAAGTATGGCGAATCCTCTAAAACATTAATAGCTTGAGTTACTGCTTCAAGGCTTGAACCGCCCTTTTCTAACACCACATAACCCGTATCAACGGCCTCTTTTAATTTAGCGCGATAGGCTTGTTCTTGCTCAGGAGTAAAACTACTGGGGTTTATCGTGCCTGCTCCGCCATGGATCGCAATGGCAAACGGCTTGTCATTGGCAACACTGCCAAAAGACGAAACCAGCAAGGTGATACATGACAACATGGTTAATTTATTCATTGTTATTCTCATATTTATCAAGGGGCTTACAGTCTAAGTTATAGCCCTAAATTATACTCTAAGTGAATTGATTCTATGGGAAAAGTAATATTAATCAAAGCTGCAACTCATCACTTTGAGATAGTGATAGTGACGAAGCCATGATAATAAGCCCTGCCAGCACAAATGCGCCATATTCCACCCTACGGGGTAATTTTGAACCCACAGAAATCCTTAAATCGTTTTAGATTAATGAAGGCATTATTTACTTTAAATTAAGCCGCTTCATTAATCGATGTAATTTACCTGCACTCAAGCCCAGCGGTTTGGCGATCGCGGTCAGTTTTTCACTATTAGCTAAATAACTTGCCAAGCTTGAGGTTAACCGCGGCATATGTGTTAACGAGTTCATGCAAACGTCTAATGCTAATATTTACGCTTTAGGGGATTGCGCTGAATTTGAAGGGCAAGTAAAAGCGTATTTACAACCGACCTTAATCAGTGCGTCTGCATTAGCAAAAACCTTATTGGGTGAAGTGACTAGCGTGAAACTGCCCAATATGATGGTCAAGGTTCCCCCCCTAATTACCCGATTCAAATTGGTGGTAAAACTGATGCAGCCTCAGTATCACGTTGGAATATTGATGTTCAATCACAAGGGATTGTCGCTAAAGGCTATGACAGCGCCGATAACATGGTGGGATTTGTGGTGACTCGAGATTGTACTCAACAAGCATTCTCTTTGTTAAGACAACTCTAAAAACCTTAATTTAATAGCTTCACCAACACTAAACAACAAAGCAGAACAGTAATTAGTTCTGCTTTTTTATTTGGACGATTAAATCACTCCAACATTAAGGTAAAATCAAGGTAGCTTTGACCTTGCATGGCCAAAACCTATCTTAAGCCGAGCACTGGAATGACTGGTTTTTATATTAATGCTTTAATCAGACGATTCTTTCTATGCATTTCAAAGGTTAATTTCAATCCACAACTTGCCTGTTTCACATATTCTAGCGACAATACAGTATGAGTTTATGGCCTTTATAAGCATCCTATAATTGTTATTTAAATCTTTTCAATATTGCGTTGTCGCCTTTGCTGCCATTGTCATGATGGTACCTAATTTCGCTTGGGCAAAAGATAACTGGTTAACGGTCAAGGTAACGGGCGCATCAGGACGGTTAACCAAAAATATCCAAGCGCATTTAGGCAATAACCCCGATTCTGAAGTACAACGCAGAGCCTATTTATTTACTGTAGAAGACAATGTTAACGCCGCGCTGGAATCCATCGGCCATTATCACGCAAAAGTATCGATTAACGTTGAAGAAGCGACCAAGGGCCCCTGGAAACTTAACATCGATATCGATGAAGGTGCGCCTACCATTGTTCAGTGGATAGACATTAAATTCAGTGAGCAAATGATTGAAGATAACAGCTTTAATCGTTGGCTTGATCAGTTAACTATCAAACCTGGTGATGTGTTAGATCACGGCGTATACCAAGAGTTAAAAAATCAGCTGGTTACATTAGCTATGGCCAGAGGCTACTTCGATGGAAAATTCTCACGGGCTGAAGTGGTGGTTAATCGGGATGTGAATACCGCTAAAATCCACTTGCATTATGACTCAGGTAGACGCTATCAACTGGGTAACGTCGAGTTTCATGGTCATACTCTCAATGATGAGTTCATGAAAAAACTCATCCCGTTTAAACCCAATTCAAATTATTCAACCCGGCGGTTAAATCGATTGAACCGCAACCTTATCGATACTGGCTACTTTAGTAATATCAAAGTGTTACCACAAGTTGATGCCATGACCGACGTCGATGTCCCCATCAGAGTTGACTTAAGCCCAAGACCAACACACTCATTTGAATTAGGTTTGGGTGCCGATATTGGTACCAATGCCGAAAAAACCATTGAGCCAAGGGTCAGGCTCACTTGGCGGATGCCGCAAATTAACAGCTATGGCCATACTCAAGAAACTACTATGGAATGGTCACCTGACAGGCCTAAGTTTTTAACCACCTATACTATTCCGTTAAAGCACCCGTTAGATGATCAGCTACAATTTAAGATTGGATTACTGCGAGATAAATATGGCGTTACCCAAGATTATAATGAAGAAGATAGAAGCTACGATTACACTGGCCAGCTAGAGTCAGAGAAACGTTTACTCGGGGTGATCAGACAACAAACCCTAGCCGACCAATGGCTATTTGGTTATTCACTTGAATATAGCCAAGAGCTTTATAATCAATCCAATATTGATTACGATTCAAAATTCCTTCTTGCAGGCTTTGGTATTGGCAAAACCGTTCGCGGCGATAACACCTTAGACCCCAAGTCGGGCTACCGTCATATTTACAGTATGCAATATGGTGACCCTAATTTAGGCTCTGAAATTCGACTGTTAAAATTTGAAGCTAACTTTAAATGGATTGATACCTTTTTCGATCGGCATCGTTTTGTAGCCCGACTCGACTTAGGCGCCAACATTGCTGATAGTGACGATATCGCCCAAATATCACCTTCGCTACGTTATTTTACCGGTGGCGATCAGAGTATTCGCGGTTATGGCTACCAAGAGCTAGGGCCATTCATTGAATACACCAACGAAGACGGTAGCACGTCACGTCAGGTTGTCGGCGGTCGTTATTTGATGGTGGGCAGTTTAGAGTATCAATTTTATTTAACTGACACATGGCGACTTGCCAGCTTTGTGGATGCGGGTAACGCTTTTGATACAGAAACATTTGAACCTATTGCCTCCGTCGGCGGCGGCGTTCACTGGATCTCTCCTATCGGGCCCATTAGATTCGATTTAGGTGTCGGCTTGAAAGAAACAGAAACGGTCGATAGATCTTGGCGAATTCATTTAACCATGGGGACGGATTTGTAATGACAGAAAAATCCAAGCTACCCCAGCATCATAACGACCATGAAGCCCATGACGCTACACCACTAGATAAAGTGCCAGCAAAGCCGCCATTAACGCTTTGGGCGCGATTATGGAAATACTTCAAACATACCACTCGAGTGATTATCTATATTCCACTGCTGATTTTAATTTTGCTAGCAGTGCTCATTGGCACGCCTTTCGGCGCACGTATGTCAGTGATGTTAGCCAATCAATTTGTGCCCAATCTCGCATTAGACTTACGCTCTGGCACCATCAATAAGCAACTCGAATTTAACCATGCAAGCTGGTCAATGGATGGCGTAGCGGTAGAGGTTGATGACTTAAGCTTATCTTGGCTGCCAACCTGTTTGTTTAACAAGCAAATTTGTGTCGATAAGTTACACGCAAGTGGCGTGTGGGTACGAGTAGCTACTGATGAGTTTGCCGATGATGTGCCTAGTGAAAGTACCGTTGCAAACGCTCGAACAACTCAAGCTGCATTAGCAGATAATCAGCCAGCTAACACTGATAAAACTAATGAAAGTAAAGATGAAGTACCTGAACCGCTGATTTTACCTGTAGTTATTGGCCTTAACGAATTAGACTTAAACTCAGTTGAGGTCAGCGTAAATGACATGCGTTATAACGCCAGCCGCTTGCAAGGCAAAGCACTATGGAATAGCAAAGGCTTAAGAGTTAATTACCTTTATAGTGACGGTTTGCTGGTTGATATTCCTCTTGCCAGTGATGATGTTGCAGCGCCGAACAATACCACTGAGGTAAATGACGACTGGGCTATGGCAGCATTACCAGTGGTTTATATGTCATTCCCTATTTACCTTGAACAACTGATTAGTAATAACAGCGTGATGGTCTTGGGAGCAAGAACCGATGATTTCGCAAAAATAACCTTAGCAGGCAGCTATGTTGATGACTTAATTGATGTGCAGCAATTAGCCATCACTCATGATTACGGTGAGGCAACATTAGAAGGCGATATCCGTTTAAATCACGATTACCCAATGAATATTAACGCCGATTTTAGCCTTAACAATGTGGCCGAAATTCCTGAATTAACCCAGCAAAAAATCAAACTCAGTGCACACAACGGCTTTGATGATTTAGCCGTTACCCTTGCCGCTGAAGGTGACTTTACCATTAATTTTGACTCAAATATCACTTTGAGTAAGCCCGAAATGCCTTATCGAATTGATATAAGCAAAGCCCAAATTCAGTGGCCTTTGATTAAGCCTGACTATGTCACTGATATCAAAACATTATCAAGTACCGGTGACTTCAACCAACAACATGTTGTCCTTGATGGGCAATTCCTCAGCCCCTATCACCCGCAGCTTGAAGTTAATAGCGCAATGCAGCTATCACATACCAATGTGGATATTGCAGATATTGTCATTAGCTCAGATGCGGGGGATATCGCAGGTCAAGCGAGTCTTGATTGGGGTAATGATTTTAGCTGGCAAGCCAAACTCGACACCACTGATTTACAGCTAGAAAAAATCGATTATCTTTATGAACTCACCGAGCTTAGCAGCCACATCAGTGGGATATTAACCACCACAGGTAAGGTTTCTGATACTAGCTGGGAAGTAAATATTGTAGACAGTGATTTAAGCGGCAGTTTAAATCAGTACCCTCTTAGCGTTAAAGGTCAGGTACAATTTGATAATAACTTCGCCATCAATGCCAAAGACCTACAAGCACAAGCCCTCGGCACAACCCTACTTATCAATGGTCAAGCAGATACAGTATGGGATGTAGATGCATTACTTGATGTACCTGACATCAGCCAGTGGCTACCAGATAGTAAAGGGTCAATTACCGCAAAAATCGATGTCACTGGCGATGCCAAACAACCTATCGTTGATATTAACGGCCAAGTGGCCGATTTTGATTTTGCCGATATGAAGCTCGACAGACTGACATTAACGGGTCACTACTTACCGTTAAATGAGCATCAATTTAGCGTGAATCTCGCCAGTACTGCTTTTAGCTGGAGCGAACTGGACTTAACTGACGTAGAGCTAATCGCCTCAGGAGATCTTGGCCAGCAAACATTGCAACTGTCTACGGGTGGAGAGCTAGCCATTAACACCCAATTGAGCAATATATACACGGCAGATAAACAACGCTTTGATACTGAAGTTAACGCCTTATCCTTAACCAATATGCTCGGAGATTGGCAGTTAGATAAGCCCATCACGATCGTTTGGGATCAACTCAATCAACTTGGCAGCGCCAGTCCTTTTTGCATTAATCACCCCAGCAATAGCCTGTGCCTGATTGAACCTGCAAATTTTGGTACCCAAGGGGATATTCATATTCTTGCACAAGGCACACCTGGCCGCCTACTGCAGCCAATATTACCCGAACGCTTGGTATGGATTGGTGACTCTAGCCTTGATGCCAAACTGAATTGGTCTGAGGTTGAAAAGTTACAAGCAGATGTTGATTTAACCTTATCTGAGGGCAAATTAGAATTAAAGCGCTCAGAGAATGATCGCATCGATATCATTTACGACTTAGTTAACTTACATGTCACATTAGATGAGCAGCAACTAACGGGTCAATTATCAGTGCAAGCAGATAGCATCTCAGATATCAGCAGCCAAGTTAACATCAGCACCCAGCCTTCAAGAGAGCTATCAGGGCATATCAATATTGACGAGTTAGATTTAACTGGCTTACAGGGCTTCTTCCCTGAGCTGGCGACATTACAAGGACTGTTTTCCACTGATTTAACCTTATTAGGCACTTTAAATGAGCCTGAAGTCGGTGGCAAAATGACACTATCAAAAGCAGCTATTGCCACTACAAACAACCCGACTTTGATTGAAAATATCAATTTAATAATGGAGCTCGCTGGCCAACAAGGTAATGTAACAGGCGATTTAACCATGGGGAAAGGCCAGGCAAATATCAATGGTAAGTTGGCTTGGCCAGAGGGTAACTTTAATGGTGAAATTGATATAAAAGGTAAAAAGCTCGCCTTTATTCAGCCCCCTATCGCAATATTGGATATTACTCCTGATGTAAAAATTAACTTTAGTAAAAATCAGCTGGCGATCACGGGCACTGTCGATATTCCTAGCGGGGAAATTACATTAGTTCAACTAGCTGAGGGTGGTGTAGCGATATCTAGCGATGTGGTATTTAAAGACTCGATTTCAGAACAAGAAGAAAAAGTCAGCCCTTACGCTATCGTCGCCGATCTCAATATTAATGTGGGCAAGAACCTTAACATTGATGGCATGGGCTTAAACGGCAAGTTAGAAGGAACATTATTGCTACAGCAACAAGCCTTCAAACCACCGCTGTTATTTGGTGATATTAAAGTGAATAATGGCAGTTATAAATTTATGGGGCAAACCCTAACCATCAGTACTGGTGAAGTGCAGTTTGTTGGCCCAAGCTCAGTACCCAACTTAAATATTGAAGCAGTAAAAGAAATCAAAGATGAAGATCTCACCGCAGGCGTGAGAGTCACAGGCACAGCCATGCAGCCAGTAGTGACCTTGTTTTCAAACCCTGCCAAAGAGCAAGCCGAAATTCTATCCTACATAGTCACCGGCACAGGCTTTGCGAACTCTGGTAATGATCAAAATAATGCTTTAATGATGAGCGCGGCGTTAAGCTTAGGCTCACAGTTTGGCGGCGGCGCAATGAACAACATTGGCTCAACAGCGACGGGCTTAATTGAAAAAATGGGCTTTTCTAATGTACAACTTGATGCCAACGATGAAGGACGCTTTGCCATTAGCGGTTATATTGGCGAAGACTTGATGGTGAAATACGGTATTGGTGTTTTTAACCCCGGCTATGAAATGACGGTAAGGTATTATATTTTTTCACAGCTTTACCTAGAAACCGTATCAGGCAACTTAAATCAATCCTTAGATATTTACTATAGCTTTGATATTGATTAAGCGTTACAAACCAAATTTTAGTCACAAAAAAAGCGCCTTAAGGCGCTTTTTTCATTCAAATTAGCAATTAAGCAAATTTGAAATCGATGTGTTCGATAAGCATTTTGTACGCGTGACGCTGTACAGCTTGTGCACGAACTTTAATTTCTTTGCCATCGATTACGATAGTTAACTCGCTTGTGTAGAAATCTTCATTCAACTGTTGGTTGATGATATCTTTTTGAGCGAATTTGATAGAAATAGGCTCTTTACCTGGACCGTAGATTACAGCAGGAACTAAATTCGCATGACGTAGGCGGCGGCTCGAACCTTTCCCGATTTCAGTACGGATTTCAGCATTGATAGTATAAGACATGTAATTCTCACTTATATAAAATAATTTTTGTTGTTATTTTCGACCAATAACAACTCGTGCTCGTTATAAAACTAAGCGCGCGGATTCTAACACAGCTAAATAGCGTCAACAAGCATCACGCCGGTATTTTATCCACATGAACTAACTATATAGCCTTTAAATCATGCTAAATATCAGGCCGTGGGTTTTACCAGCTTCTTACCGGGCCAGTATCAAGGTGAATAAAACCAGAACGAGGGTAATAACCAACCCCGCCCATTTTTAACGACATTGCTGCATCACGTAAGGTTTTAAGAGCAATGCCGGGTATGGCTAAATCCATTGCCATTCCCTTCATATGATAACTTTTCTTGGCAACACCATTACTGTTGGCCGCTAACATATTATTGGTGATCGGAGAGCGATAACCAGAAATCACATGAATTTCATCTGAGTTATTCAGTGTCTGTTGAAGCTTATACAGGATTTCATATAAACGCTTATCCATCGGCGCCGCTTGGTTTTGTCTATGGTCACGTAATACATTGCTAAAAAGCGTTAAGGTATCACTGCGATATTCACCATCAACCCAAAAACTGCCTTGCCCGCGCTCACCAGTATGACGGTTGTAAAAGCTCAGATCACGCTGCCCTATTGTAGATCGGCTTGCTTGAGCGGAATTAGAAAACATTGAAGCGACAGCCACCCCACTAATTCCAAGGATTAACTGCCTACGCGAAGGACAAACTAACGACATTAACTCACCACTTTTTAAAAATTCTAACTGTGCACTTTTTGCACAAACGAGGATGAATTTAAAGCTTATGGCAAACAATAGCAACTCTAAAAGAACATAAGTTATGTATAAATCATGTGCAGTTTAGCAACTTCTAATAAGGTCAGGCACTTAACGTGACGTCAACTGTAATGGGCTTGTTGCATTATTTGCCACTACTGTTTTATCTGTGTTATTTAAATGATAAATATCATTTCGATATTGGGCCAAGTTATCTTCACCAACCCAAGCATTCCAATACACTATATGCACAGGAATGGTCTGTGACAGCGAAAACCATTGAGTATTTTTTTGATTAGACTGCATACGCGCCCAAGTGCGTTTATCTATTACCACATTATCCGCGAACCACTCAGCCAATTGCTGCACTTTTTCAATGCGAATACAGCCCGATGAAAGCGCTCGATTTGCCTTATTAAAAAGCCATTTATCTGGTGTGTCATGTAAGTATATATTCAGATCATTTTTAAAATGAAATTTATAACGCCCCAACGCATTAATTTCCCCGGGTCGCTGCACCAAACGATATGGAAAGGCTGCAGTTGCGGCCATTTGCCATTCATCAGCGGTTTTATCAATTTTAATCCCAGCTCGATCAAAAACATCAAATTGTCGATCGCGAAAATAATCACCATCTTTAGCCACTTTAGGCAAGATATCCCGTCGTAACAGCTTTTTAGGTACTGTCCAAGTAGGATTAATGACCACATTGGATATTTGTCCTGACATCACAGGGGTTCTTCGATAGGCCTTGCCGACAATTACTCGAGAGGTCATGGCGATTTGACTATCATTGACTAGCACCATTTCAAAGGCGGGAATATTTACCAATAAATAACGCTCTGACAGTTGATGTTGATAACTGGTTTTAGCCACAAAATTACTGGCAAGTAATATGGCGCGCTGTTTAGGTGTTTGGTTTAACCAATGTAAGGTATTGGGACCAATAACAGCATCGGCTTTTAAGCCATGACGCTGCTGAAATGACACCACCGCGTTCGCTATATTGTCATCATAAATATGTTGCGCTTCTGAACGAGATGATAAGTCCCCAAGTAACCATAAACGCTGTGAAATAGCACTGATAGTCTGATGGCTATCGCCAGGCCGTAAAAAACCGCCGGGGACAATTGGCTGCCATTCATGGCGGTTATCAAGCCACATTAATCGTCTAATATGGTTAAGAACTCTCAAGTAATCATCTACCGGAGGCTCTAAAGAAAAAACTTTGTTTTGAAGTGAAGCGTTGGAAGCCAGATTGTGATACTGCAGTTCAACAGATTTATCAGCCCAAAACCTATCAACTTCATTTTGTATTGTGTCGATATATTCAAGCTTTTCAGCCTCTGTACCCTGGCGCAGAATCGTTAAATATGCTTGCCATTGAACACTGGAGTCAGTCAACGAAATCAATAATACATGTTGCGCAAGGGTGTTATAAACCGCATCCGAAGCCGCAATCTTAGTCATTGGCGTAAAATACAAGAATAATATCACTGCAAAAGATAACGCAACTCGATGAAAACAGCATCTCACCATGAATTATCCTCCTAAATACTGACTACGAGCTTTTGAGTATGGCAAAGAAATACCATCCTTGTGTTACATAAAATATGACACTGTTAAAAGATAATACGAAAGTTGGAGATAGATAGCGGATTTAGCGCAGCAATTCGACAGTGGTAGAGCTGTGATAAGTCGAGTTCTGTTAAACGATGGGCATAACTGCTATAAACAAACTCCGCAATACTTATTACGTTAATTTCACAGCAGTTAATATGAATAAAAAACAACTCATGCAAGTGATGGCCTCGGACATCGGTATCTCACAATCTCAAGCGAAAATTCAAATCGATCAAATTGTTTCTCAGATCCATAAAGCACTTACCGAAGGTGAAAAAGTTTACATTCCGCAATTTGGCACATTTGAATTACGCTACCATTTAGCGAAAAATGGCTACAACCCACAAACCGGTGAAGCAATGGAAATTCCAGGATTTAACCAACCAAGCTTTAAAGCTGCGCCTGGATTGAAAAAACTCATCAATCAGTAATAAAGCCATAATCCCATTTCAAAGGCCTTGTTTTACTAGTAATAGCAGCAAGGCTTTTACCAATAACTACACCATTTCATAATCATCTTCTAAACTTAAAGTCAAAGTCACCTTACCCAGCGCTCAACCATGAACCTTAACCATGCTGTGATAAGTGTTGTTCTACTGCTATGCACTTTTATTCCATTACAGGAAACCTCAGCCTCCTACGAGAGCTTTGAGCTATCAACAACAGCAAAAATTATTGTTGTTGGTGACATCCATGGCGACTATGGTGAATTTGAAACATTAATTCGTGCAGCAGGCATTATCGATGACCAACTGAACTGGCAAGCTGGCGACACTCAGCTAGTCAGTGTCGGCGATCTGCTGGATAGAGGCCCTGACTCCCGCAAAGTAATGGACTTGTTTATGCGTTTAGAGCAACAGGCCACCGCAGCAGGAGGCGCAGTACATCTTGTGTTGGGTAATCATGAATTGATGAACCTTATCCGTGAACTTAACTACGTACCCACTGATGAATATAAACACTACCTGGATGATGAATCTGCGGACGTACGCGAAAATTACTGGCAGCAATACCTTTCATATGCAACTGAAACCAGTGCCGGAATGAGTCAGCAATCGCTATTATCGACCTTTAACACTGAATACCCTCCCGGCTACTTTGGCCATATGCAGCTCTTTTCTACCAAGGGTAAATATGGCCGTTGGCTGTTGAGCAAGCCCAGTATATTAAAGATCAATGAGGTGCTATTTCTCCATGGTGGACTTTCTGCCAAGTTCCCTCTGTCAACCTTAGCCGAAGTAAACAACGAATCAGTAAAAGTAATACATGATTACATGGAAGCTTTTGAGCAATTAAAACTCCAAGGCGCATTAAGTCACCTTGATGATTTCTTTAGTCGCCAAGAAAAAATAGCACGGCGGTTACTATCTGCAGGCTCTGACGAACATAAATCCTTGTACCAAAGCTTTGTTAATCTCAGCCAGTCTTTTTACCTCGATGGAGAAAGTCAATTCTGGTATAGAGGCTCAGCTCTTTGCCATCCAATCTTTGAGGAAGAGATACTTGATCGCGTTTTGCAACACTATAAGGCCAAACAATTGGTGATTGGTCACACAACCACGAGTAGCCGCGTTTTTGAAAGCAGAATGAAGGGCAAGGTGATCAATACTGACACTGGACTGTACCGAAAATATTATCAGGGCAATCCAATGTTATTAGCCATTAACAAAGATGAACTTCAACAATTTGATGGTAATCAATGGCGTCCTTTTGAGGTTGACGATGGTCAATACCGTGAGATTTACCAAGGCCACAGCTATCAGGACTGGGAACAGTTATTAACACAGGCAATTATCACTAAACTTGAGCCTATAGGGACTGGTGTGACACAGTCGAAAAAAGCTTATTTGGAACATAACGGACTGCGTTTCAAAGCTATTTTTAAAACTGAAAATATCATCCCCAGAAATGCCTCTAAAGATAAATATCGCAATACCGACAGTTATAAATACGAAATAGCAGCGTACAGGATAGCCCGTCACCTTGGATTGAATATGATCCCGCCAACGGTACTTCGAACCATCAAAAATAAACAGGGCTCGCTACAATTGTGGATAGATGACACTTTTAACGAAAAAAATCGCATCGAGGATGAACGTTATCCAAGCGAGTATTGCGTTCTGTCATACCAAGCCAGCCTGATGAATATGTTTGATATTTTAATTTTCAATGTAGATAGAACCCAAAGCAATATTCTCTATACAGAAGCGGATTGGATGATGTGGATGATAGACCACTCTCGAAGCTTTAGAACTGGCAAACACGCACCAAAATATTTAAAAGCGGCACGTTTGCGTCACTCGCTAAAAATTGAACATCAATTAAAAAACTTAGACTATCAAAGCCTAGATAAACTCACTAATGGCCTACTCAAGAGAAAACAAATCAAGGCGTTACTCAAACGTCGTGATCTGTTATTAAAAAAGCTGGCAGAACATGAGTAAAAATCCTCATTAACTACGCTCGCTACCTTAAGCCGCTTAAGTGATTTATGCCATACCTGTCAGTAATTCCGTGTTTATTTTCAATATAAGAGCTTAAGCAAAAGCGCTGTACTAGCCCATAAACGCCAAATACTCTAATTAAGATAAAGAGTTAACCAAACTCATAGAGAGGATAACAGGCAAGATACTGATATTGACTTAAATGATTGTAGATTTACTGAGGCTGTAACCAAGAGATTGTAAGCCCCTGTAAATAGCGCTATATTACAGCGGGTTTGACATGTCATCTTTTAAGCCGTCTTCGAACTTAATCGCTTAACCTTCACCAAACCCGATGCCAAAGCCCCGAGCTGTAATATTCTTCATCAGTCATGCCACTCTTTCGCTGCTGTTCCTCAAAATGTTGTTTTACTTTTTGAAAGCGATGCTCAATAGATTCCAATCTGAGGTGAGCTAATTGTTGCTCAGATAGACCACTCGCTCGGAGTCTTTTTTCTAGTTCTTCAATTTTCCAATCTCTCATCCCTTGCATAAACTGCATGCTAATAGCATCTGACTTTAACTTACTTAGCTTACAAGTTCGGATGTCTAGCCGAGGCCCTCGATAAAAAGATCTAGAGTGATCGATGGCCCAAATTTTACCAAGATAAGCTTTTTTCCTGTCCGTCACTTCATTTGGGTCTTCAAATCTTTCATTCAGATCGACTAAAAGGTTGCCAGCATGCCTGTCAACATTGCCAATAATACAATCGAATGTTTTGATTTCTTTTATTTGGTGATTTTTATATTCGGCGGATCCCGGGTAAGGCAGGCTAAGAGCAGTTAAATCGTAAAGCACGACACTATTCTCTACCCATAATTGCAAACTGCCTTTTCTCAATTTTTTACTCGGTTTTAGCCCTTTTTTCCCTATTGGTATACTTCGAAGCACTGTCGCAGGAATAATATTAAGGCCAAGGTATTTTGAAATAATATATGCTGCTAATTCATTGTAGTAGCTATCGTAATACATTAAACCAACGTTACCTCTAGCATAATCTTTTACTGTTTTATCTCGAAAGGCGGCACGTATCTGTACACTATTTTTGACTAAACCTACCCTGCGAATTTCCATAATACTTTCTTTTGTCGTGAACGCTTTAGCAACACTTTTAGAAAGATTAATATCGCCATCATTTAATAAGTCAAAGATAACCGTTTCATCTCGGATTAAAGGAACGGTTACAGCGTGAGACAAGAAAGCGACTAAATATATCGTCAGAAAAAAAGCCATCTTCAAATATTGCATATTGCGCTCCTTCTATTCAATCGATGAGATATCACGCTGGTAAAGTCTATTTTTAAGGGCGATGGATTTCACTTATATCGATATATTTAGGCTCTTTAAGCCACAGATAACAAATCCGTTTATGACAATGCAACTACTTAAAATTAGTTAGCGCTTAGCAAGACATCAGAATTAAAACAGGTATTAATCATGCTCATTGACCAATTGCTTATGCTTGCGAGCAAGGTTAAATGCCAATATTATCCAAAACAGGGAAAGCACCAGATTAACCGCCGCAAACTCATAATGATCAAGCTTGAATACTTTAAGGCCAATAAAGATGATCACCACATGAGCCAAATCTCCCAAACGCCAACAAAATGCATCGATCACAGTCTTCCCTTCAAAAATTTGTTGCTGATTTAAAGGCAGAAACAGTGCATGCCGGGCAGTATTTTGTAATGAATAATCTATGCTATTTTCAGCAATCTTTATTAGCTTAAATAGGGTGAATATAGGGATAAAAGTCGCTAATCCATAGCCCACAAAAGCGACAAAGGGTAAAATTAGAATGGCACCATGTATATGGATCCACTGGAATATTCGAGAAACCAGTAATAGCTGAATTATCATGCTGAATAAGTTTACCCAAGTGTAAAAGTCACTGTAAAACTCACCTATAATCAGTTTGACATCGGCTCCCTGCTGCGCATGAATTTGCACCCATTTGGCCAGAATGTATTCTCCTGTAGTATTCACACAGTTGAGTAACACTACAAACCCAGCAATCACCAACAAGTAACGATTATTCAGTACGGTATCAAAACCTGCTTTGAATGAATGACCATGGTAGTCATTTGTTTGTTTTTTTTTAGATTTCAGTCCAATTAATTTGGGTAACCACATGGTCGCGATAAGTAAAACCGCAGCGACGAGCATCAAGCCTTCAGCGCCAACAAGCTTAAATAGATGTTTGCTAATTTGCGCACCTAATAATGATCCTAAAGATGCCCCTGCTGCAATAAAAGCAAACAAGCGTTTACCCTCATCTGGACTGTAAATATCTGCAGCATAGGCCCAGAACTGGGCAATTAACAGCACATTGATCACACCTAGCCAAACGAAGAAAGGGATTGAAATAGGCACCTTAAACAAATAAAGCCCCCAGAATAATAACAAGCTCACAGCCACAGCTAAGGTGACTCGGGGCAATATTTCATTCGTTCCCTGAGTCCTTATCCAGCTAGCGTATAAAGGCACCAATATCATTAACACCAATGCTTGAATCGCTATCGTGTAAGTGCGTATTTCAGCGGTGTGTTCAGAGAGGATGAGTGCTTCACGGATAGGCTTTAAAATGTAATACAGCAACAGTAGCAAACAGGCGTAAGCGGAGAGCATCAAGGTTGACTTACCTTCTCCCGATTGCACATGAGTAAACAATCTCATTAAGCGTTCTAGGTAACTTAAGTCGTTCCTGCTGTTTGCTTCCATACCTGTAAATAATACCTTGTTTACTTTCAGGGTATCGAAAAGCTTAGCAGAGGCATGTGTACTGTCAAATATGTAAAGCTAAAGGCAACACTCATCCCAGCGACGTAAAGATATTGATTGAGAGGATTTTTTATCGTCTAAAAATCCGATATGGCTAATTGATTTAATACATTAATTTAGCAAGAACAATTCAAATAAGTCCGTCAACAATAGTCGATGAATCTGATTGATTTCGTCGTTTTAACACACCTGATACGGATCAGGATTTCAACACAAAGTTTCAATGTAACGCGGCTAAATTTAGCTGTGTTCACTCGTGGTACTCGCCAGACTTGAACGAGCAAATATCACTATTTCACAAACTTCAGATACAAAAAGGTCAGACTTGAACCGGCACGCCCTATTTTAAAACGATGAGGGATTGTTATATCTTGTCATTCATTTAGCAAATTTCAGATACAAAAAAGCCTCAACTAATGTTGAGGCATTTTGGCACCATACTGACGTATATTTTTGATAATAAAACTGATGGTACCCGAGGCCGGACTTGAACCGGCACGCCCTATTTTAAAACGATGAG
>NZ_JAUORL010000080.1:0-1088 GCF_030548015.1 Shewanella sp. 4_MG-2023
TATTATTGAGTTCGAAGACAGAATTGTGAAGCATATTAACTAAATTGCAGTTACACAGAATCTGTTACACCCTCGCCAGAAATGAAAAAGCCCGCTACATAATATCGGGCTTGATACTGATTAGACGCTTGTTGATGTTGATCAACAAATAAACCCTTCGTACTTTATATCTATGTAGAGTCGCTATAAAGCCTTGCTGAATTTAGATCAGCATTAAGGTCTGCTTTGTCATGAACATTTTCCCACTCTCACCGAACAATATTATCTAGCAGGTGATGATTCAAGCTCTCATGGTTAGTACATATTTCACTTTCCCCGAAAACGGATAGAGCCCTGACTATTAAGTCAGGGCTCTATCGACTCTTTAATGAGTGATATTAGGCGCTTGGCGGTAATCTACTTTCACATGGGCATTCGCCCAGACTCGCAGCTCACGCCGATATGTAGCAGTAAATGACTCAAGTAATCTGCGTTAGGATTTATTCTTTTTCCCCAAATACAAAAAAGCCCTAACTGTTAAATCAGGGCTTTATCGACTCTCTTACGAGAGAAATTAGGCGCTTGCGATGTTCAGCTGCGGATAAATATTTCGCGTTTCATGTCTGTATAAAGCGTTGCTTTATAACCACAGACATTCCCCCCTAGTTTCACATAGGCAATCGCTCACACTCACCGCTCACGATATTATCTAGCAGCTGATGACTCAAGTTATCAGCATTAAGGTTTAATCTTTTTTGCCTGAAACGAAAAAAGCTTGACTGTTAAGTCAGGGCTTTATCGATTCTCTATCGAGAAATATTAGGCACTTGGCGTTGTTCAGCTGCGGCTAAATCCTCCGCCTTTCATGTCTGTATAAAGCGTTGCTTTATAAACACAGACATTGCACCCTACTTCACCCTATATTGATCGAAAGTCGTAAACGAAAAAATCCCTGACTCGTAGAGTCAGGGATTATTCGTAACTTTTGTTCTTACTTTTAAAAAGTAAGATAAATTATGCGCTTGGCAATGACCTACTTTCACATGGGCATTCGTCCACACTCACCGCTCACGCTGATATGTTGCAGCTAATGACTCAAGTTATCAGCG
>NZ_JAUORL010000081.1:0-1058 GCF_030548015.1 Shewanella sp. 4_MG-2023
ACTTTCTGCTCAGTGCCATCGACTGAATGAACTATGAGAGTATCCGTTAATGATTCGCCTGTTTTCAGGCCTTGAATAGTCGGCTGCGAGTTATCAGCGGTGTAAGTCCAATGGCCTAAACTATTGATACTCAGAGTACCAAATTGACCTTGTTGCACTGTGGCCTGGAATTGGTTTTGTCCTGAATCTACATCGGTTACGGTGAGGGCGCCATCGACATGCAGTTGTCCTTGATGGACGTCTTTATCTTCGGTTAGATTAGCCGATGAAACGCCACCAATTTGAGCGGTTTCATTGCTACCGTTAATACTAATGGTAACTTGTTTGGATACTGGGGTGCCTGAGCTATCAGTTGCTGTGACTGTGAAAGTTTCAACTGCTACTTCTCCCTGATGTAGGGCTAAAGTCGTTGCTGAATGATTATCTAGAACGTATTGCCATTCTCCAGATTTTGAATCAATGACGAGCTGGCCAAATTGACCTATTCCATTTGAGGCCGACCAAGTGATGCTATCGCCATTATCTGGGTCGGTAGCTATGAGGTTGCCTGAAACGGTATCAATTGAACCTAACTCATTGAGACTAGCATGATGTATACCTGAAATTTGCGGTAAATCGTTACTACCTTCAACCTCTACAGCAATGACCGAGCTCACTTTATTGCCTTGGCTGTCCGTTGCCGAAATGACAAATTGTTCTGTTTGATGAGTCCCTTCAGATAATGCATTTGTTTGCTGGTTATTATTATCAAGTTGGTAATGCCATTCGCCAGTTAACTGGTTTAACGTTAACTCACCATATTTACCTTGAGCATTGTCTGTACTCCACAACACTTGGTTAGCATCAGTGCCTGTAGCTTGCATTACGCCACTCGCAGTATTCACTGCATTATCTTCTTTTAATTGTGGTGCTGATTGTTGACTTGCTATTTCTATTGGGGTTTCATTCGTGCCAGTGCCAGTGCCAGTGCCAGTGCCAGTGCCAGTGCCAGTGCCAGTGCCACATCAAGAGCAACTCCCAGTCCGTGTTCGAGTAGAACTCGAACAGCGAGGGGGGGT
>NZ_JAUORL010000082.1:0-1042 GCF_030548015.1 Shewanella sp. 4_MG-2023
TGTTTCAAACGTGTTGTTATCCGCATCGGTTGCACCATCTTCAGTGACCGTACCTGCGTCAGAATCGCCATTACCTACATCAACGGTGATATCCGCAGGGTCATTGGCGCCAGTGATTGTGATGGTGAGTGTTTGCGTTAGAGATTGAGTGCCGTCTGTTGCAGTATAAGTAAATACGGCATTGGCAGTCACGCCATCTGGTAACGCTTCTGAAGATGCGCCATTAGCGATAAACGTGTAACTACCATCAGAGTTGATAGTTAATGTGCCATATTCATTGGCGATCACCCCAGGTTGTCCAGCAGTAACCGCAGTGTTTGTGCCTGACACACCAGAATGGATCCCAGTGACACTTAGTGCGTCGCCATCTAAGTCACTATCGTTGCTCAATACGCCATTAGCTGCATCTGCTGTTACAGTGGTATTTTCATCAACACTATCAACATCAGCCACTAAGTCAGGGGCATCATTTTGAGCGCCTACATTAATGGTTAATGTAGCGGTGTCAGTGTCAGTGCCGTCAGTGACGGTATACACGTAGCTGTCTACGCCATTAAGGTCAGCCGGTGGCATATAGGTGTAACTGCCATCAGCAGCGATGATGATAGTGCCGCCTTGTACTGTGGTGAAGGTGCCAGCAATCACAGAAAGGTTATCACCATCGACATCGGTATCATTGGCATCTAAGTCAACAGTTGAGGTGAATAGGGTATCTTCTTGTGCATTAATAACATCATCAACGGCGATAGGAGAATCATTTATTGGAGTCACTTCGAGTGTCAGTGTTGCAGTGTCACTAGTATTGGTTGTGTAGGTAATAACCGGTACTTGGCCATTCCAATTATCTTCTGGGGTGAAGGTGTAAGCACCATCTTCATTAATGATTAGGGTGCCACCATCGACAGTAACTTCTGTACCAGCAGTATAAGTGATACCATCAACGTCAAAACTCACCACGGTTAAGCCGTTATCGATATCGCCGTCGTTATCGAGAACATTACCTTCAGCGACGGTATCTTCAGCAACAGTATTGCTGTCATTT
>NZ_JAUORL010000083.1:0-997 GCF_030548015.1 Shewanella sp. 4_MG-2023
AATGAACCGCCCTGTGCGGAGCCGCATGCAGGGTGGTGTGGGGGCTGGAGGTTAGATACCTCCGGCTACCCGATTAGGGTTTAGCCATGTGAGCTACTATTACGTTGAGAGCCTTCTTGTACACACGCTTTGAAATTACCCATTGAAATTTCTTTTGCATGAATCTCCAAGCCCCCCGCATTTTTATAAGTTGTATAATCTTTATTTGGCATTTTTGTTGACACATACCAATCGTTACCATCCATATTTTCTGAACATGAACCTGGGAATGTTAATGTAAAAGTATGCCGCAAAAAGCATTTATTTGCGGTTTGAATATAAGTATCTTCAGTTTTTACGGTATCGCCCTTAGAACCAAAAATTTGCGTGATCGTAACTTCCGTTGAAGGTCCATCAATACCGCCTTCATGCTTATTGATGAAAAAATTCCAGTTACTTTTCAGCTTACTATTTCCCAATATAAAACTATCACACTTTGAAATTCCGTAGTCATGAAACCACTTCAATAGAGTCTGATCATCGTTTGCCAAAACGGGATTAGCTAACGTAATTCCAAAAGAAAGTGCTGACGCGATTACTAGTTTTGTTTTCATCTATTTTACTCCTTGAATTTTTAGATGAGCTACTTTGTTATATTGAACCCTAACAGCGTTTTAGCGAGAATGCCGATAAACACCCTGAGGCACTCTTCGAAAATCCATTTACACCACTGCTTTAATTGTTAATGATTTTAGTAACTTATCAGCATAATTACCTTAAATCAATTACATTTTAATCAGTGTGAAACCGATAATTTAGATAACCGAGAATAGCTGCTTCTCGTTATGCATATTTAAAATTAATTTATTGCCATAATATTCAACAAGTTAGGTTTTAACAAGATAAAACCGTGAATGAAAATGCATGACATAACGAGAAGTGACATAATACATAGCCACCCATTATTTTGAAGTTATAACATAACGCCTTTCATTTTGAGTTGCCAACACCAACATTC
>NZ_JAUORL010000084.1:0-900 GCF_030548015.1 Shewanella sp. 4_MG-2023
CGCCAAGCGCCTAATATCTCTCGTAAGAGAGTCGATAAAGCCCTGACTTAACAGTCAGGGCTTTTTTCGTATTGGGGTTTTTCAATCTGCATACAGGGTAAGTAAGCGGTGATGCCTGCTTTGGTGAGCTCTGATAGCTCGTTACTAATGTGACCGGCTATTTACGATTGCGTTTATATAAAACTAAAGAGACAATTTGACGCCATATAAGCTGAAATGCGTTGATATTTTTGCTGGACGAATTTATTTAACGGGCAAGTAAAGCTTTCGAACGTTAAGTCAGCGTCATAAACCTACAGGGTCGGTGTTTTGATACTTTTTCCTATTAGATTACTTTCTATGAGCGGTACTCTATGTTACTGGCAAAAAATATATAAGGGCTATTACCAACAAGTTTACCGTTAGCTGGCCAACATGCAGCTCCAATATGACGTTTTTAAGCCTGACAATCACAGTAATGAGTATTAAGGTGCCAGCTCTTAAAATAATGTTGTTTATTTTTCGATTGTTTCACCATATTGAACTAAAATTAAATGCCGCATTGAGAATTGTATAAACAAATTATGGTCTTTTAGAAAGCCGTAATTTTCATCGTTCGAAAAATTGGGGATAGTTTTACTGCAATCACGCTTAGCGAGTGAGCCCAATACTTCATGACTTTGTTGTATTAGCGGGCTTTAGCCCTTTAATCCTTCAGCATTAACGGATATTAAGCTAATAGGTCGTAGCTCTGATTGACAACATTTATCCTTGATAATGTGGATAACCTTGGGGGTAATAAGTGTGTATCCTGTACTTAAGCAATTAATGATTAAAAACTTCATTTTTATGCATAAAAGCCCTTGCGCTAAATCTTAACTTGCCTATAATGCGCATCCACTGACACGGCGACAGGCCAAT
>NZ_JAUORL010000085.1:0-793 GCF_030548015.1 Shewanella sp. 4_MG-2023
CTGCCGATGGCACTGCAAGTCATGATGTGACCATTACTATTGTGGGCGCTAATGACCCAGCGGATATCACCGTTGATGTAGGTAATGGCGATTCTGACGCAGGTACGGTCACTGAAGATGGTGCAACCGATGCGGATAACAACACGTTTGAAACAGTCTCTGGCACGCTAACCGTGTCTGATGTCGATGGCACAGGTAATGCCAGCGAAGCCATATTCCAAGTACAAGACGATGTGGCTGATGGTAACTACGGTACCTTCTCTATCGATGTTGACGGTAACTGGAGTTATGAGCTAAACAACACTCACAGCGATGTGCAATCACTTAAAGCCGGTGAAACACTTACTCGTACGATTACTGTGACCTCTGCCGATGGCACTGCAAGTCATGATGTGACCATTACTATTGTGGGCGCCAATGACGGCCCTATCGCGGTCGATGATGAAATCTTTATAGCAGAAGATGTTGTCTTTAATTCAACTGTTGATTTGGATGCCAATGATTCAGATCTAGATGGCGACGCACTTTCTGTTATTGAAGGCACCTTTACCACAACGGAAGGTGGCACTATTGTGATTGCCGCAGATGGCAGTTACTCCTACACGCCTCCATTGGACTTTAATGGCGTAGATACTGTTGAATATACTGTAACTGACGGCACGGCAACTGATACGGCAACCCTCACCATTAATGTTGGCGCTGAAAATGATGCCCCAGACTTAGTGGCTGATGTTGATAGTGTTGATGAAAATACCACTGTAACAGCAGATGCAGCTAATGGCGTATTGAGCAA
>NZ_JAUORL010000086.1:0-793 GCF_030548015.1 Shewanella sp. 4_MG-2023
TGGGAACCGCCCTGTGCGGAGCCGCATGCAGGGTGGTGTGGGGGCTGGAGGCTAGATACCTCCGGCTACCCGATTATGCCTTGACATTATTCTGAATACTTCCTAATCACAGACACTTTGCCATCCTCGATTTCCAATACTTCCATCGTATCGTAGCTTTGATTGACGACTTCTTTGGTTTGAGGGTGAATACCGCTACTTTGGGTGAAATATTTGATGACCACTACATTATACGCAGGAACGATTTCGTTGAGCTTGGCAGAATACTGAGTATGAGCGCCAAGGTAATATTGCATGCCATTGCGCATATCTTGTTTGCCAGTTGGAATGCGCGAATCGTCGTTTGCATAGGGTAGGTGTTGATGGCCAACATCTTCTTTTAGAAACGACAAATAGTATTCGATATCATTTTGTGTTGCATCTGGAGCCTGAGTTGCTTTCCAAGCGGCAAAATATGATTCTCCAAATTCTGTAAGATCAAATTCCTCTGCGACTACGGGCAGACAAATAAAAAGAAAAGATATAAGTGCAATCGCTTTTTTCAAAATAACCTCCTTTGTTCAATAGGGCATAACAGCTTATTCAATAGCAACACAATAATGTTCCAGGCTGCTCAATTCAAACTTCAAAGGTACCATCGCTAAGTTATTGTTGTAAATCGAATATTTTCGCGAATACGTAAATAATGCTCAAAATACTGCCGGAAAAAGAATGCATCTTTGTTTACGAGGTCTATACAACACTTTAAAAAATTTCGCAGTAGACTGATATGTATGGGTTTTCTAGAATGTTA
>NZ_JAUORL010000087.1:0-703 GCF_030548015.1 Shewanella sp. 4_MG-2023
CTACTGCGAAATTTTTTAAAGTGTTGTATAGACCTCGTAAACAAAGACGCATTCTTTTTCCGGCAGTATTTTGAGCATTACTTACGTATTCGCGAAAATATTCGATTTACAACAAGGACTTAGCGATGGTACCTTTGAAGTTTGAATTGAGCAGCCTGGAACATTATTGTGCTGCTATTGAATAAGCTGTTAGTTTACATGGAGCGTCATGAGTATTTTAGAAAAATTAAATAAAGAAATACCCGGTATGAATACCTGGGTTTTCAGTATTTGTACACTTTCATTTTTTGCATTTTGCTTTGATATTTACTTACTTATTTTTAGCACTAATACATTTTTAGCGTCTATATCTTTGGTTTGCTTATTTGTTGGACTTGCAGCAACATTTAAATGGGCTACTCAAGAGTTTACTTTGTATTTTCTTGTCTACTTAATTCCAATGTTTTTATATGTGCTTAGCCAGATTCCTAATGGTGAATTAATAGGAATAAACTCAGGAGATTTTATTTTGAGTGCTTGGGCAACAGTTGGATCTACTTTATTGCCGCCAATTGGAACATTGCTTACAGTACCTATTGTGATTGTCCTAGGCTCAGCATCTCGGTGGCTAGAGTCAAAAATGTAAACTAATCGGGTAGCCGGAGGTATCTAACCTCCAGCCCCCACACCACCCTGCATGCGGCTCCGCACAGGGCGGTTCATT
>NZ_JAUORL010000088.1:0-668 GCF_030548015.1 Shewanella sp. 4_MG-2023
GACGGTGTGCTTACCGACAACGGTGATGGCACCCATAGCTTTGCGCCAAATGAAAACTTCAATGGTGATTTACAGCTTGAATTTGGTGTCAGTGATGGCACCATTGTGACCCCAGCTAACATCGACATCGCGGTTACGGATGTCAACGATGCACCGGTAGCGGGCAGCACAAGTTACACAGTCAACGAAGACGGCCAAATCACCATTAGCGCTGAGCAGCTATTAGCGAACTCAAGTGATGTGGATGGCACCGTCAGCCTAGACTCAGTGTCATATTCTGGCACCGACGGTATCCTGGTTCAAAACCAAGATGGCTCAGTGACCTTCTCGCCAAATGAGAACTTCAACGGCGAAATCAGTCTTGATGTCACCATCATCGATGATGACGGCGCGACTGCTGAAACCACCGCTGGCATTACTACACTGGCGGTTAATGACGCACCCGTAGTTGATGGCAATGTCGCTTACTCAGTGGACGAAGATGGCTCAATCACCCTAAGCCAGGAGCAATTACTGGCTAATGCAACTGACATCGATGGTGACAGCCTAAGCGCTGAAAACCTATCAGTAGGTGATAATGCAACAGTTGTAGCTAACCCAGATGGCAGCTTCACGATTACCCCAGATGCGGACTTTAATGGCGACTTAGACTTACGCTTTGATGTCTC
>NZ_JAUORL010000089.1:0-646 GCF_030548015.1 Shewanella sp. 4_MG-2023
TTTATGCCCCTTTTCGTTTTACATGATCTATCCGCGACCCACTTACAATGTGTCAGTTGACCAAATTTTATTAATGAGCCAAGGTATCTAAAGGACTAAGGAATTACCAGAGAGGGAATGCAATGAAAGTCGAAATCGAAAGAACCGAAGATGGAGAGGCTTTTTTCAGATTACCTGATGAATATCTTGCAGACCTAAAATGGCAAGATGGTGATGTCATTGAGTGGATTGATAATAAAGATGGTACCTGGACCTTACGAAAGTCCTCGGTAGCAAGTCCTGCGGATTAGTCATGCTGGTCAATGGGTTTTATTCATAATTATTTAGAAAATGGATGCAGCATCAGACTTATGTACATCATTGATGATTGATCATGAAGTACTGGCGATAGAGATAGATTATTGGAAAATGGGCGGGAAACATGATATCGAGCTCAGGTTTATCCAATCAGCAACCCACAACAAATGCCTATGTGGAAAGCTACACACTACTGTACGGCATGAATAGCTGTGGTTTTATAACAATGAACGACCTAACACATATGAGCCTTCCGCCAGTCAATAGGCGAACCTAACTTATTTGACTGCTTTTGCAGTCAAATAAAAATCAATCAACAAATTCATCTACTTCGTCTGTCATTTAGCTG
>NZ_JAUORL010000009.1:0-150363 GCF_030548015.1 Shewanella sp. 4_MG-2023
ATTAGCGCTGAGCAGTTATTAGCGAACTCAAGTGATGTGGATGGCACCGTCAGCCTAGACTCAGTGTCATATTCTGGCACCGACGGTATCCTAGTTCAAAACCAAGATGGCTCAGTGACCTTCTCGCCAAATGAGAACTTCAACGGTGACATCAGTCTTGATGTGGTGGTTATCGATGACGATGGCGCCACTGCTGAAACCACCGCAGGCATTACTACACTGGCGGTTAATGACGCACCCGTAGTTGATGGCAATGTCGCTTACTCAGTGGACGAAGATGGCTCAATTACCCTAAGCCAAGAGCAACTGCTGGCGAATGCAACCGATGTTGATGGCGATACATTAACTGCTGAAAACCTATCAGTAGGGGATAACGCCACCGTCGTTGCTAACCCCGATGGCAGCTTTACCATTACCCCAGATGCGGACTTTAATGGCGACTTAGACTTACGCTTTGATGTCTCAGATGGCACGACTACCGTGGCGACAGGCGTTGATTTAACCGTTAACCCAGTCAATGATGCTGCAGTAGCGCCAGATGTCGAATTCACCATGAATGAAGACGGCGTTATCATCATTACCGATGAGCAGCTACTTGCAGGTGCGAGTGATATTGATGGTGATAACCTATCTGTTGATACGGTGACCTACACCGGCACTGACGGTGTCCTTACCGACAACGGTGATGGTACCCATAGCTTTGCGCCAAATGAAAACTTCAATGGTGATGTGCAATTAGAGTTTGGTGTCAGTGATGGCACCGTTGTGACCCCAGCTAACATTGATATCGCGGTTACGGATGTCAACGATGCACCGGTTGCGGGCAGCACAAGTTACACAGTCAACGAAGACGGCCAAATCACCATTAGCGCTGAGCAGCTATTAGCGAACTCAAGTGATGTGGATGGCACCGTCAGCCTAGACTCAGTGTCTTATTCTGGTACCGACGGTATCCTGGTTCAAAACCAAGATGGCTCAGTGACCTTCTCGCCCAATGAAAACTTCAACGGTGAAATAAGCCTGGATGTCACCATCATCGATGATGACGGCGCCACTGCTGAAACCACCGCAGGCATCACTACACTGGCGATTAATGACGCACCTGTAGTTGATGGCAATATCGCTTACTCAGTTGACGAAGATGGCTCAATTACCCTCAGCCAGGAGCAACTGCTGGCGAATGCAACCGATGTTGATGGCGACACATTAACTGCTGAAAACCTATCAGTAGGGGATAACGCCACCGTCGTTGCTAACCCCGATGGCAGCTTTACCATTACCCCAGATGCGGACTTTAATGGCGACTTAGACTTACGCTTTGATGTCTCAGATGGCACGACTACCGTGGCGACAGGCGTTGATTTAACCGTTAACCCAGTCAATGATGCTGCAGTAGCACCTGACGTTGAATTCACCATGAATGAAGACGGCGTTATCATCATTACCGATGAGCAGCTGCTGGCGAATGCGAGCGACATCGATGGTGATAACCTATCTGTTGATACGGTGACCTACACCGGCACTGACGGTGTCCTTACCGACAACGGTGATGGCACCCATAGCTTTGCGCCAAATGAAAACTTCAATGGTGATGTGCAATTAGAGTTTGGTGTCAGTGATGGCACCGTTGTGACCCCAGCTAACATCGATATCGCGGTTGCGGATGTCAACGATGCACCGGTTGCGGGCAGCACAAGTTACACAGTCAACGAAGACGGCCAAATCACCATTAGCGCTGAGCAGCTATTAGCGAACTCAAGTGATGTGGATGGCACCGTCAGCCTAGACTCAGTGTCTTACTCTGGTACTGACGGTATCCTAGTTCAAAACCAAGATGGCTCAGTGACCTTCTCGCCCAATGAGAACTTCAACGGTGATATCAGCCTGGATGTGGTGGTTATCGATGACGATGGCGCGACTGCTGAAACCACCGCAGGCATTACTACACTGGCGGTTAATGACGCACCTGTAGTTGATGGTAATATCGCTTACTCAGTTGACGAAGATGGCTCAATTACCCTCAGCCAGGAGCAATTACTAGCTAATGCAACTGACATCGATGGTGACAGCCTAAGCGCTGAAAACCTATCAGTAGGTGATAATGCCACCGTTGTGGCTAACCCCGATGGCAGCTTTACGATTACCCCAGATGCGGACTTTAATGGCGACTTAGACTTACGCTTTGATGTCTCAGATGGCACCACTACAGTGGCAGCAGGTGTTGACCTCACAGTCAATCCTGTCAATGATGCTGCAGTAGCACCTGACGTTGAATTCACCATGAATGAAGACGGCATTATCATCATTACCGATGAGCAGCTACTTGCAGGTGCGAGTGATATTGATGGTGATAACCTATCTGTTGATACGGTGACGTACAGCGGCACTGACGGTGTGCTTACCGACAACGGTGACGGCACCCATAGCTTTGCGCCAAATGAAAACTTCAATGGTGATTTACAGCTCGATTTCGGCGTCAGCGATGGTACGGTAACCACACCAGCTAACATCGACATCGCGGTTACGGATGTCAACGATGCACCGGTTGCGGGTTCAACCTCATACACAGTCAACGAAGACGGCCAAATCACCATTAGCGCTGAGCAGCTATTAGCGAACTCAAGTGATGTGGATGGCACCGTCAGCCTAGACTCAGTGTCATATTCTGGTACCGACGGTATCCTAGTTCAAAACCAAGATGGCTCAGTGACCTTCTCGCCCAATGAGAACTTCAACGGTGATATCAGCCTGGATGTGGTGGTTATCGATGACGACGGCGCCACTGCTGAAACCACCGCAGGCATTACCACACTCGCGGTCAATGATGTGCCATTGGTTGATGGTAACCTGGCTTACAATGTCGATGAAGATGGCACCATTACTCTCAGCCAAGAACAATTACTTGCCAATGCATCTGATGTAGACGGTGATGATTTAACCGCTGAAGGGCTTAGCGTTGCTGGTAACGCAACAGTTGTGGCGAATGACGATGGCAGCTTTACGATTACCCCAGATGCGGACTTTAATGGCGACTTAGACTTAAGCTTTGATGTCTCAGATGGCACCACCACAGTGGCAGCAGGTGTTGACCTCACAGTCAATCCCGTTAACGATGCCGCGGTTGCCCCTGACGTTGAATTCACCATGAATGAAGACGGCGTTATCATCATTACAGATGAGCAGCTGCTGGCGAATGCGAGCGACATCGATGGTGATAACCTATCTGTTGATACGGTGACGTACAGCGGCACTGACGGTGTGCTTACCGACAACGGTGATGGCACCCATAGCTTTGCGCCAAATGAAAACTTCAATGGTGATTTACAGCTCGATTTCGGCGTCAGCGATGGTACGGTAACCACACCAGCTAACATCGACATTGCGGTTACGGATGTCAACGATGCACCGGTTGCAGGCAGTACAAGTTACACAGTCAACGAAGACGGCCAAATCACCATTAGCGCTGAGCAGCTATTAGCGAACTCAAGTGATGTGGATGGCACCGTCAGCCTAGACTCAGTGTCATATTCTGGTACCGACGGTATCCTGGTTCAAAACCAAGATGGCTCAGTGACCTTCTCGCCAAATGAGAACTTCAACGGTGACATCAGCCTGGATGTGGTGGTTATCGATGATGACGGCGCCACTGCTGAAACCACCGCAGGCATTACTACACTGGCAGTTAATGACGCACCTGTAGTTGATGGCAATGTCGCTTACACTATGGATGAAGATGGTGTTATTACGGTCACGCAAGAGCAGTTACTGGCTAATGCCAGTGACATCGATGGTGATGAGTTAACTGCTAGTAATTTAGCTGTTAATGGTAATGGCAGTGTGGTTGATAACGGTAATGGCACATTCTCCATTACACCAGATCCAGATTACAACGGCGATTTAGGGCTGACATTTGATGTTTCAGATGGTGAAGCAACTGTTTCTGCCGCAATGGATTTAACAGTAAATCCAATTAATGATTTACCGACAGCACCTACTATCAATCTAGAGGGTACTGAAGACGTCAGCATAACCATTGACCCTAACTATATCCTTTCACAGGCAAGTGATATCGATGGTGATAATCTGACGTTAGATAATCTATCGGTTCGTCAACCTGCCAACTCATCACTAACACAGAATCAGGATGGTACTTATAACCTCATTACTCCTGAGCACTTCAATGGCTTAATAGAATTAAGTTATACCATTTCTGATGAAACTGGAGAGGAAGTTGAAGGTGAATTGGCAATGGATATCATCCCAGTGGATGATTCACCATTCCAAAATGGTAATGCGCATCTGACTATTCAAGAAGATGGCGACATAACCTTTAGCGAAGCTGATTTATTAGCCTTATTCGGTGATGTTGACAGCTCACTAACCATTTCGAAAGTGGTTACCGCAGATGGTGAGGAGGCTGACGGCAGTATTACTGACAATGGTGATGGAACCTGGACCTTTAGCCCGACAGGTGATTTTGCTGGTACCGCAGGTTTGCAGATCGTCGCAACAGATGGAAATAGTGAAGCAACGGTCGACTTACCTATTTATATTCGACCTGTAGCTGACGGTACTGTTATTACCACAGCTCATGAAGGGCCACTTGTTTTTGCTGAAGATAGCACGGGTCATTTCTCACTTAATGTTGAAATGCTTGATGCATCAGAAACAATGGAAAGTCTTGTGATGACAGGCTACCCAGTAGGCTTCGTAGTGAGTGATGGCACCAATACCATGACTATCACTGAAGAAGGGCAGGTTGTTGATATAACCCAATGGAATCTTGAAGACTTATCAATGACGCCACCAGAAGACTACAACGGTAATTTCTTTGTCACAGTATCTTCAGTTACTTTAGATGTTGGCGATGAAAGTTCAGTAGAGGATGACAGTCCATTATTGAACGATGTGCCACATGAAGAAGCATTTGCCATGAATGATGATGGTTACGTACTTTTAGAGGCCAGCGATTTATTGGAATCTCAAGGTTTAGATTCAGAGGCTGTCAATGTTGAAAGCGTGAGTTATTCAGGTGAAGAAGGAGTATTGATAGACAACGATAATGAGACATGGACATTCTGGTCAGATCCTGATTATCAAGGACCGGTCACTGTCGATTTTACCGTAGATGACGGCACATCTCATTCGGTTGATTTTGAAATATCGGCAATAAACACAGAGGCAGCAGTAGATAATATTGCCGAGGCAAGTATCGAAGCGCCAGCTGCAACAATCGTAACTGTTGATGAGTTACTTGAAAATGTAGAAGGTATAGAAGGTGATAATTTAACTGTTTCAAACGTGCAGGCAGAAAATGCAGTCGTTATCGATTTACTTGATGGTAGCTATAGTGTTGAGCAAGATACTGATTCACAAGGTTCTTTAGACTTAACTTACAGTGTCAGTAATGGCACAGATACAGTCGATAGCTCAATAACCCTTGGCTCTGCAGTAGGGAATGAATCTGAAGATTATGACTATACAGCAGCACCTGGTGGCAGTGTAAATGTATTCATACCAACAGATATCAGCTCAAACAGTGAAGTCGACCATGTGATTATTTCTGGTTTACCAGAAGGTGTTTCGCCTCAGTCAGGTATAGAGCAAGGAGACAGTGAATACTTAATTGCTGGGGACTTATGTCAACCAGTCAAGCTAGAAATACCAGAAAACTTTAGCGGTGATATTAATATGGACATGAGTGGTGTTAATAGCATGGATCAACCAATTGATGGAGCAGCAACGTCTATTACCATTGACGTCAATTCCTCTTATGAAATGGATGGCTCAAGTGCTGATACGCAACAATTAATCACAGGCTCTGATGATAGTAATGCAGGTGATTGGACTTCAGGTGATAACACCGATCTCGGTATTGACGTTATGGATGACAGCGCCAGCTTTGATGATAGCGCTCATACAACAACAGAGGATGACTCAACGACATTGGCTGATTCAATATAAATCACGATTAAATATTTACAGTGATAAGACGTTAAAGTGCAGGTATCTTTATAAAATATATGTTTTTTATAGAGATATCTGGATTTTAAACTAAAGTTACTATTAGGGATTATTAAATCGTAATTACACAGTACCTAAGTCGTCAATTTAGGTGGTGTTAACCAAGTCAAAATGAGTTTTAAATATGATAAATATAACAGCGTTAAGTGACATGTTTGATGGTGATACAGAGTGCGTAAAAGAGCTATTAGGTTTGTATTTAGAGTGCAATGCTGATGCCGCAACAACCATTGAGGCGCATTATAGTACTCAGGATACAGAGGCGCTTTTTCATGTTTTTCATACCTTATCAGGTTCTTTGTCTAACTTGTGCGAAGAAGATGCTGTTCCATTGATTAGGGAGGCCGAGGGGATAAGTAAAAAGGGCGAAATGCCAAGCAGGCAGCAAATAGATGTAATACAGCAACACCTATCAAAAATTGCTGAGCAGGTTAGCCTTTCCGTTTAAAAAAATTTATTTCATTGACATAACAAGGTAGTGATGGAGATAAATGAAAGGTAAAGATAATCTTGAGCAAAACTTTGAAGACATCATCGAGGAGTCTATTAACAGTGTTCATTCTGATAGCTCTAGCGTATTAATAGCTAAAAACAGCAGTAATAGTTCACAAAAAGTTTCCTCGGTTGCATTTGTCTTTTTCTTTATTTTATTGATATGGGGCTCACAAGCAGAGCTTGAAATTACTGTGGCCACAAGAGGGGAAATTCTTCTAAACTCAGATATCGAAAAAGTGCAACACTTAGAAGGAGGGATACTTGAAAAACTCTATGTCGCCCCTGGCGATATTGTTTACAAAGGCCAAAAAATTGCACAATTAAGATCAAAAGATAAGCTTGGTGATCTTGCTGTTAATCTTTTTGAAATCAATCAGCTTAGGATAGAGCTAATAAAATACGAATCTTTAATATCCCAACAAGAACCCGACTTTTCAGCCTTTAAAGACTATCCACAAACGCTCAAAATACAGCAAGAGCAATGGCGAGAAGAGAATAGCAAAAATGTAACCAGTGATGATTTAATGGAGCATGATATTGCCCATAAAACGGTGATCATCGACTCTATGAAACAGCGAATACTTTCTTCTACAGCCCAGTTAAACATAATTAAAAAGCAACTCGCCATAAAAGAGCAATTGTATAAAGAAGAAATGGCGTCATATACCGACGTGCTTAATATGCAAGTGCAAGAAATGAATATGCTGCGTGAAATTGAAAATTTAGAGGAGTCAGTAGTTAATGAAGGTTTTTTATTAACTCGTCTCACCAAGCAACTGGAAAACACCAAGTTTATTAGGGATAGCGAATATCGAACCAAGGTTGTTGCGCTAGACAAAGAGCTTTCAATAAAGTCAAAAATGCTGCCATCGATTTCAGATAAAGTGGATCGCTTGTTTGTTTATTCACCGGTAGACGGTACAGTAGATAAGCTTAATTATAATTATATCTCTGCCATTATATCGCCAGGGGATAGCATTGCTGATATCACGCCGTTAAATAATGCTTTACGAGCTGAGATAAAAATAGCCCGCAAAGACATAGGTTTTATCGTTAAAGGCCAAAAAGTAAAACTAAAGCTTGATGCCTATAATTTTGCTAAATACGGTGTTATCGATGCGGTGATTTCATCTATCTCGAGAGGATCATACGAAGAAAAAGAAGAAGAATTTTTTCTAGCCGAACTCACAATCAATAAAAATTATCTAGAAAATAAAGGGGTTAAGTACCACTTAGCACCATATATGGAATTTACTGCAGATGTAAAAACAGGCAGTAGAAAAATTATTGATTATGCTCTTAAACCTATAATGGCTGCGTTAGAAGAGTCGTTTAATGAGCGTTAAACATGAATGTAAAATATAATAATAATGCGCTAAAAATTAAAATTGCTTTTGCTATTGTGCTGATATTAACTCTCGGCCAGGTGGTTTATTCACTAAAAAATACCGTTTCTGGTCAGAAGCCTGCCGTCACGGCTAATCAAGATGCACTCATTAACACCTCAAACAATATCGTCGATCAACTTGAAATATTAAATGCCACCCTCTCCTTATGCGAAGTAGGGCGCTCACTATGTAATAAGGCTCAAATTTCTGTTTTGACGCAGCAAATTGCTAAAGACGTACAGTCTTTCATTTCTATCGCATCTACTGAAAAAAAACTTATATCCCTTGCTGGTCTGTTAAAGTTTGACTACGTTAACTTATATGTAAAAAAGTATAATGATCATAAAGATATCAATACATTAAAACTTGATATCGAAGGAAGTTTAGCAGAAGTTAGTGATATTTCAGCTAACCTAAATCAAAAATTAGCAGCTGATATAAAGCAAAATTCACAATCCCAAATGGCGATATTTTTTGCCATCAATACCGCCACATTTGGTTTTTTTGTGTTTGGCTGGTACCTGATAAGGAAGCAAATTCGATACACAGTAAAAGAAAAGAGCAGATTATCGCAGTCGTTTCATCATATTTTAGGTGACGTTAAAACCCTCAATCATAGTTCTCTAAAGCATCGCTTATCAGATATTGACTCAAGCTCAGATGAAAAAAAAATCTACTCCATGCTGCTGTTTAGTTTTGAAAAGTTAGAGCAGCAAATGAGTAAAACTGACTTATACCAAAGGCTGTATAACTTATTAGGTTATGAAATTAGAGGCATAACTAACACCATACACGGGGGCATTGATTTACTGGTCAATAAAGAGAATGTTCAAGAGGTTTTACAGGCCAAAGAGATCACCACTGCGACCAGAACATTAGAAAACCTTGCTGAAAATTTTAATTTACTTTCAACAGTAGAGTCATCTTCTAGCACAAAGTTGGTCGATTTTTACAATTTAATTAGTGAATTAGTAGTACTACTATCAACAAAATCTAAGCAACAAAATAAACTTATAGAATGTTACGTCGCAAATACTATTCCCTTATCCTTTTATGGTCATCATACTGGTTTATTTTGGCTTTTGCTGATGCAAATTTCCGAAACAATCTCCAGTTCCAACTGTCGTAACGTACTGTTTTCTTTAAGTTGCAGCTCGGCAACAAGGGTTGAGAAGTTACAGATTAATATTGATCTATACCTCTATGATCAAGATATACCCTCCATGGAGCATATCGAAAATTTAGCTTGGGGTGTCGTACCTAAAAAAGACATAACCAACAAGGCATTGGTTAAAACATTACTCAATCAAATAAAAAAATATCATGTCATTCAAAAAAATATTGATGACATATCAAGAGTGCGGATCTCTTTTGATGTCACCCCTGTTGATTATCAGACTGAAAATAACCAGCTCTACGGCAGAACGCTGCTGATTTGTGGTGCATCTTATATGCAAGTTGATGTGATTGAACAAATGCTAACAGATCAAGGGGCTAAAGTGATTATTGCCCGCACCGGCAATGAATTATTTCAATCTATAAAGGAGCTTTCACCCCAAGATGGCATCATCTTAACCAATACTATTCAGGGGGTAAATTTACAGTCATTTTGTAAAATATTAAAGGCGAGGCTGAATAAGAAAGTGATCAAAATATTCTTGTCGTTATCATCCTCAAATATCGATGAGAAGCTCTACGAACATGTTGATCATGTCTTTTATCACCCTTGTCCACCCAGTGATTTTATCGCCCATATTGTTGAGCATATAAATAAAGACGAAGACGCAGCGGTAGATGAAAAATCAGAAAAAATATTAATCGTTGAAGATGATAGGTTGCAGCAATTTATCTTGAAGAAAATACTCACTGATTTAGGTTTTGATTGTGATACGGCTAATGATGGTAAAGAAGCCATTGAGTCAGTCAAAGTGGGCGATTATAAAACGGTGTTTATGGATTGTATTATGCCTAATCTTGATGGTTTAGAGGCGACATCAAGGATCAGACAGAGTGACAATGAAAATAATCTGCCTGACAGGGTCATCATCGGTGCGACCGCTTTAACCAGTAACGATGAACATCAAAAATGTATCAGTGCGGGCATGGATTATGTCATCCATAAGCCCTATAAAAAAGATGAGATTTTTAATGTATTAAGAAAGTATCTAGCAATTAATAAGGCGAATAAATGAAGATTATTAAATTCGCTTTAATACTGTTGTGTGTTGTTAATGCTGCTTCTACAAGGGCATCAGAGCTATCTTTGTTAATTGATCAGGCATTGAGGAATAATTATCAGATTATCAGTTCTGAGTTTGAATTAGTGTCTTCAGAATATGATCTACAAAAAGGGACTTCGCCTTTCTTACCAACCGTGAATATTCAGGCAAATTCCACTTGGAATGAATCTAAAACCACCTATCCTAACCCTGATGACGGTAGTCGTACCGATAATGACTATAACAGTAATGGTTACAGTTTATCCTTGTCACAGGTATTACTGGATTACTCTATCGTATATGACTACGACTTGAGCAAGTTAGAGTTACAAATAAATGAAATAAAACATAATAAAATTCTCAATGATATTATCATCAAGGTGGTTGAAAATTATTTCTCTTATTTAAAATTCAAAGCGCAGCATAAAGCCACCAAAGCGGAGCTAAAGTCATCTCAAGCACGCCTAGAGCAAATTAGTAGAAACAATGAGCTGGGTAATGTGGCCAAAACAGATGTTTATGAGGCCTATGCTAAGAAGGAGCAAAATGCAAAAAGCTTGGCAAGCATTGAAAAAGACATCAGGATTTCTCTAATCAAGCTCAATTCTACAACCCAAACAAAGCTCGAACCTAAGTTTGATATCCAATTAAATCAGCACTATCAACAGATCCCATCAAGAAGCAAAAGTAAGCTTAAAAAAAACTTAGCCCATAAAAACTACGACATTATTATTTCACAATACAATATCAAAAAATCAGAAACCACATTGGATAAAACCAAATCAGGCTTTTACCCCACCATTTCAGCGTCGGCAAATTATAGTGTCAATGATAGCAATAATAATGTTGAAACCTATAACGATGATATCAGCTACTCTTTAAATATAAATGTTCCCATAATGAGTGGTGGCTCCACTTATTATGAATATCAAAAAAATAAGAATAAAATATTCCAGAGTATCGCTAACCATAGGCAATCAATTGATGACGCAGGAGTTGAATTTGATGAGTTGATTTATCAAATTAATGACAATGTCACATCAATTAATTTGTTGCGGAAAATTATTATATCGAACTACTCAGTTTATAAAGGAACGCAAAAAGCTTATAAAATCGGAACTAAAACATTAACGGATTTACTTTCTTCAGAGTCAAATTTATACAACAGTATTCGTGATTTTTATTCTAATCAATATGATTACATCATCAATATGACTAAGTTTGACGCCTTACTCGGCCCAGTTGACCTTAATATTCTTAGTGCATTATCAAATAGTATGGTGCCGATACAGAATAATTTTGATTTGGAAGTGCTTGAAAAGTTGAAAAAGGAAGCTGATGAATAAATTATCCTATATTCCTAAACTGTCGATAATCGACTTAGTTTTTCTATTCACTTCAAGTATTCTGACGACCTTACTTGGGTTGGTGCTACCATTTGCAATTTTGATTATCTTTGACCGGGTACTGCCAAATCAAGCAACTTCCACTTTGTATTTTATCTATTCAATTATTTTAATAGCGATAATTTTAGATTACAAAGTGAAAGCATTAGAAGAAACCCTTATTGCTGATATTGGTAATAAGTTTGAAAGAAAAATCACCAATCAACTGTTTCAGGCGGTATGTCATGCCAATATCACCCGTTTTAAAAAGCTTGAAGTCGGTGAATACTTAGAACGACTCAATACGATCCCCAGCTTAAAATCCTATTTTAGTGGCGACTTAGTGTCATCTTTTATCAATATATTTACTTGTATTGTGACCATAGTCGTACTGGCGGTCATTAATCTGAATACCGGTATTATCATCAGTGTAGCGTCATTATTTCTATTTATTATTGCCTATTTTTCAACAAGTAAAAAAGTGCAGTTATTAGAAACCAAGTCGACTATTGAGGGGATTACAAACTCTAAAATAATCGAGATTGTGTCATATCCACTGGATATTAAAAGTCGCACCATGGAATACCGAGTTGAAAACTTGATGAATAACATGATCGAACAACGAGAGCATTTCAGTACTAAATTTGAAAGACAGGAATCAAATTTTGCCTTAATTCTTTCTTTGGTGCAGCAGCTTTCAGTGGCGGTAGTGGTAATTAATGGTGCCCTTAGCGTGATCGCAACAGAAATGAGCCAAGGGGTGATGGCGGCTATTATTTTATTAACTAACCGCTATTTTGGCCCGTATCAGCAAGCGATGAGAACTATGGGACAATGGAAAATCAATAAAATTTATATTGATCGCTTGAATGAAATGTTGCTGATGGAAAATACCAATAAAGCGGCTTGCACCTCGCCTGAGTCTGCTGCCGGGCAAGAGCCTAACACTAGCTCTGGTTCAAGTGTGTTGGCCAGTGATAAAGCTAACGAAGCGTTATTAGCCTACAACAGTAGGATCCCCAAGATAATTTTTAATAATCGAGAAATCTCTTTTACTAAGGGAAAAATAACCCTACTAAAAGGCAAGTCGGGTAGTGGTAAAACCCGGTTAATTGAGCGCATTGTACAAAAATCTCAAGAAGAGAATATCGATGCTAACCTTGTTGTAACTATAGATAAAAACAGCAGTTTTATTGAAGGGACTATCATAGATAATATCACTTGTTTTAGGCCGCAATTACATAAGGCGGCATATTCTCTTTGTGAAGCTTTATCAATAAAAGAAGATATCGACCAACTCAAACTCGGTTTTTTTACTGAGCTCAGTAGCGGTAATAGTAAAGTATTTTCTCGTCAGGTTTCTTTTTTATTACTTATTGTAAGAGCACTATTAAATAACAAGTTGGTTATTATTATTGATGATTTTGATCTTGTTTACGATAAAGAAGTGGCCATTAATTTGCTCTCTTGTTTGAGGCCCCGCACCGGAAAATACTCCTTTGTCATAGTGAGTAATAAAATCACCAATACTGACACCCTGGTTGAAACGATTACATTGGGTTAAAAAATGGATACTTTAATAGCATTTGATGAGCTTAACGAAAGACTAGAGCACTTTAAGCATGGTGAGTATCAGCAGCGCTTTGAACAAACGCCATTATTAAATGGCATAGCCTATGCGTTGATTGCATTAGAGTGGGAAGGGACCCCCAGTATTTTATCCGATGTCTTTATTCATCATGACAACCACCTTAGCGCATTTAAAGCCACATTAACCAGAGTTGGCTATGAGTGTCTAAGCATTGATATAAAAACAAAAGATCAATTACACGAGGTCACATGTCCGGCCTTTATTTCGCTAAAACATCAAAATTATATTTTACTCAGTTATAACGATAAAACCTGCTTCTTATATGATTATGAAAATGACAATATTTTCGAATATGTGTTTGATCCCAGCGGCGAGTTTGTCGCATCGATCTGTTACATATCAAGTTACTCTCGGTTATTTCGAGAGCCGCCGCCAGAGTCTCAAGATAAAAAGAATTGGATTAAATATTCGTTTTATCGATATAACGCAGAATTTAAAGATCTCATTAAACTGAGTTTAGGGATCAACTTGTTGGGCGCCCTGCAGCCTTTTTTTATTATGAGTGTATATAATTTTGCCTTAAGTGCAGGCTCGATTTCTACCTTATTGTGGCTTTCAGCAGGGGCTGTGATGGTCGCTTGTTTCGAATATATTTTGAAAAAGCAGCGTATGGAAATTCTAGCAACCTCAGGCAAAGAGCTCTCTTGTTATATTTCTTACAGTGTTTTGTCTAAACTGCTGTGGCTGCCCTATGCGATGACATCAAGTGCTGGTACATCTTCACAGTTAGCCAGACTCAAAGATATTGACCAATTTAGGCAGTTAGTGACAGCTGAATCAAGCTTAAGCTACTTTGATTTACCTTTTATCTTTATTTTTATCATTGCCATAGTCATCATGTCTGGCACCGCGGCGATAACCGTAATATCTGGTATTTTAGTCATGGTGGGCTTTTGTGTGTATGGCCGCTACATCTATTCAAAATCGGCTTCTCAAAGTTCTAGAGCCAATGCGATGGTTTCTTATCAGTGGAATGAAATATTATCCAATACCTCCTCAATTCAAGGGTTACCATTAATTTCGGTATTAAAATCACGTTTTAATTCAGCGTTAATACAACGATTAAGCGATTCACACCAAGTTAGTACCACTAACAGCAAAGTGCAGAGTATGGGTGGTAGTTTGATTCAAATTATCGGCATCACCAGTATTGTCACCGCGGTGTCAGGCGTGATGGAAGGCACGACAGATGCAGGTGCTATGTTGGCGATTATCATTTTAGTGTGGAAGGCACTAACGCCAATTATGGGGATTTATAATTCCTTAGCCAAAATAGATACTATTAAAGCTTCAACGGGGCAAATTAATGCGCTAATGTCACTAGATGATGACCGCAATAAAATGGAGAAAAGCTCGCCATTAAATCAATTTCAGGGACAGTTAGAAGTCACCGGGCTAACCCATCGTTATACGGGGCTTTCAAAAGGGTTAACTAACTTATCTTTTCGTGTTGACAAAGGCCAGAAAGTGTCAGTTTGTGCGCCTTCTGGGGTAGGTAAAACCACGTTAATGAACCTTTTAGGGGGGATTGAAACCCGTTTTCAAGGTCAAATCACGCTAGATAATTATAATATTACCCAGTTTAATAGCTTCAAATATAGAAATAGCATCTGCTATATCCCCTTTGACTTTCATTTATACCAAGGGTCAATTCTGGCTAATTATCGGCTTTATAATGGCTATGTTGATGAAGACCATATCGATAAAATGATCAGCTTTTTTCATTTAGAAAAATACTTGCCAGAAGGTAAGTCAACACTGATCACCAGCGGATTAATCAAAAGCTTACCAGATGGTATTTTAAGAAAAATAAAGCTGATGATTGGTATTGGTAGTTGTCAGCAAAAATTTCTTATTATTGATGAGCCATTTGTCGGCTCAGAAAAAGAAAATAGCCATTATTTAACTTCGCTTTTTTCTAGCTATTTAAAGAAATGCACAGTGATCTATACCAGCAATGAGAAGGCCATGGTGGCAACATCAGATCTGTGTTTACTGCTGGATGAAGAGGGGGCGCAGAAGTTTTTTGGTACGCCTGATAAGGTCTTATCAGCGGCGTCTAAAATATTGTATTAAAGGCCGTAGCCTTTGCAGATGGTATTCGCTTCAACAGGGTCTAAGGAGGCTACTTTTAATCCCCCTTTTTCATCAGTCAAATTTGGTAGTGTATTCTTGTAGTGGGCTTTTAATTGAGCTTAGCTGTGAATTGAGTTTCGCTATAAATAAAGCACAGATAAAAGACATCAAATAAATTTAGTGAGCTTTTCTACCAGAATTTCGCGTCTAAAGGGTTTAGGTAAATAATCGTTCATGCCCACATCGTAACACTTTTGAATATCATCATCTAAAATTGAAGCGGTTAAGGCTATGATAACCACAGGCTCTGAGCCTTCTACCTTTTCAAAAGCGCGTATGGCCTCAGTGGCTTCAAAGCCTGTCATAACTGGCATCATACAATCCATCAGTATCAATTCGATGTTTTTATGGTGACGTTTATATATTTCTAGCGCTTCGCCACCATGGTTGGCAATTTTGTAATTTATTCCTAATTTTTTTAAGTTAATTACAACCACTTTCTGATTAATTTTATTATCTTCCACCAGCAAAATAAGTTTGTCACTTTTCATCGTCGCTTGAGTGCTTTCAATGTCAGCAGTAACTGATCTTGTGACGGTTTTCAGTAAGGTATCTAATCTAAGCCCTAACAATGGGATTGTGACGTAGCCAGAAATGGATTCGCCAAAGTCATCCTTGCTATCATTGTTATGACGAGATAGCACCACAGGCAAGTTTGGGTAAGCTTTAGTTATGTTAATGATGTCAGAGGCTTTAGTCGTGGGAGTTTGCTTGAGCAGTAATACTGCACTGTCTGATATTGATTCAGGCAGCTCATCAAAGGCCTTAAGTAAGATGACAGGGTAGTTAAATTCATCCAAATTTTGCAGTAACAGGGTTTCATGCTCGTTAGCACAGTAATAAATGGTTTGAGCTGGCTTAGCAGGGGCTGTATGGGCCTGCTTGTCTAAAATCAAATTGAAATAAAACTCTGAGCCGACTCCTTTGGTTGAGTTGATTTCAATTTTACTGCCCATCATTTGAACCATTTTTGCTGAAATAGCCAGCCCTAAACCTGTGCCACCAAATTCAGTAGAGGTGCTATTGCTTTCTTGTTTAAATTCTTCAAATACCTGACTTTGTTTGTCCTCATCTATTCCAATACCAGTATCTCTTACTGAGAAATATAAATTAACCTTATGGTCTTGGGCGCTTTTTAATGGCTGTTGTCGCAAGGTAAATTGCACTGAACCTGAGCTAGTAAACTTAATCGCATTTGATGCGAGATTCATCAAAATTTGTCTTAGCTTTTGCTCATCGGCACGGATTAACGTCGGTATTTGTGCATCCATATCGATACGCAATTCGATATCTTTTTGCTGTGCCTTGGGGGCGATAAGGGCTGCTGTATCGTAGATAACTTCTTTTATGGCGCAAGTGTGAACATTAATATCAAACTTGCCCGATTCAATTTTGGAGAGGTCTAAAATATCATTGATAAGCATTAATAGTGTTTGAGAGGATGCATTTATCGTCGCTAAATAGTCTTTTTGCATGGCGTTTAAATTAGAGTCTGTGAGGATCTCGGTCATGCCAATAATGCCATTTAACGGAGTACGTATTTCGTGGGACATATTCGCGAGAAACGAGCTTTTAGCCCGATTGGCCTTTATTTCATCTTGCTTAGCGTCAATCAGTTCTTCTTCAAGTTGATGGCTGGCAATGTTGACCGTATATAAGGTTATAAAGATAAGTAAGCATAATAATAAGGCAAGCAGATAGTCATACAATAAGTAATTTTTAATTTTCTCATCTATCATGCTTGGAAGTTGATTAAATAACCCATCAAGCTCCTCTTCAACCTGTTGAATCGAGGCGCGAAGCTCACCTTGTAGCCCTGATTTATAGTCGTAGCCAAGCTTTTGATGTGCAGTTTGTAGCGTGAAAAATGCGTTTTTATAGGCTTCTAAATGGCGAGTAATGGATTTATCGATATTATTTCGGCCCAGAAGTGAGCCAAGCGTGTCAAATTGCAGCGTAATTTGTTCAAGCTGCTTTGGGTCAAAGCTGGAGAAAAACTCCAAAGTCTGCTGCTGAATATCAAGCAGTATCTGGTTTAATTCAGCATCATGAAGTTGCAAAGCATCTTGCTCAAATGCCAGCTCCGCAAGCTTAAATCTGCTTTGATAACCAGGTTCAAGGTCATCTCCGTCAATCAAAAAGGTTTGCTTGCTAAGTTCGTTAAAGGTGTTGGTATAGCGGGCGACACTCTTGATACTGTCAAGGCCGTTAAAGTCTATTTGTAAGTCATGGGATATCAATATGCTATTGATATCCAGCAGTTGTTGCTCTAATAATCTTTCGCTGTAATTAAGCTGGGTGATGTATTGCTCTTCACGTCTTAGGATAAAATCCTTTTCCAATCGGCGAAGTTGTAAAAGGGTATTGGAGGCAAGCGATATCTTATTTTGAAACACTCCGAGCTCGTGTCGCTGTTGAATAGTTTTTTGATTGGCGATTAAAAAAAGTATCAAAATAATAAATATTGAAACCGCACCAACAGCCATTAACTGCTTAAGATTAAGTCGTGCAAAAGTTTTCATATCCATAAACCTTTAGTAATCCATTATCATTGCCAATCCTATCTAATAACTATAGTTGTAAATCATATTAATATCAGAAAACAAACAGAAAAAGATTGATAAAACACTGATAAAATCAAGCCATAGGTTAAGTTTATCAGTCACAGTACAAACAAAATGCAGCAGGTTTAGCTTACTCATACCTGCATTGTTTCAGGCTGACATGGGTAAGGCTTGAATATAATGAAAAACCTTGCCGTTTTTGGGTAAGCACATAGCGTGATACAGATTGCTAATCATCCAAAGCTTCAAGATACAAGTGGTCAACTAATATTAATTACAGTTAAACCGCGGACTTTTTGGGCTTCTCTGGTATTTTAGTCACAATTTTTTGGCCAGTATTCTGGCTTTAGTTGTTTTGGGAATATGTAGGCATGAATAGCATCGATCTATTTGTAAAAAACTGGGGCAGTAAAAATGCCATGGTGCCAATAAAGAGTCAGTTTATCGCTGAACTTGAAGCAAAACTGACGGCAGTGCTGCCAGACTCATATAAGTATTTAATCTCAACCTATGGCTTGGTGCACACCCCTAATGTATTGACAAAAATTTGCGATTTAGGTGTCGATATTTCTGAAGTGCAGGACTTTTTAAGCCTTGAAGATGTGGCGTTACTGTCCAACTTATATGAGATGAGCGGCATGCCAAAAGGGCATATTTTGTTTGCCTCTGATTGTAAAGGCAACATGTTTTGCTTTAAGCAAACCGAGTGTCAAACTCAGCAGCAAGATGTGGCTGTGTGGTTTTATAATCAAGGTTGGGGCACGGTTGAAAAGGTGTCTAATTCGTTCAGTGAATGGCTACAGCAGTTCAATGATCTTTAAAGCGGATTTATCACTAGCTAAGTTACTTATTGTATAGCTTCCAGTAGGTTAACTGTCTAAGTATATTGATTTTAAGTGTAAGTTTCTGTTAGTGAAAAAACCGGCTTAAGTAATTAAGCCGGTTTTTTATGGATTATTTTTGTTTGCGTAACCAGTTCATTTGGTAAATAACAAAACTGATAAATACCATAAAAATGATTAAGAATGTTTTTTGCAATAAAGGGTCTTCTAATGATGTCACTATGGGGTCATCCATAGGGAAACGGGTCATAATCTCGGTGGCAGTAGGGATCAAATGAAATAGTATGGTTGCCGAAAAACAGAGGTTAACTAGATATTTATTCCACGATTAAAACAGCACTGTTTTATCAAGTACGATGCCAATAACAGCCGCTAATATGGTTAATGTAAGGCTCGAAGTATAAGACTCGAAGTTTAATTTGGGGGCATTTTTTGGCCACTGTGTTAATTCAGGCTAATTCATCCAAGGACTCGATATCGAGTCCTTTTTTGTTGGTTTTTAGTCAGAATATTACTTTACATAAGCGGTATCGCAAAGCTATGTTTAAGCTATTGTTTGCTTGAAATTTAAACTGCACAGGCCTTGAGTTTAATTCAGATGACGCGATGCAAGGAGTGGTTGTGGACATAAAATTGAATATCAAATTATCTACATTCTGTATTACTCAGTTCTCAATAGTCACCCTGTTGGTTCTTGCTGGGCTCGCTGCCTATATTTATGCTCATATCACTGGACATGAATATGTATTGGGTTTCTTGCCGTTATTTGACGTAGGTAATGAGCAAAGCTTTCCGACTTATTTCTCGGTATTAAATTTACTATTAGCGTCAATATTGTTTTTTGTTTTATATCTATTTGAAAAAACCAATCATCATAAAGGCTTTAATTATTGGTTATATTTAGCAGTGCTATTTTTATTATTATCCTGTGATGAGAGCGTAGGGGTACACGAAAATTTTTCAAATATTCATGATTACCTTGCTGCGAAAGACATCATACCGGCCTTAATTAGCTCACACACATGGTTACCTTTTGGGGTGTTGTTTGTGTTTGTTGTAGGCGTCTCGCTAGTGCCATTTTTAAGATCATTATCAAAACAAAGCGCTTTTTATTTTGTACTTTCAGGGGGGATTTTTCTTACCGGGGCTATTGGTTTTGAATATCTAGGTGCTGTGATGTTAGAGCACGGATTAGTCGATTCCAAGGCTGACTTATTGTACAAACTGCGCCGAGTATTTGAAGAGGCGTTTGAAATGTATGGCATCGCAATATTAAACTGTGCGTTATATCGAGAGATGCTTAATAGAAAGCTTTGTTTGGCTATTCATCGCTCAGAATCATAAGCTATGATCTTCGCCGTAGAGTTGCACAGACTTTACCGGATTATAGTAAGAAAACTGTGAAAGCAGATTGATCGCTATAGGGTTTTTCCATTCATTCAAGTCACAAGAACACACAGCTAAAACCCCAAGCGCTAAAGTTTACTATCACCCAAGTTACGACTATAACTTAAATAGTCGACTCTAATGGGTGAGCCTGCCAAAACGTTTAGGAAAAGTTTAAACATGAACATGCAGATAGTTTCTCAGGCTAAAAATCTCACCGGTTTCTTCTTTCTTCTCTATTTTTTACCCCTTGCCTTATTGCTATTTGTTATCCTCGCCAGTACCACAATGGATTTACCTTTTGGCATTTTTACCCGTGATCTCGCTGCGACGGCAGAAGTGAATCCTTTAACTGGGGTGACATCAAATGTTGGCGCTTTATTGTGGGCAGCTGCTGCGACCATATGCTTTTTAACTTGGGAGGTTTTTCGTCATCAGCCTAAAGAAAAGTGGTTCGCTGTATTTATGTTGTGTTCAGGCCTATTAACCACGCTGCTATTATGTGACGACTTTTTTATGCTGCACGATTATATTTTTCCGCGTTATTTAGCTATCAAAGAGAAGTTTTTTCTATTGGCTTACTTCAGTTTAATGTTTTGCTGGATGGTGGTTTTCAGAAAGTGCATCCTAAAAACGCAGTATCTAATTCTGCTGCTCGCCTTTGTTTTTTTTGCTTTGTCAGTGTTGGTTGATCAGTTTCAAACTCCAATCGAGGCCTTTATTGGCGACTCACGTATTTTGTTTGAGGATGGCTTTAAGCTGATTGGTATTGTTAGTTGGCTTGGCTATTTTTTTAAATGCTGTTTATTGAAAATAAACGAAAATATACTCGAGTAAGGGGGTTAATTAATTTCTTTGGCAGATTGGATTGATCTCTTAAGGTATTATGCAAGATGCAATTTTTATCAGCAGCTAACGTTGGCGCTTTAGGCTAAAACTAGCACCAAAACCTAGGCTGAAAACTAGCACTAAATCTTAGTGCTAAATCTTAGTGCTAAATCTTAGTGTTAATATAAAGTCTCAACGCTCTCTCAAAGCTCACCTAAAAGCAGAAGTAAACCTAATTGAGTTTTGCCAACCTATAACCTTGCTCAATCAATAGTCCTATTTATTGAGTCGCAGCCCTCTCATTTCGCCATTTTAGCCTACAATTTATCAGTGCCCTTTAGGGCGAGTGGCGTGATATTTCTTCGTAATAAACTCGCTGTTAAATATTAAACGCCAATGTGATTCACCTGAATCAAAGCAAGGATATAGTTTATGAGTAATTCACTGTATGAACGACTTGGCGGCAGTGCTGGCATTGAGAGTATTGCAAATGACTTGGTCGATTTGCATATGGCCAACCCGACAATCTCCCCAAGATTTGCCAAATCAGATCCCGTAGCGCTAAAAAATGCCGCGGCGACATTTTTCATTGCAGGAACTGGCGGCCCAAGTGTGTATAAAGGCCAAGATATGCTCTCGGTACATAAAGGCATGAACATATCGGCGGCTGAATTTATGGCGGTACTGGATGATGCATTGCAGGCATTTGAAATGAATAATATTAGCCAGCGGGATCAAGAACAAGCGCTGTATATTTTGTACAGCATGCGATCTGATATCGTGTTGGTTTAGCTTGTTACTGCCCTAAAAGGCTCACTTAACCCCGAGAGTAGGCTAAGTTAACCAGTTATTCAGGATCGACTTAGTCTCTTATCACTAGTCTCTTATCACTAATCTGTTAACGCAGACTTCAAACCAGCTCTATAGCTTGTGTCATCAATAGCTCGGCTGCAAAGGATAACCTTATGGGCACATTTCGCACAGAAACGGATTCATTTGGGCCATTAAAGGTGCCTGCGGATAAATACTATGGCGCTCAGTCGGCGCGCAGCTTAATCAATTTCGCTATTGGGGTCGAGACCATGCCCAAGCCATTAATTCATGCTTTGGGAATGGTGAAGCAATGTGCGGCCAAGGTGAATATGGAGTTTGGCATTCTCGATACTGATATTGGTCAAGCGATTGAACAGGCCGCTGGCGAGGTGATGCAAGGCAAACTGGATGAACACTTTCCGTTGTCGGTATGGCAAACTGGCTCGGGCACTCACACCAATATGAATATCAATGAGGTGATTGCTAATCGCGCCATTGAATTGCTTGGCGGCGTGCTTGGCAGTAAAACCCCCGTGCACCCAAATGATCATTGTAATTTAGGCCAGTCATCAAACGACTGCTTTCCCACTGCAATGCACATCGCAGCAGTACTGGAGTTACACCAGCAATTGTTGCCCGCATTAAGGCATTTACAGCAGCAGCTAGCGATAAAATCGGTAGCATTTAATCATATTATAAAAATCGGTAGAACCCATATTCAAGATGCGATTCCGCTGACCTTAGGTCAGGAGTTTTCAGGTTACAGTGCCCAAATGAATAATGCCATTCGTCGAGTTGAAGCGGTTATGCCGGCGCTATTGCAGTTGGCTCAGGGCGGCACTGCTGTGGGGACAGGCATGAACTCAATTAACGGCTTCGATATCAGTTTTGCCCAGCAAGTTGCCAAGTTGACGAGCTTACCTTTTATCACCGCCAGCAATAAATTTGAGGCCATAGCAAGTCATGATGCCATTGTAGAAGCCAGTGGCGCATTAAATACCGTGGCCGTCAGTGTGATGAAAATTGCCAATGATATTCGTTTTTTGGCCTCTGGGCCGCGCTGTGGATTAGGGGAAATTAATCTGCCCGAAAATGAGCCCGGCTCATCGATAATGCCGGGCAAAGTTAATCCGAGCCAATGTGAAGCGTTAACTATGATCGCGGCGCAAGTTATGGGAAATCATACGACCATTTCTGTGGCAGGCAGCAATGGCCATTTTGAGCTCAATGCCTTTAAGCCAGTGATGATTTATAACCTGCTGCAATCAATTGCTTTACTAGCAGAGGGTTGTGTCAGCTTTACTGACAAATGTGTTAGTGGTATTAGCGCTAATGAAGCGCATATCGCTAAGTTTTGTGATGAGTCATTAATGTTGGTTACCGCGCTAAATGATCACCTTGGCTATGATAAGGCCGCCAGCATCGCTAAAAAAGCCCATCAAGATGGTTCAACCCTGCTAGTGGCAGCCCTTGCCCTTGGATTACTCACCGAAGCGGAATTTAATCAGTGGGTCGTGGTAGAGAAGATGCTAGCGCCCCATGATGTACCTAAAGGCAAACCTTAAATAAACGATCGAATGATCTCGCTTAAAACACCGTCTAAGTAAAGAGCTGCTTATGAAACTTAATTTTAATATGGAAGATGCCAGCCAAATATTTGTCGGCGCTTTTGCTTTAGCTGTACCAATTTCTTTTTCAGAAGAAGCGTGGAAACTGGGTGAGACTTTACCCTTAATCAACGTCATGATGCTGTTTGTGTTGTCGGTGGTGTTTTTGGGGTTATTTACCTATCACAGCGTGTTTCAACATGATGTTAAATCAAGGGTTGTTGTGTTTATATTTCGGATTGTGATCGCTTATTTGATGGCGGCCTTGGTAGTGAGCTTGGTGTTATTATGCCTTAATAAATTACCCTTATTAGACGATCCCATAACCTCATTACGGCGAATTATTATCATTACTATGCCAGCCTCTATGGGCGCAATAGTGGTGGATAGCTTTGATAAAGAGTAAGCCTTAAAAGAGTAACCTGTAAAATAACCTTGCCTCTTTAGCTATAAGTATTCAGCTATGACCGTTCAATATTGCTGATAATGATTGTTCTATTAAATCGACTAAAAGTAGCGTTTTATTGCAATTATTATTCGATTAGTTGCTTGTTAAACTAGGATCATTCATCACTGATAGAGTAGAACATCATGAAAGTAATAAGTCGTTTTAACGCTCGCCCCGCAATGGATGGCGACGGGGTTAACATTAAGCGGGTTGCCGACTTTATGAATACCCGCTTTGATCCGTATTTAATGATTGATGAGATCAAATCAGATGATCAGCAAGATTTCATTGGTGGTTTTCCACCGCATCCTCATCGCGGTATTGAAACCTTTACCTATATTCGTAAGGGTGGCTTTGAACACCGCGATCAATTAGGTAATGTTAAAGCCATACGCGCTGGCGATGTGCAGTGGATGAGTACTGGCAGTGGGGTGATTCATTCTGAAATGCCATTAGCCGATGCTGAAGATGGCCTACATGGCTTTCAAATTTGGCTCAATATGCCCGCTAAAGACAAAATGCGTCCGGCGATCTATCAAGATACCTCAGAAAAGGCTAATCCAACGGGTACTAACCAAGACGGTGCGCAGTTAAAGGCGCTTGCTGGCCATTGGCAATTTGCTGGCAATGATAGGGACAATGACGTTGAGGTATTAGTCTCGAGTATTCAAGGCTTGGCGGGCAATGGTGCCATTGCGGATTTAACGCTCGCAGCTAATGGCCACGCCAGTATTGATTTATCCAGCCATGAGGTGGTTCATGCCTATATCTATCAAGGTGAGCTTGAATATATCGCCGCCAATGGAGACTTGATGACGGCCAGCGCCGGACAGTTATTGTTATTGTCAGCTGAGCTAAGTCATTTTAACAATGCTATCTCTGCCGAGACAGGGTTATTGTTACTGGCAGGTTCACCCATTAATGAAAAAATAGTCCATATGGGCCCATTTGTAATGAATAGCCAAGCTGAAATAGATCAAGCAGTAGATGATTACCAACAAGGGCGCTTTGGTAAGATCATTTAGCAAAGATATATCTGCCATGTGCGGATAAAATTGCTACAATATGCAATTAGGCCAAGGTATAAATATCTTGGCTGTTTTGTTTGTACTCGTTTTGTTTGTACTCGTTTTGTTTCAGTACCCGTTTTATATCAGAGGATATTCGCCTTGAGTCAGTCTACTCAACAAGCCGCTAATACGGCTTTCGCATCACTAAATCTTAAACCTGATTTGCTTGAAAATCTCAAAACCATGGGATTCGAGTCAATGACTCAAATTCAAGCTGAGAGCTTACCAGCAATCCTTGCAGGTGATGACGTGATTGGCCAAGGAAAAACCGGCTCAGGTAAAACTGCAGCATTTGGTTTGGGCTTACTAAACAAGTTAGATGTGAAACGTTTTCGCATCCAAACCATGGTGTTGTGCCCAACACGTGAACTCGCCGACCAAGTGGCAAAAGAGATCCGTACTCTAGCTCGCGGCATTCATAACGTGAAAGTACTAACATTGTGTGGCGGCGTACCAATGGGACCACAAATTGGTTCATTGGAACATGGCGCGCACATTATTGTTGGCACCCCAGGACGTATTGTTGATCATCTTGATCGCAATCGCTTAGATTTAAGCAACGTTAACATGCTGATTTTAGATGAAGCCGATCGCATGTTAGAAATGGGCTTTCAGCAGCAATTAGACCAAATTATTGAAGACACGCCGCGTGAGCGTCAAACCTTGCTATTTAGCGCGACCTTCCCTGAGCAAATTAAGCAGGTTGCTGATCAAATCATGTATAAGCCATTAATGGTTAAGGTTGAAGCGACGCACGACAACCTCACTATCGATCAGCATTTTTATCTAACCGAAGACAATCATGCACGTATGGAGGCTTTACAGTTATTGTTACTGGATAAGCAGCCTGAAAGTGCGGTGGTGTTTTGTAACACCCGCCGTGAAACTCAAAAAGTGGCGGATACGTTAGCTGAACAAGGTTTTAGCGTACTAGCCTTACATGGCGACTTAGAGCAGCGCGAGCGCGATCAAATGTTACTGCGTTTTGCCAACAAAAGTGCCCGCGTATTAGTGGCAACCGATGTGGCGTCTCGTGGTTTAGATATCGAAGACTTAGACGCGGTATTTAACTATCACATTGCCTACGATACCGAAGTACACATTCACCGTATTGGCCGTACCGGTCGTGCGGGCAGTACTGGCGCAGCTTACACTTTCTATAGTCATGAAGATGGTCATCGTATGGTTGAAATCGGTGAGCTAATTGGCCGCGAAATCGACGGTGAAGCATTACCAGCCATGAGTGCGTTAACGAAAATGCCACTTGAAGCTGAGATGGTTACCATTCAAATCGATGCAGGTAAGAAGCATAAGGTTCGCCCTGGCGATATCGTTGGTGGTTTAACTGGCGAAAATGGCATTGATGGCGCAGACATTGGCAAAATTAAAGTGACCGATATCCGTTCATTTGTGGCAGTGAAACGCACCGCGTCTAAAAAGGCACTTAACAAGATCACTAAAGGCCGTTTAAAAGGTAAAACCTACCGCGCTTGGTTCTTGTAGATATTATTTTGAGTCGGTAGCGCTAGCGTTACTCACTGAATTGAAAGCGAGTTTAGTTAATACTAAACTCGCTTTTTTATATCTATTTATGGCTCAGTGCTGTTGATGTAAAGCTCAGTACTGTTGATTCTATGTAGCTGTCGCTTGACCGTTATCGACTCCGGATAGCATATTAATCAGTGTCGCTCTTCCCCTAGTATCGTAGTGCTCAACAAAAAATCCCAAAAAAAAGGTATAAAAACTATTGTCTTCATACCTTTTTTATTGAGCTAATTCATCGAGAACTCGCTTTAGCGATTAGCATTAGTCACGGGACTTAGGTCTTGCATTAGCGTAAGGATTCACACTGCCAGAAGCTGCGCTATTGGCGCTATTGTTACCTTGGCGGCGACGTTGTGGCTTTTTAGCCGCTGTTGAATTTGCCGAGGCATCAGCGCGCGAATTCTGGCGCGAGCTATGTCTAGATTCTGGTTTACCTGATCTATCACTGCTGTTTTGGCTCGCATGCTTACGGCGATTTGGGTTCGGCTTTTTATGGTTGCTGTTGTGGCCACCAGCGCGATTCAAATTCGGCTCAGGCAAAGTATGACATGCTTCATAACCGGCAATCTGTTTACGTTCAATTACGCGCTTAATAAGACGCTCAATATCATGCAGTAATTTGACTTCTTCATCACTCACTAATGATACCGCTTGACCAGATGCACCCGCACGGCCAGTACGGCCAATACGATGCACATAATCTTCAGGCACATTCGGTAAGTCAAAGTTAACCACAAATGGCAGTTGGTCAATATCGATACCACGGGCAGCGATATCGGTGGCCACCATCACTTGTGCAGTGCCTGCTTTAAAGTCAGCTAAAGCTTTAGTACGAGCGCTTTGACTCTTGTTACCATGAATAGCAACCGCTTTAATGCCATCAGCTTCTAGGTTTTTTGCTAAGCGGTTGGCGCCATGTTTGGTGCGTGAAAAAACTAACACTTGATGCCAATCATTTTCTTTAATTAGCTTGGTTAGGATTTTAGCTTTACGGCTTTTATCAATGGCGTATACCGCTTGATCAACCGTGTTCGCTGTTGCGTTACGTGGCGTTACTGAAATTTCAACTGGGTTATTCACTAAGCCTTTAGCCAGCTCGCGAATTTCATCTGAGAAGGTGGCTGAGAACATTAAGTTCTGACGTTGCTTTGGCAACATGGCTAAGATTTTCTTAATGTCACGAATAAAGCCCATATCCAGCATTCTGTCGGCTTCATCCAAAATAAGCACTTCAAGCTGACTAAAGCTCAATACTTTTTGTTGGCATAAATCTAATAATCGACCCGGTGTCGCCACCAAAACATCAACGCCATTTCTTAGTGCTGCAATTTGCGGGTTAATAGATACGCCCCCAAATACCACTGCAGATTTTAGCGGTAAGTTTGCGCCATACGTTGACACGCTTTCAGCAACTTGAGCGGCTAATTCACGTGTTGGAGTTAATACCAAGGCTCTAACTTGTCCGCGCTGTGCACGTTGACCTTTTGAAAGTAATTCTAGTAGTGGCAGGGTAAAACCTGCTGTCTTGCCGGTGCCGGTTTGTGCTGCAGCCATAACATCTTTGCCTTCAAGTACAGCAGGGATCGCTTGTGCTTGAATAGCGGAAGGCGTGTCATAGCCTTGTTTTTCAACAGCTTTTAAAATTGCTGCACTTAAGCCAAGGGAGGCAAAACTCATAGAATGATCTCTTTGGTCAACGCTAACGTTGTTTACAATAAATGGGAGCCAGAATGTGGCGGGCGTGAAGCTTACCTGAATAGGTGCATAAGTGCTAATAAATCGCCAATTTAACCCTTGGCCTTAGGGCATGGCATCCACAGCTAACGCTGGTGTTAGCGGTACTTTCACTCAGCACAATGGCCGAAATCGATGAATAAGGATTAATCTTTGATGGCAAAGTCGGCTATTTAACATACAATGAAATACAATCACTTACCGAATGGAGTCGCGATAAATGAAACCGCAGTTTGCCGCGCAAGTTCATATTGAAAAAACGCTGGCTTGCCTTCGTGAACAAGCCTGTTCGGTGATTAAAAATATTTTGCTGATGTCTAATATTTCCAGCCAAGATGTGCAGCAGGGAATGAAAAAGTTACATGCTCACGGCCAAGTGGCACTGCATTTTCATCCCGATCGCATTGATAGTCGCGGGCTCAGTGTGGCTGCTGGGCTATTAAAAGATGGCTATTATAAAACCCAGTTTGAGACTCATATCTCCAATGGCCAGTTATCACCTGAATTAGGTGGCCCTCGAGATCATTGGGAGAACCAACTGTTTGGTCAATGCTACTCTGGGGTAAAACATCGGCCTAAATATGGCGCTTTAGATTTAGGTTTTTGCCCACTAGGCCCAGCACCCCGTTTTGGTAGTTGTTACTTCATTACAAAGCCCCAAGTGTTATCTCGCTGCAGTTTTAGTTATATGGATTCATATCGCTTGCCAAAAGAAAAGGGCACGCTGCAGTGTTTTGAAGTGATTTTAGCGGCGTTACTTAGTGAAAGTTTTGAGCGCCATTATGCGCTGGGGCTGGCTAATATCAAACCAGCGCAGATTATTACGCATTTACAGCAGCTGCCTATGGAAGTTAATGCACGCTTTGCTCGCCAGCCCTTAGGTAATCTTGATCATTATATCGAAGCGCAGATCCACGGTGATGTATCACTGGATGATGATATTGCTTATCTGGTGGCAGACCCAAGTTTTAAACTCACTGAAGTGGGGGATTGCATGCAAGCCCTGTGTGAGGAATATGACATCAGATTGCTGTGGCATCAGGGTTATCAATTAACAGTTGATAGCGTGCCAAAAGATTTTCGTGGCCCTGATATGCCAGTACTTGCTCAAGCAATTGCGAAAGACGGCTTAATCACCGCACAATTAATTGGCAAAGCGGCAATGGATCTCACCTTAAAGCCAATGTTATGGAGTGAGCGCGGTAAGCAAGCACAGCAGTTACAGCAGTTGAAGTTAATCTGGCATGTGTTAGTGAAATTTGGTGCGATTGCGCCAACTGAGCCAACATCTTAAGCGACTTGCTAAAGCCTGTTGCTAAAGCCAGTAGCTAAATCAGCAGCCTGATAAGGCTAGCTAAAACGATAGGTTGCTCCGCCTTGGCGCTTGGATTTGTACATGGCAAAGTCAGCTGATTTAATCAAACTATCAAAGCATTCACCCGAATCAGGGTAAGTGGCGATACCAATACTGCAATTAACGTTTACCGATTGTTCGCCCAATTGAAAGGGCTTATATAAACATGCAATTAAGGTATCTGCCACTGCGGCAATGTCGTTGTTGTCGTGAATGCCTTCAATCATTAAGACAAACTCATCACCACCCATTCTAGCAATGGTGTCAGCATCTCTGACTTGGGCATTTAACCTGCGGCCCACTTCTATTAGCACTTGATCACCTTCGTTATGACCAAGGCTGTCATTGACCTTTTTAAAGTCGTCTAAATCAATATAAAACAGACAAAAACGACTGTTATTGCGTTTGGCTCTTTCGATATATTGTCCGACTCTGTCAGTGAGTAAGTGACGATTGGGCATTTGGGTGAGTTGATCGTAATAGGCAAGGTTTAATAACCGCTGGGCATCTTCAATGCGTTTGGTGATATCGCGGTTGATGCCGAGTGCGCCGAGAAACTGCTGTTGCTCATCAAACAGCGGGATACACATGGACTCAATCCAGCCTATGGTGCCATCTTGATGTTTAAAGCGAATTTCACCGCTCCACTTGCCATGCTTGGCCACTGCAGACATCACTTGTTCGGTGATAGATTCAGTATCCTCCGGCGAATGCAAAATACTGACGTGTTGACCCAGTATCTCGGCTTTACTATAGCCATATAAAGATTGAGAACCTGCGTTCCAATCGATCACAACACCTTCAGTGTCGGTGACCACCACAGCATCAAATAAATAATCAAATGCTTGGGCCCGCAGCGCAGGAAGATCAAATTGCATTTAATTGCATCTCCACAGTGAATTTTTAGTCATTAAAAAGGACTAACTAAATGTGGGTAGAATTAGGGTATTTGTCAATGGTTAATATTTGAACGTAACAATGTTTATGGTTTTAGTCATGGGGAGTTTTTATGGCTCTGGTCATCAAAGCCGCTGTGGTTTTTAAGCAGATCTTTTAACCCTCTAAACAAGGTTAATAAGCTTTACCTACTATAATTTTTATTAGTATTGTGTGAGTCAGTTAACACTTCTAAGGTGGCGGCTGTAATCTAGGGCTTTAGCTTGCGATACTGCGGCAATTTTCCACACTTTACTGCGCCAATCTAGGCGTATTTCTCTTCAGGAATCTAATGGATAAAACTTTAGAAAAGTCCCTCACTCACTGGCTTAAATCGCAGAAATCATCTTGTGGTATTTTCCTTAAATTAGCCATTTTTACCGGGGCCGCTAATGGGGTGGCAATTGTTGCCCAAGCTTACTTGTTGGCGACCATCCTCCATGGGGTGATCATGCTGGAATTACCCATGGGCAGTTTTACGCTGCAATTTGGCGCTTTAATTAGTTTAATTCTAGTCAGAGCGGTGCTGGCATATGCTAGAGAGCGTTTGAGTTTTGAAGCGGGTAAACGCCTTCGTGGCGACATTCGTGAAGCTGTGCTCAATAAGCTCACCGATTTAGGTCCAGCTTTTATTAAAGGTAAACCAGCAGGGGCATGGGCCAGTGTGGTTCTTGAGCAAGTTGAAGATCTGCACGATTTTTATGCTAAATATTTACCGCAAATGATGCTGGCAGCGTTTATTCCGCTAATTATTTTAGTGGCGGTATTTCCGCTCAATTGGGCCTCAGGGCTGATCTTACTGGCCACAGCGCCGTTGATCCCCATGTTTATGATTTTAGTGGGCATGGGCGCCGCCGATGCTAATCGTAAAAACTTCAGCGCGCTGTCACGTTTAAGCGGCCATTTTATGGATCGCTTAAAGGGCATAAGTACCCTCAAGCTGTTTCACCGCGCAGAAGCTGAAGTAAAGCAAATCGAAACTGGCTCAGAAGACTTTAGGCAACGCACTATGTCAGTGCTGAGAATGGCATTTTTAAGTTCGGCGGTACTGGAGTTTTTTGCCGCGCTATCTATCGCTGTGCTGGCGGTGTATTTTGGCTTTAGCTACCTAGAGCACCTTAATTTTGGTCATTATGGGGTTAAAATTAGTTTATTTACCGGTATGTTTGTGCTGATTTTAGCGCCAGAGTTTTTTCAGCCATTACGTGATTTAGGCACCCATTACCATGCTAAAGCACAAGCCATTGGTGCAGCAGAAGCCTTGGTAGAACTTCTTGAACATCCTAATCCATTAAAGCAAGTTGACGAAAACTTTAGCGAGCAAACTGGCCAGCTGCGAAACACCGATCTCAGTAAAATTGTGATCACCGCAACAGATCTTGAAGTGCTCACCTTAGAGGGAAAACCCTTATTAGGGCCGATTTCATTTAGCATTAAAGCCGGCGAACATATTGCTATTGTTGGCCCAAGTGGCGCCGGTAAAACCAGTTTATTAAATGCCTTGCTGGGCTTTTTACCTTACAGAGGTTCACTGCAAATTAATGCCGCTGAGCTGAGTTTACTTGATAAAAACTATTGGCGCTCAAGGCTTGCTTGGTTAGGTCAAGACCCGCAGTTGTTCCATGGATCTATCCGCGATAATGTCAGCCTAGGCAACGCACAGCTCAGCGATGCTGAGATTATGGCGTTACTGCAACAAGCCAATATTGCTGATTTTGTTCAGGCTCATCCCCAAGGGCTTGATGCCATTATTAGTGACCAATCAGCGGGTATTTCAGTGGGACAAGCTCAGCGTATTGCCCTTGCGCGGGCGTTGTCGCAACCTGCGAGCTTATTCTTGTTGGATGAGCCCACCGCCAGTCTTGATAACCAAAGTGAGCAACTGGTTAGCGCCGCCCTTAATCAAGCCAAGTTGCAGCAAACCAGCTTGATGATCACCCATCGATTAGACCAGCTACAAGATATGGATAATATTTTAGTGATTGATAATGGCAAACTTGTGCAACAAGGCGACTATAAAACCCTCAGCCAGCAACCGGGTTTATTCAAATCAATGCAGCAACAAGATGATGGTTTATCACTGTTTATTACTGCTGAATCTGATACTGACGCGGCAAACGTAAATAACCAAGCCGAAATGGCGCAGAGCATTGGCACTAAGGAGGATAAATAATGCAAGTTTTATATCCGTTCCTTAAATTGTTTAAACGCCAATGGCTGATGATGGCCATTGGCTTGTTTCTTACCTGTACTACTATCCTTGCGGGTATCGGTTTATTGTCATTATCGGGCTGGTTTTTATCCGCAACCGCCATCGCGGGTTTAACTGCAGCCACGGCATTAGCCTTTAACTTTTTTACTCCTGCTGGTGGGGTGCGTTTTTTCTCTATTGCCCGCACCGCAAGTCGTTATGGTGAGCGCTTAGCTACCCATGAGGCGACCTTTAAATTACTTACGGATTTACGGGTTTGGTCTTGGAAAAAGCTGTTTCCGCTTAGTGCCAGTAATCTGCAAGGGTTACGACAAGGCGACATGCTTAACCGTCTAGTGGCCGATATCGATACCTTAGATCATTTGTATTTACGCTTACTGGTGCCAATGACAGCGTCGTTATTGACCATCATTGCCTTGTATGCATTTTTATCTTGGTTTGATTTAACCCTAGCGTTAAGCCTATGTGGTTTGTTGCTGAGTGTATGGATTGTGCTGCCATTGATATTCTATCGCTTAGGCAGAAAACCTGGTGAGGCTGTGGTAGATGCTAAGCGCCACTTTAGAGTGTTAATCCTTGATGTTATTCAGGGACAAGCTGAATTAAGCATTTTTGCAGCTAATGATCGTTATAGACAAAAATTACGTGATGCTGAAACAGCCTTATTTAACAGCCAAACAGCCATGGCCAATATTACTGGTTTTAGCCAAGGGCTATTGATTGCGGTGAACGGTTTTGCTGTGGTAATGATGTTATATCTTGCTGGACAAGGCGTTGGTGCGCAGGTGCCGCCAGGCCCCTTAATGGCGACAATGGTGTTTGCTACTATGGCGTCAATTGAAATGATGATGCCAATCTCTGGGGCGTTTCAGCATTTATCTAGCTGTGTGTTATCGGCTAAACGTATTACTGAAATTACCGATCAGCAAGGGGATATTCAGTACGGTGAGCGCCAATTTCAAGGGGGTGAATTAGCTGCTACAGAACTTGAGTTAAACGACATTCACTTTGGCTATCAAGCTGAGCGGTCAATTTTAACCGGGGTTAATTTACATATAACCCAAGGCCAAAAAGTGGCCTTACTTGGGCCAACGGGCTGTGGTAAATCAAGCTTGCTTGCACTGATCACCCGTGAGTGGATGCCGCAACAAGGTCAAATCAGATTATCAGGTCATGATATTGCTGACTATGACGAAGTGTCATTACGCAACGCGATGACAGTGGTGAGTCAGCGGGTGCATTTATTTGCTGGCACAGTACGCGATAACTTAACCATTGCCTTACCTTATGTTGAGGGGCAAAAGAAAAAGGCCAATGATCAGCGCTTAATCGCAGTGTTAAAGCAAGTGGGCTTAGGCACGTTACTTGAGTCCGTAACGGCTACAGATCGCGGTGAAGAAATTGGTTTAGACAGCTGGATTGGTGACGGCGGGCGTCAGTTATCAGGTGGCGAACAGCGCCGAATTGGGGTGGCTCGTGCATTACTGCGTGATGCGCCTATTTTATTGCTTGATGAGCCAACCGAAGGGCTTGATAAACGCACTGAACGGGAAATTTTACGCTTACTGTTTACGTTTGCTGAAGGTAAAACCTTACTGATGATAAGCCACAGACTCACCGCCATGGCTGAAATGGATCAAATTCATATGCTGGATAATGGGCTGATTGCCGCCAGTGGCACCCATGAAGACTTAATGCAAGATTGTGCTGAATACCAAGGTTTATATAAGCATTTAGCCAAAGACTAATCGGCTAATTTTTAAGGCTAGTGTTATTTTTAGATTAGCCTTTATTAACTGCGCCTTCATTGGCAAAGCTTTTAATGAATAAGCTTTCATCAAATAAGCATCTAAATGACAAGGCTAATTAATCAAGGCGCTTATAATAAGCGCCTTTTTTTATGGAAATGAATAAGTTATTTAGCCGTTAAATGCATGGCTTTGTTATCTATGATTTGCACTGCTGGGGAGTGGTTATTAGCGGCTGTATGTAGCTCATTTTGTATAGCTGTCTGCAACATCACTTTTGCCACTCGCTCGCCGCTTATGGGCTTATATTTCACAAGTGGGCCGATAAACAAACCGGAAGTGAGTTTAAATAACCCTTGGCCTATATCTTCTAAGGTTCGCTGACTCGCACGCTCCCCTAATAACAAGCTTGGCTGAAATATCATTAGTTTAGGTAGGTTAAGCGCGACTAAGGCTTGCTGTACCTGACCTTTAGCACGATTATAAAAAATGCTTGAATTTGCATTGGCATCTAATGCCGTGACCACTGAAAAAGACCATGGCTTTGAACGGTTTCTGCTAAGTTGATGTTGTTGGATTAACTTAGCGAAATCAATAACTGCAGTCACATCTACTTTTTTAAAATTATCTTGGCTACCCGCTTGCTTAATGGTGGTGCCTAAACAACAAAATGCATGATCGATGTCGATCGGAATGGATAAACTGGGGATGTCTTCTAGCTGGCATTGAATAAAGCTGAGCTTGTCGATGCCGTGGGTGCCTTCAGCCAGTTGTGGCAGACGTCGACCTAAAACCATTACTTGCTGGTAGCGCTCATCAGCCAGTAATCCAAGTAACACATTTGCACCAATAAGCCCTGTGGCACCAATTATTGCAGCATTCATATTTTTCCTAAAGTACCAAGCCAGCATGTTGACTCTTTTTTATAAGTAGAGATTTTAGCATGGAATAAGCTTGTTAATACGGCTCAAAATAAGTGCGCAAAAGCGCTGCTGCATAGGTAGTTGCATAGGTAATTGCATTGGTAATTGCAGGGTTATTAGTCCATAGCAGCTGCTATTGAACATTTATAAGTATCGGTTTTAGCATGGAATAAGCTTGTTAGTACGGCTCAAAATAAGTGCGCAGAAAGCGCTATTGCATAGGAAATTACCGGGTTATCAGTACATAACTGCTGTCATTGAACATCTAATAAGTGTCGGTTTTAGCATGGAATAAGCTTGTTAATATCATCAAGATAGCACAGTATTTTGTGGCATAAATATAATGAATAAGCTGACCATTCAGTTTGAAAACATAAAAACAGGGAGACGTTATGGGATTATTTGATGCGATATTAGGTAACTCGTCAGAAGTTGATTTAGCAGAATTAGAGCAAGAGCTTGCGCCAATTTTGGCTGACAATGAGTCAGTGCATCTGGGTTATAAATTGATCCGCGATATGTTTGTGTTCACCGACAAACGGCTTATTTTAATCGACAAACAAGGCATGACGGGCAAAAAGGTGAGTTATCATTCAATTGCTTATAAATCGATGACTCACTTTATTGTTGAAACCGCAGGTACCTTTGATATGGATGCCGAGCTGAAAATTTATATTTCAGGCACAGAGCAACCCATAGTTAAAGAGCTAAAAAAAGGCACTGATGTGGTGGGCATTCAAAAAGCCATTGCTAACTTTTCACTTTAATTGCGAGTTAATGTGTTTTATAACAAAGCTGCCAGCTAACGGCTTACAAGAAACCGCAGGCCAACAACAATTACTGAGTTAACATATTGGCTGAGCCTTAACGCAATCATTATGTGCGTATGGTTAGGCCTACTTTACATATTGGATAACGCAAATGACCACAGATAACCCGCAACCATCACCTCTGAATGATGCCCCTAAATCCATTCAACTTGCGGTCGATTTAATTCAGTTACTCGAAGAAAATAAAATAGATACCACAACGGCGATTGAAGCATTACAAATCACCTTAGCTGATTTCAAAAAAAAGCAGCAACAGGGCACGTAATTGCCCGGAGTAACGGCTTGAGAACCACTCACATGGTCGAACTAAAATAATCAAGGAACAGATATGACCGAAGCTCACTTACCACTGACCGATTTCATCGAATATAGCCAAGCAGAGATGATTGTACGGGCGCAGCAAAACTATCAAAATGTAAAACGCCGTCATTCGATACGTAAGTTCTCTGATAGAGCGGTTCCTCAGCAGGTCATTGAGCAATGTATTTTAGCGGCAGGGACAGCGCCAAATGGCGCCAATCATCAGCCGTGGCACTTTGTCGCCATCAGTAACCCTGAGATTAAAGCGCAAATTCGCCAGCAAGCTGAAGCCATCGAACAAGCATTTTATGCCGGTCGCGGCGGTGAAGAGTGGCTCGATAATTTAAAGCCATTAGGCACTAATGCCAGCAAACCTTATCTAGAAACCGCCCCTTGGTTAATTGCGGTGTTTTCTAAAAAACGCAGCGAAGATAATGGTGAGCAAAAGCAGAATTATTACGTGCATGAGTCGGTAGGCATCGCCACAGGTTTTTTAATTCAGGCGCTGCACAATGCAGGCCTTGGCACCTTAACTCACACTCCCAAACCTATGTCGTTTTTAAGTAAAGTATGTGGCCGAGATAATGACAATGAGCGCCCCTATATGCTGATTGTGGCTGGTTATCCTGATGAGAATGCTACGGTACCAGAGCATGCTTTACACAAGAAACCGTTAACTGAGATTTGTGATTTTTTATGATTACTTCCAGCCTTGTAACCACTGGCTGGTTTGTTTTAACTCGCGCCAATTGATAGCAAATTCTTGACCGTTTAGCTCAGCTCTAATTAAGCATTCAATCACGTTTTGTTGTTCATCAAAACTGACTTTAGTGACCGAAAAGTGTTTTAGTTTTTCGGTCACATTGACCTTTGTCCATTTACTATGAAGTAACTTTTTTGGGTGTAATGGGTTCATTCATTTTTCCTAGTTGGCGGTCTATATCTCATCTGATTGTTTATTTACCTCATTACGTTATTACGTTGAATCGGGTTAAAAGGTTCAGCTATAGAAGGGTTCTGCTTCCAAATTCTGTTTGGATTAACATTGTGGTTTTTTCACATTCACACTTGCCCTCAATTTATTTTGCCATGTAAAAATCAAAGTCGTGGCGCTTCGCCCACACCAGAGTCAAGGGGGAAACTGCTTGTCCCCCTTAACAATCCCTCAGCCCCCGACGAAAAATGCTGAAAAGCGCATAATTTTCGACGGGGATTGATCCAGCTTCTGACTTCGTTTGTTGCTAACTTCGGCCCCTGTTTATTATAAAGAGTGAAAATGCTAACGCTTCCGATGGTGAGTCTGAAGTAAATGGATTTACAAATGTCACGGTGGCATGGATGCTAAGGAGTGACCCTGCACCGCGAAAGCTATGCTCACATCCATGTGAGCACACGCTATTTTCTCTGCGTCCTCAATTCAAATTGAGTCGGAGGCAAATAGATCTTCAACTCTTTAGCTTTTACTTGCCGCAATATATGAGGCTAAATCGAAGATATGAACATTCCGGTGTAAGCGCAGCTGTGACCGTCCATGACATGGCGAAGTTTCACAGTGTGAAACGTTCTGAGCGAGAGGCATGGATGCCGAACTGGCCGTTTAACAAGGATGTTATTTGTTTTGGCAGAGCTTTCAGGGACCTTTTGATTTATATAAAGAATGCAGCGTGTCACAGTAGTGCTTGCACATAAGGTCGCTCTTTCACATCTGACCCATAGGGATTTGGGAAATGTCATGATGATGTCGGGAACATCATTGACCATGTGATCGCGACATTTGTATATCCTATACATCACCTGCGGCAGGCAATTGGTTAGATTGAAGTAATGGCCTGCTGTAACGGGGCCAATATAAATGAAGTTTAAAGCTTAATATCACTGTGTATTAACGCAGTTATATTAATCCTCAAAGAATTTTTCATTATTATCGAAGCCAAAATCAGGTCAATTGGCATCGATAAATTTGAGGTTGAAAGTTTAACTTATATATTTCATGGGTTTATGTTATTCATATTGAGTAACAATGGACCCGATAAATGTTCAGGCTCAACTTTGCGGAGTGATTAACCTTAATGCGGCCAATAAAGTAGGTATTAGTTCTTTTATATCAGTAAGTTACATGATAAATTGAATTCAAAATTAATTATAAGGCAGGGCTTTATCCGAGACGCTGGATAATAAGCTGTTATATTTTTCTAGGGATTGAACATTGAGAGCTATCTTTGCACTGTGTTTTTTTAGTTGTTTTGCTAATTCAACAACTTGCTTTCATACAGAGGCGCAAGCGGAAGAGTGGAATAAAAAATACGGTAATCTTTTCAAAGTAGAAACTACTCTGAACAGCGGTGCATACGACGTAATTGCAGAGTTGCCAAAAAGTATTGATGGTCAACGCTTTGATTCAGTCTCGCTATTCGTGAGCAATCTTGAACACCCCACCTTTTTTGCTACATTAAGCACATATGAAGATGATGGTGTTACTAAAGTATGGTTCGTTACAGACCACAAAAACTTTCAACAGCATTATTTAAGTTTTAGCTACGGTACTGGGTGTGGCATGTCCGTAACACTAGAGGTTGATTTTGAGTAAAAATATAACAAACACATTATGTTCATTCGCTTCGCTCATTGGGACGCATACTCGCTGGCTGGCGCTACGCGCAATTTTAGCCAGCAAGTCTGCGCCCCATATGTGAAGCGTTAACTGTTTTTAAGGAGTGTATGTATTTCAAGATGTAGCAACAACTGAAAGTAATTATCAACGTTTCTTAAAGCGAGTATCTGAGTTTGGCGCTGTTTGGGGACTTAAACACCCAGAAGGTGGTTGGGCAGTATGCCCATCTAACGAATATGAAGATATTGATGTGTATGTCTTTTGGTCTGATGAAGCATATGCATTACGTTGTGCAAAAGATAATTGGAAAGAGTATAAGCCTGAGATGATTACTCTTGATTCATTTATAGATAATTGGCTTCATGGTATGCACAAAGACGATTGTTTAGTCGGTGCTAACTGGGATGCAAATATGTTCGGCAAAGAAGTTGAACCTATTGAAGTTGCTAAGTTCCTGGTGAACAGTTAATGAGGCATTTAAATATAACTAAAACAGCGGGTTACGTTTAGCTTTGCTACGCATTTAAACCCTCTATTTTAGTCCGCTTAGTGCGGCGTTACTAACCCACTTTTTGTCCAAAAAAAGTTACAAACCAATCCCAATCATGCCCCTAAAGTAGCGAGTTAACTAGCTATTAGACGCCAAAATCGCGTGTTGTAATTGTCGTAAATCATTCACAATAAAATCAGCCTGAGATTGATAATCAGGCTGCTTATTGTGGTTGATAAACACCGACTTCATCCCTGCATTTTTCGCCGCTTGAATATCATATAAATAATCGCCCACATAAATCAGTGACGCAGGGTCTAAATCCCAAGTGGTGGCGATGGCCAGCAGTGCATCTGGGGCGGGTTTGGCGGGATAACATTCGCGGGTTAATACCAGTTCGAGATTGATATTATTTTGCCTAAGCTTGGTGGCCGTGGCCGCTTTACTGTTGCGGGTAACAATGGCGCTGGGCAAACTTAACTGTTCAATGCTGCTGAGTAATTCATGCATATGCGGCAAGGGTTTGGCATTCGTGGCATCTTGTGTTTCATGGGCCAAGATAATTTGGTTGGCTCTATCTCGCAAAGGCGGATGGGTAATATCGGCGACAAAACCCAGTAGGTCAACATCGCATGGGCAACCTAATTCCTTTTTTATTTGGCTAAAATCCAGTGCTGATTCAACCAAGGTGCCATCTAAATCAAAAATGACCCCTTTAATGCCGGCCAAACTTTTCATTGCTAATCCTTGCAGTCAAAAATAGGGTGATGAGGTGCGATAGCCGTTCGCGCTCACGCTCTGATTCTACTCAGCTTGTGCTTAGCTTGAGCTTATATGTGGCTATCAAATATAAGCGTATCTAAGGTAATACTAAATGGGCCTTGCTGTTTGGCGGCGATCAGTAACCCAATACGGCTGATATCAGCAAATTTTAACGCTGGCGCGCTGATATTTCTACCCCGAAAACGTGGCAGAAAATCTGTCACGGTAAATGTGTGTTCACTCCATTGCCCCGCTTGCGTATCAAAGTCGGCGGCATAGGCTTCACCAAAACTCAGTTTGGCGGTTTTTAGGCGTAATTGATAGCGTTTACCGTCACCAAAGACCCTAAGGGTAATACGGTCACTATAAGGGGCTGTTTGACGTAATTGAAACTCTATCGAGGCAAAGCCGCCATTATTATCTAGCGAGACATTACCGCTAAATACGGCATTTTGGCCTTGTTGAGAGTCAAGCTGACTTGCCGATAATCCGCCCATTACCGTGTCATTACTTATTCTGCCCTCTTTGACATGATTGGGGTTATCAAACTGAATTTCCATGGCGAAAGCCTTTATGCTGAGTAAATGAAATAACACCAAAGTGACAATATAAAGCGGAAATAACTTTAGCATAATGCTGTGCCTCAAGGTTGTTTAGCTGGCATTTAAGTTGAGTTATGGTTTTGATTGATGATTTTAGTAAAAAAAGCGACTTATCTGGGTGAGGGATAAGTCGCAAAAGGTAACGCAGGGACGGGTAAATCGTGTTTAATCAATACTCATACTGGGTAGATATCAGTATTGAATTGGTTGTTACTCTTCTTCGGCAACAAAGTCATCCATTAGAATAACTGAAAACATAGAAGTGTCATTTTCTGCATCCACTGCAGCAACGCTGTATAGCCCATTTGCAGCTAAGCTCACTGGCAGTGGACCAATGGCAACAGTTTTAGTACCTGTTACAGTGACGCTTACGGTGTAATCACCTGGGGCAACACTTAAACTACCTGACGCTGCTTTAAATGGTACATCTGTTAGCGCAGGCTCTGATGCACTGATGTCGGCTGTAGGGGTGAGGTAAACATCGACATTACCAGCTGAGTACGAAGCGTGGATGACGTTTAATCTAGCTTCAGTTGCAATGCGGCGAGTGTGCTCGGCAAAGGCCCAAGGGCTAATGTCGTTGTTAGATAAAGAGCCGACAGCGAGCACTGAGTAGCTGGCACCTAGCATTAAATCGACTTCGGCATCTTTAATCACTTCAACTGAGTTATCAGCATCAGCTGCCACAGTGACTGTGTGCATGCCTTCTGGGATGTTGACGTAACCTGCAAATTGACCAAACGATAGCATGTCAATGGCGGGAGTCATGCTGCCATCAAGAAACACATCAACAGCAGGTGCGTCTGCTACGGCATGGACTACACGGATGTCGCTACCACTGCTCACATCATTTAAAAGTACTTGTGCATCTGGTAATGCCACTAACAGCGCGACAGGTGAGTCTCCTGACCATTCATTTGGGATTGCCGAAATGAAGTAATCATTACCTGCGGCTAAATTGACAGTGCCTGAATCAAACACCACGGTTTTGTCACCATTTGGGGTAATTCGAATTTGATAATCAGCGGTCGGCACTTCAAGCTGATCACTGTTATCCATGTAATTGGCCGATAAGGTTGGCTCCATCATGGCGATGTCTGCCATTGGCTCGGTGACGTAAATATCCACTAAACCCACATCAGGAGCAGCATGTAATACTTGCACTCGGGCATTGTCTGCGGTGATGTCGGCTTTTTCATTGGCAACCAATTTGAGCATCAAGTTTTCATCGCTGACGTTACCTAAAGCAACGGCGGTATATTCCATATCAGCAGCGGCGGCTAAGTCGGCTGACAATACCGTTGTAGTGGTGCCATCTGCAAGCTTTGCATCTACGGTAATGGCGTAGGTTGAGGCTTCAACTTCTAACAAACCACTTGAAACGGCGTAATCGACATCGGCTAATAACTGAGCGCCATCGGCAGTGACATTAACCATAGGCGCATCGCTTGATGCGTGAATAACGCGTACTTGGGCATATTCAATATTGGGGGTTTCTTCAATAACAATTTTGTCATCGTCATCATCTGAACAAGCGGTTAGGGCGATTAGTGAAAAGCACAGACCAAGGGAGTATTTCCGTTTCATCTTTATATCCTCAAATTCATTTTGTCGTATTGTCATGTCGATGGGTAATACGGCACTTGCTAATTTAGGATCATGTTTTTATTTAATCTTTAAACACAATTGTTGGTTTTAGAGATTCTAATAGGGTGATTTTTAGTCGGTATGACAAACATCGACATAGGGGTGAATAGGGGATAATCTGTAGTCTTAATCGGTGTTGTAAGGTGTCGCGTGTGAGTTTAAAAAGCCGTCAAAATACTCTGAATAAAGCTCTTAAAAATAGTCTAGAAAAAGATCTGCAAAAGGATCAAAATAATGATCTGTTACTGCCAATAGCGGCAGATGTCGCTGCTGAAATCAAATCTAAAGTCGAACCTGAAATTGCTCCTAGCGTTGCCGCTAAAATTGAACAAAAAACTGAGCGCCAGTTTCGGGTGGCCTCGTTTAATTTATTCAACTTCATCGAGCCGCCTGCGGCTTATTATGATTTTGAAAACATCTATTCTCATCAGCAATGGCAAAAAAAGTGTCGCTGGTTAACTGACTATGTCACTGAGCAGCAACCTGACATTATTGGCTTTCAAGAAGTCTTTAGCCCCGATGCTTTAAAAGCGTTATTGCTTACTTTAGGCTATGACTATTTTGCAGTATTAGATGAACCCACCTTAGTCAGTGACTATGTTTATCAAAGCCCAGTGGTGGCGCTGGCCTCTAAGTTTCCGATCACCGAAACCGCCTTAATTAGCGTTGATGATTCACTGCTGCCACTGATGGGCATTGCCAGTGATTTTAGCTTTAGCCGCCAACCGTTACTGGCAAGGGTAAACATACCTCACTTTGGTGAGTGTGAGTGTTATGTGGTGCATTTAAAGTCTAAACGCAGTGGCATGGGTATTGACACCTTAGCCGATACTGGCATGACTGGCGGCGCTGATATTATGGCCAGACAAGCCCTTGGTACGTGGGCATCGAATATGCAGCGGGGCAGTGAAGCGGCGTTATTATTTTATGAAATTGCTAAACGCCGCCAGGCTAATCAGCTGCCGGTGTTATTAATGGGTGATTTTAACGATTCTATTCAAAGCACTGCGCTGGAGGCTTTTAGGGCTAACAGTAAACGCGTGTTTAGAAGCGATATTATCGATCCAAACCTTAAAGTATTGAATGACGTTAATCTTAAAGCTGAGTTTGAACGCTTTAGCTTATTTGATAGTTATGAATTGTTTCAAGCAGGGCAAAAGCTCAATGCCACCTTAGCCCAAGATGAATATGAATCTAGTGTTAATGCAGATGAATCGACTAGCGATATTGATGATGCGCCAGCGCCTGATTTACATCAGCATGATAGGCCAGCAACCCATTATTATGGCAATACCGGCTCGGTTTTAGATTATATCTTGGCAAGTTGTGAGTTTGATGCCTCGCATCCAAGAAACTTAGCTGAGGTCAGCGCCTATCAAACCTATGATAGACACTTAGTTAGGCCAGAATATGAACGTGACAGTGATAGTACTGATCACGCGCCTATTATGATGACCTTTAGGGTTAGGCGCTAGGCTAACGTGAGTTCAAAAAGCTAGCGCGAGTTCAAAAAGCTAGCGCTCGCTTATTATCTTGCTAAGGCCTCACTCATGCTGACACAGGTTTGTTCCTGTTGGCGGGCTTCTAACAGTGCCCGCCGAGTCATTTTCGATAATCCCGTTTGGGTATTTAACACTTCAGATAAAGCTTCAATATTGGCATTGGTGCAGTCCATGGGGATTAATGCTCGGTTGTAAGCGCGCATAAATACCGGGCCTTTTTTATCAATCTCACTTAGCGTATCTAAACGCTGCTCCGCAGTAGCGGCGCTCAGTAATTTTTGTTCGCTTGGGTAAAGATGATCCATGGCGATACGGGCTTTGGCAAAGGGCAGTCGGCTGTCATCTTGTATCTTGTGTAGCCATTGACGTTTAAGGCTAGCTTGAGGGCGAGACACTTCTGCGGCAATGGCAGATTTTTGGCCACTGTCGCTGTTATCTTGTTGTTTTTCGTTTGCCAGCAACGCCGCGCTATTAGGGTAATCATAGCGATTTAATTGAATGATTATTTTCCAGCGTAAATCCTGACTGATAGTTAACCCTTTAATCGGCGCAATGCCAGCCAAGATATCGGCTAAGTGCCCAAGGGCGGCATTGTCGCTGGCTAAGCTAATATAAGCATCAAACCAACGGCGCTGAAAATCAGCATCGTCGTGGTGCTCCATGGTCATGCGTAAACTCATTTGTGTTAGCGCTTTGCTGACTTTAGTGGCATAAGATTTATGGTTAGGCGCCATGCTATGAAGGTTTTTTTGCACCTCTGTTAAGTAGCCAATGACTTGGCCTAAAATGGTGTAGTCTTTTTCTAATGGGGCATTAACTAAGGCGACATTAATAAACTGCTTTAATGAGGTGTGGCCATCGCTAACACTGTCCCACATGCTTTGCCATAACATTGACCGCAGTAATGGGTCACTGACCTTAGCTAACTGCTGCTTTACCGTGTTAAACGAGCGCTGATCTAACTCAACCTTTACAAAGCCCCAATCATCAAAATTTGGGTAAACCAAGTCTGGGCAATACTCGCCTACAAGTTCAGGTACCTCGGTAATGGCGCCTTTATAAGTGACCGCTACCGTGGTGCTATGGTGAATAAAATGCCGCGCTGCTCTAAATAATGCCACTTGTACTTTTTGTTCTCGCAGGGTGGCAAAGTCTTCACTTGGGGCGCTTTGTAGCAATGAAAACTTGCTGATGCGATGGTCTTTACATTGGTATTGGGCTGTTAAGGTGTTAACCCCAGCTTGGTACAGCCACTCTTGTGTCCACTGGCTTAAGTCGCGATTACTGGCTTTGGCAAGGCTATTAATAAAATCCGCTAACTGGGCATTTTGATAACTGTATGTTTTAAGGTATTGCTGCACACCTTGTTGGAATGTCTCAGCGCCCAGTAAATGGCGTAATTGCATTAACACCGACGCGCCTTTTGAATAGGTAATAGCATCAATATTATCAAAGGCATTATTGCTACTGGCCACAGGAACTTCGATGGGGTGAGTGGTCACTAGGCTATCTTGCTGATACGCCTTTAGCTTGCCACTGGCGTAAAAGCTGCGCCAAGCGTGGTTAAATTCGGTGGCTTCGCTGGTGGCCAAGGTGCCCATAAAGGAGGCAAAGCTTTCGTTAAGCCATAAGCCATTCCACCATTTCATGGTCACTAAATTGCCAAACCACTGGTGCGCCATTTCATGCATGATAACCCCAGCTAACCGCTGCCTTTGGGCGGCGGTCATGGTGTCTTTTACCATAAAGCGGCTTTCTGAGTAGGTAATGGCGCCAGCATTCTCCATCGCGCCATAGAGAAAATCAGGCACTAATAATTGGTCGTACTTTTTAAAAGGGTAGTCAATACCAAAGTAATCATCGAAGAAGCTGAGGCCTTGCTTGGTGTAAGTAAACCAATCTTGATAGTTAACTTGCTCAGCCACAGATTGGCGGGCAAATAAACGCATGGGGTATTTGCCTGAGTTATCTTGCCACACATGATAAGGCCCAGCATGCATTGAGAAGTTATAAGGGCTCAGTTTTGGCGTCGCTGGGAAAGTCCAAATTTTGCTGTCGCCAAGATCTTCAATATGGGTTTCAGCCATGGTGCTTATCACCTGCCAGCTTGGCGGCGCTTCAACAGTAATTTGAAAGCTGGCTTTTAAATCGGGTTGGTCAAACACGGCAAACATTTGCTGGGCAGCAGCGGGTTCAAAATGGGAATACAAATATACCTTGCCATCAACGGGGTCTTCAAAGCGATGCAAGCCCTCGCCATTGGTACTGTGCTCGCGGCTGTAGCTTATTTCAATGGTGTTTTTGCCACTTGATAAAAGCAGCGGGTTAATGGTGAGGTATGCGCCATTGTAGTTAGGGTAAAGGCTTTTGCCATTAATCAATAATTTGCTGATATTGGCTTGGTTTAAGTCGATGGTTAATGCTTCCGCTGTGCTTGCAAGGCTAAAATCTATTTTGCTAATGGCCTCAAAACGGGTTTCACCAGTGAGGGTAAAACTGAGTTGGTAATCTACCTCTGACACCACATTTGAGCGAGCTTTAGCTTGGCCCTGAGTGATGTTCGCGCTGCCATCTCGGGGTTTGATATTGGGCGCGGTGGCATTACAGGCAAATAAACTGGAGCAGACCAGTGCAATAAGCGCAGACTTAAACGAGTTCACAAATTCTTCCCTAACCTAATTTGATGTTTTTATTATTGTTATTTTTGCTATAAAAAAGCCGACGTGACGTCGGCTTATGATTGTAAATCGAATAGGCTTACATGCCTAAGAAAGACTTCGATTTTACTTTACGGATTTCTTTTTCATCAGACCATTCAATTAAGCCTGTTTCAAGGTCCATAAGACGCATGGTCATTTTATAGTAAACATCTTTAGTGCTGCCATCTTGTTTTACTATGCTAGAAAGATTGCCGTATAGCATGTATTGCGCGCCCACTTGGCGGCCAAACTTAATCGCAGTTGATGGGTCGACCATGCCAGCATTGTTTTGGTAATCAAGCTGCTTGCGCACTGAATCGACTTTGGTCATGTCAATAAAGCGGAACTTACCTGAGCGTAATAGCTTGTTACTGATGGTGTCAGTGACTGATTCAGTGTCGATGTGCTCTGAGGTTTTATTTTTAATTTTATCAACGAAAATAATTGGGCGATCGTTTTGGGTCATTACGATCACTGGTGGGAAGGTTAACATGCTGTCGACCATTTTGGCGGCAATGACTTGTAGATCCGTTGAACCGAAGTTTTCATTCACGGTTTCTACTTCTGTGGCATCGCCATACTCAACCTTAGATTGACACGCTGATAGCCCAATAACCGCAGCTAAAACAAAAATCAGTTTAAAATGTTTCATAGTAAGTTCCATGTTAGATAAAAGGTAAAGTTGTTGTTTTTAAAAAGTCGCGTTAAATAGGAGTCGTATTAAATTATTATTGAATAAAAACGGGTTTGATTGCCAGTTTCTATTACCCAAATTAAGGTGGCCCGATTAGCGTGAACATTAATGGTCGCAGCTGGGCTGTTACCTAGGCTGACTTGATAGGCGCCTGGCTCAATATATTGGCGCGCTATTTGCGCTTGCCTTGGCAGCGTTAGCCAACTTCTTCTGTCGGCTTGCTCTGTTACTACATTGAAAATTTGCATTAATATGGCGGCGGCATCGGCTTCATTATTACGGCGTTTACTGCCACTTTCGACGCTGCGAGTAAACTCTGATTTAGTATAGACCCGCGCGGCTTGTCGAACCAATGCGCCGGGTAAATCTTCTTTTAAGGCATTAATGGCTAAGGCATCGATATTGGCAATGGGCTCAGCTTTTAGCACTGTGCCAAAACCTTGAATGATTGAGGGCGGGATCACTTGGTTATAGGGCTGGTAAGTGGCTAATGACACCGTTTGCCAGTTGCCATGAATTGTAAACGGCACGGTCAGGCTTTGTTTTTCGGGGACAAAGCCACGTTCAACCACCATCACCACCTGACCTTGGCCTTGTTTAGGTAAAATGGCATCTCCCCAACGGCGTTTGAATTCATCATATTGCGGCATTGAAAGTTGCTTGGCTAACCTGACTAAATCTTGTTGGAGGTATTTATTATTCGGGCTTATTTGAGCGGCTTTACGGTAATCAATATAGGCATCATTGGGCTCGCCCAATAACTCATGTAGTAAGCCGGTGGTGTAATAGCTGTAGGCATTTAAAAAGGAGCTGGTGACAGTGCCAGCCGCTGAGCCTAATTTATTTAATTCGCTATCAATGGTGCCATTAGCCATGGCTTGCACTGATTTTTGCGATTTTTGGTAGCGCGCCTGCTCACTGCTTTGCAGCTCATTACTGCGGCGCACTTCAATTAACGCCCCTTGGGGATCGCCGGCAAATAAATAGTTAAAGGCTTGGTATTGATGCACCATAATGCGCTCATAGCCTGGGCCGCGATATGGAATGGCATTGTCGTTTAATACTAGGCTACTGGCGGTGGCGGTTAAGTCTGAGGCGCTAATAACGGCTCTGTCATCAAAGGCTTGATAGGCTTTGATGGCTTGTTGGTAATAATTTTTACTGGCATCAAAATCACCCGATATTTGCGCTACTCGGCCAGCTTCTTGGGCGTAAAGTAGGCCATCATTGGTATCAATTTCACCGGCCAACTCATTAAGTTTGGCGCTGGGTGTTGGGCCACTGAGTTGCTGTTTAATCGGCGCAATTTGCGAAGGGTAGTTAATCAGCACACTATTATAAGCGCAGCCTGATAACAGGATTGGCAATAGGAAAATACTGCTCAGTGCTTTCATTAGCATACGTCCTGCAACCGTGATTTTTCTTGGTCGAAGGCCTGTTGCTGATCTGGCATATTTATCCTTTCTAGCAAAGTAATACCTTGTAAATGATCAAATTCATGTTGAAAAATGCGGGCATCAAAGCCGCTCAACTGTTGTGTTACCCACTTACCGATTAAGGTTTGGTATTCCACGTTAATGTGTTTATGCCGATAGACGCTAACACGCTGGTTATCGATTGATAAGCATCCCTCTGTAGCCGCTTCCACCTCTAACGAACTGCTAATTATTTGTGGGTTGATAACTATGGTTGCTTGGCTTGTGGGTATTGAGGGATAGCGCGCATTTGGCCTTGAATGCATAATAAATACCGCTTTATTACTAAACACTTGTGGCGCAGCGATCCCGACTCCATTGGCTGCCAACATAGTAGCCATCATATCGTCGGTTAGCTGAACCAGAGCTTGATCAAAAGTAACAACGGGCTGAGTTTGGTGAGTTAAAATAGCGGCACCGGTTTTAGCAATCGTTAGAATGTTACTTTCTAGCATATAATCCCTTACTGAAAATTCAGCTTGATAACATCAAGCGAATTCTTGACTCTTTAATGTTAATAATAAAGCGACCACGTTATCTAAAAGCTAGCTCATAGCGGCTTAGCTCATCATGGCTTATATAGCATAGATTAATAATGTGGCGGTGGTGTTTCATCTGCTTGAGAAGCCATATTACTGGGTTCAATCGCTTGTAGTTTATTGACGATTAATGACAATTGATGTTGCTGAAACGCAACAAGGTCATTTAATTTAATCACTTCTTGATTGAGATCTTCAATGGTTGCTTCTTGAAAAGCGACTTTCATTTCTAAATCATCAATTTTTTGATGTACATCTTGCATTAATCTTCTCCAAACATGGCACTATTTTAAGTTGCCCCATGTTTCTACTAAACCTTGATTACTGATACTGATGATGTTTTGATTTTCATCACTTGCAATAGAGTATACAACGGCACCTCTATTTTGGCTGTTTTTCGTCAGCTGAATTTGCCTTGTTGTTTGTTTTTTACCAGTTTTTGTATCCCATAATATAATTTCTTTGGAAGGTGAGCCTGTTATTAGCTGTTTATCTTGATGAATAAACCTGGCACTACTAAAGGTCATTTGGCGTCGGTTTATGGCCAATTGCGATTGCTGTGCGCCAGTGTCATTGTGATAGATATAGGCATGACCTTTAATATCACTGACAAAACTCAAGCTGCCGCGCTGATTCAATTGTACTTTACTAAGGCGTGACTCAAGTTGCCATTGCTGAATCGGTTGGCCTGTTTGTGCTTGCCACAAGATAACAGAGCCATCATTGGAGCCTGTTAGTGCCCGCTGGCCATCAGCGGAAATTGACACGCTTGAAACGCGCTCATTATGGCCCAAAAATTTAATCAGATTTTTTTCTGGTGCCAATGACATTACTGAGCCATCAATTAATCCCACTAGGGTTTGGGCATTATTAGCAATCGCCACCGATTGTGCTGATGCGGGCAAGGACCACCAGCCAATGGATTTACCACTTTGGATATTCCAAATCACTAATGAGCTATTAGATAATGTCGCGGCATAATGCGCATTGGCAGAGATCGCTGTATCAAAGACGCTATTATCGCTTTCGCTAGCACTATTGCCATGCTGCCAATGGTATTTTAGCTGGTTAGCCTTGAGATCCCACCATAAAATCCCATTACTTGCTGTACTAACAAGTGCATATTGGCCATCTTCAGATAAGCTGGCGCTGTAACTGGCATCATCAGTGACGCTAAAGACGTGTGTGGCAGAGGGATGACAACCTATGAGTAAGCAAATGCAAAATATCAGCATTATGATCCTAACCATGAACTTACTCCCATAAATGTTGTCTCATTGGCGTTGATATGACTTACGGCCATTGCTAAAAACACTTTAATTAGTATAAAGTGGCCAAATATATACAAATTTTACATTTAAAGGTTATTGTAACCGCTCAAGAGTGCTGAGGAAGCTTTAATGAAATCTATTTACAAATTATCGTTAGTTGCATTGGCTGTAGTTGGTCTAACTGCGTGTAATCAAGAGCAAGAAGTTGTTGCTAAAAAAGTTGAATTAACAACGGATGCACAAAAAGAAGCTTACAGTGTTGGTGGTTCTATTGGCCGTTACATGGCGGGTCATATTACTGAACAAGAAGAGTTAGGGTTTGCAGTTGATAGAACTTTAGTTATCCAAGGTTTTAGCGATGGTTTAGCTGATACGCTAGAGTTAACTGAAGAAGAGATGCAAGTGGTTCTTCAAGGTTTAGACACTAAATTAAACGAAAAGCGTACTGAGCAAGCTGCATTATTAGCCAGCAAAGCGGTTGAAGAAGGTAAAAAGTTCCTTGAAACCAACAAAGCTAAAGAAGGCGTAGTAACCACAGAATCTGGTTTACAGTACGAAGTACTTGAAGCGGGTACAGGTGACACTCCAGTTGCTGAAGACACGGTTGAAGTACACTATAAAGGTACTTTGATTGACGGTACTGAGTTTGATAGCTCATACAGCCGTGGTGAGCCAGCTAAGTTCCCACTAAACCGCGTTATTCCTGGTTGGACTGAAGGTGTTCAATTAATGCCTGTTGGTGCTAAGTACAAGTTCGTTATCCCATCAGAACTTGCTTACGGCGAACGTGATACTGGTACTATCCCAGCTAATTCAACCTTAGTATTTGAAGTTGAATTGCTGTCTATCGAAAAAGCACAAGCGGCACCAGCTGCACAGTAATTTTTCGAATAATAAAAAAGGACGCCAAGCGTCCTTTTTTATTGTCTGAAAATCACTACAACCATTTAAAGCGATAAAATAGCCACATTTGCAGCGCAATAATGGCAAACAGTCCTGCACAAAATAAGCTGAACGCTAAATGGCTATCAGTACCAGGTATGCCGCCAATATTGACCCCAAGCAAGCCCGTTAAAAAGCCCAATGGTAAAAATATTGCTGAGATCAGTGACAGAAAATAAAGCCGTTTATTAAGCTGCTCAGATTGCACTGATTGCAGCTGCTCTTGAGTGACGCTGGCTCTATCACGCACCGCATCTAAATCCTCAATGACCCGAATGAGCACTTCATTAATTTCTCTAATGCGAAGCTTATGCTCAGTATTAAAGAGCAAGTGGCTGTCATTAAGTAGCCGCGAAAAAGCATCCCGTTGGGGCGAAAAGTATCGCCGTAAAATAACCGTTTGCTTACGCAGCTCAGCAATATCGGAGCGTAAAGTTTGGCTGTTATGCTCAGACACCTGCTCATCAAGATTATCTAGTTCATCTTCAAGATTATGGATTAGTTCTACTTTTCTGTGGGTTAAACGTTCACATAAAGAGATAAGAAAATCAGCACTAGAATCAATAGAACCAGGTGAGCTTATTATCTGTTGAGCAATATCTTTTACCGATTGTAGTGGCCGTTCACAGGTAGAGATTATCCGCTGTGGCTGGGCGAAAACGCGCATCGACACCATGTCTTCTGGCGCTGAATTGGGGTTAAGGTTAACTCCGCGTAAAGCCATTAATATACCATCTGCAGTGCTAAGAGCCCTTGGGCGAGTGTGCTCTGCCAGTAGGGTGTCTGTTTCAGTGGCGGGTAATTGGGCGTTGTTAATCCACGCTATGGCATCGGCTGCGCTATAACGCAGATGTAGCCACAATAAACCATCTGCAGGCTGCCATTGGTTAACTTGCTCAGGTGTTAAACTTTGACCAGCATTAGGACCTGATAACAATAAGCAATATATAAAACCTGATTCCATATGATTCCTTATACCTAGGCGGTATGGTGTATGGTTTAAAAGCGGATTTATCTTGTTGGTAATGCCTATCCTATCACTTAGCATTAAATATACCGCTAACTATTTAACCTACTTGCTAATGCCTTATTAAGGCATTTTAGATGCTGTAAGTTTAAATACCATTCGGGGTATTTTTAATTATTTACTGGCTGTAATTAAGCAGTTTGCATCAATATCAGTTAAAATAGACTTAATGCCTTATTTAATTGAGCTTTACCATGGAATATGAATTTCGCCGTAATAGTCTAGACGGCACCGTGTTTGCAGAATTCAGTATGGAGCATGCGATACTCGGACGATTTTTTGCTGAGCAACTTGGTACTGATAAATCCCAATGCCACGATATTTTGCAGCAAATTGAACAAATTAGGGCCAGCAAAAAAGCAGGCTGGTCGTGGCAAAGTAACGATTTGTCTATCGCGATTGACAGTGAGCAGGTGCGGATTTATACCAATGCCATTGATTTTGATGAAGACTTTGACTTGGAAGAGTCAATGAATATGTATGATGCAGAGTCAGAAGCCTTTTGTGGTTTAGAAGACTTTGAAAGTGCCTTAAAGAGTTGGGTTGAGTTTATCGCCAGAGCCTAGTTGATGTTTCGTCAGGCATCTTGACCTTATAGCTGTTTATTATTGCTTTAGAGATAAAAATGGATGATAGCCAGTGGCTGTCATCCATTTTTTATGGCCTAAACACTTTCAATGGGCACAAGTAGCTGCGACTGAAGTTAGTGGTTTAAGTATCTTACCGCCATTTCAGTTCTTGATTTAGCATTGGCTTTACGTAATAAGTTTTTCACGTGAACTTTTACCGTACCTTCACTGATATGTAAATCTTCAGCGACCACGCGGTTGCTTTTACCTTCGGCAAGCTCTTTGAGAATTTGCAATTCACGTGGGGTTAACGAGGCTATCCAAGTTTCATCATTATCAGCATTTTTCAGCTCATAAATGTATTCTTCGACCTCATCACTAATAACGCGATGGCCAAGCATGGCTTTTTTAAGCTGCTCTAATAATAAATCTGGCTCAGTATCTTTAAGTAAATAGCCGTCAGCGCCAGCGCGTAATAGCCGCACCACATCTTGTTTAGCATCAGACACGGTCAAGATCACAATACGAGCAGTGACTCCTTCTTGACGCATAGCATTTAAGGTATCTAAGCCTGACATGCCTTTCATATTAAGGTCGAGCAAAATAATATCAGGTTCGTCTTCACCTATTGCGGTTAATGCATCTAACCCCGTTCCGGCTTCACCAAATAGTTTAAAATCGCTATCTGAGGTTATTAACTGACAGATGCCACGCCGAAGTAGAGGGTGGTCATCAACTACGAGTACAGAATAAGGTTTACCCATTTAAAGGCTCCTGCTGGGGTGGAAATACGAGGGAAACAGTTGTGCCGCCCTGCGGATTATTGTCAAACTTTACCGTGCCGTGCAATTTAGTTGCACGCTCATGCATGATGCCGATGCCAAAATGTTGATCCCGCTCTTTTAAGTGAGAGACACCAATGCCGTCATCTTTTATGTTGATTTGTATCATACCAGAGTCTGCTAAAAAACAATCAATAACTATTTTATTTGGCTTGGCATGTTTTATGGCATTAATGGTTGCTTCACGCATTAAATGTAGCACATGAATATGCTGGCTTGAGGCAAATAGGTGCTGCGAAAGGCTATATTTAAGCTCAATGTTAATGCCAGATTGCTTACGTAACTCACTAATCATGACTTCAATGGCTTGGTTTAAATTAGGCTCTTTAATGGTTAAGCGGAAGGTGGATAATAGTTCTCGTAATTGACCGTATGCTACGCTAACACCTTCATTAATATCAGCTAATTGTGATGCTACTTTCTCAGTTTTATGTGCTGGTTGAATTTGTTTTCCTAATAAACTCACCTGAATTTTTAAATATGATAATAGCTGACCTAGAGAGTCGTGTAGCTCTCTGGCAATCACGGCGCGCTCTTCCATTAAAGCTAATTGCTGGCGCTCTTCGGTGGCATTATGGATCACAATAGAGCGGGTTAGCATCATAGCGAAATTGACAAATAACATGTTATTGATCGGCTTTAGAGAAATAACTTCCAGATAACCTAAGGTTTTATTTTCCAGTTTAAGGTCAAACTTAACAGGGATTAGTTTGCTTTCTTTATTTAGGATATGTTCAGGTGATGGCCAGCCTGTATCAGCCTCAATGGTATCGATTGAATGGTCATCATGTTCGATAACAAGGCGTAAAAAATCAAGACTTTCAAATTGCTGCAGCTGGTTTAATGCTAAGCCCAATGCTTTGTAATCCAGTCTGTCAGCATGAAGCATAATTAAGTTGTCATATAAAAAACTCAACTCATTATTGGCGCGAGTTAAGGCAGTGGTTTTTTCATTTACTTGGCCTTCTAAGTCTTGATATAGCCTATCAAGCTCGGCGGCGGTCTTTTTGAAAGCGACCCCTAATGAGTGCAGCTCTATATAGTCTGTGGCTGGCACCTCAACGTTAAATTTTCCTTTAGATATTGAATTGGCCACATCCATTAATTGCAGTATCGGTTGCACCATCTTTTTGCGGGTATAGCGGGTCGCAAAACTTGCCACTATTAGCATTAAAAATAAACCGATTATTTGGCTTATAACTAATGCTCTGAGCTTAAATGCCGCAAACCGCTCCATTTCTAGAACCAGTAAATCAATAGTATCAACAAAGTCTTTTAGGGCAGCGGTATAGAGTGGTTTTTCATTATTTTCAATGAAATAACGCATTTGTTGCCATTTATCAATGACCAATAAATATTGGTCTGAAAGTTCTTTCGGGCTATACCAAGCATTGGAGCGCTGTAGTGCTTCAGAGTCTAGGGTTTCTTCAAACTGATTTATTTTTTCATTCAATAACTGTGGTTCTCGCTCTAAAAATAACTTTAAGCGGTAACTTTGCATTCTTAATGAACCAGAGGCATTAATGGCTCGGGCATCGCCAATACTAAATGAAAGATTAATAATTGAGTACACAGCTAGGCTGGAAGAAATAAATATTAGTACTAACATTAGTCTTAATATTGTTGATGTGAGACTGCCTCGCTGCGCCATGAGTTACCCAACTTAAGTATATTATTGAACACAAAGCACTCAATTTTTTCATTGAGAGTCTTGTCATTATGTTAACAGAATAGCAAATATGTGACATACAACATATTAACACTTTGATCTAGCGCAAGCTTATTGCTTAATACTCATTAAGGGGTATTCTTAATTGAACCTTAAATGTATAAGTTTGCCAATAGAGATGTCGTGATTATTCAAATATAAAATGTAACACGGAGATGAACGGTGATGAAGATGAAAGGAAAGATTGTTGCACTAAGTGCATTATTAGCAAGCAGTTTTATGATGACTAGTGCAATGGCTAGTGATAAAACAGAACCTAGAAATGAAGTATATAAAGATAAGTACAAGCTTCAATATGAAACTTGGCATGCTACCTCAGAAAGTGATGAAATTGTTGATGTGTTAGCTCAAGATCCAAACCTTGTTGTGTTATGGGCAGGTTACGGCTTTGCTAAGGATTACAATAAAGCACGTGGTCACCATTATACCGTGACTGACTTACGTAATACATTACGTACTGGCGCACCAACAGGACCTGATGACGGCCCAATGCCTATGGCATGTTGGAGCTGTAAAAGCCCTGATGTACCTCGCATGATCGAAGAGCAAGGCGAAGACGGTTACTTCAAAGGTAAATGGGCTAAAGGCGGTCCTGAAATCGTTAACAGTCTTGGCTGTGGCGATTGTCATGAAAAAGGTTCACCAAAACTACGTATTTCTCGTCCATATGTTGATCGCGCTCTAGTAGCAATTGATAAGCCATTTGATAAAGCTTCTCGTAAAGACAAGCAATCTATGGTTTGTGGTCAATGTCACGTTGAGTACTACTTCGAGAAAACAGCAGACCGTAAAGGTTTCGTAAAATTCCCTTGGGATAACGGTACAACAGTTGAAGAAATGGAAGTGTACTACGATGCCATCAACTTCTCTGATTGGACTCATGCTGTGTCTAAAACCCCGATGCTCAAAGCACAACATCCAGGTTATGAAACTTGGCAGTTAGGTATGCACGGTAAGAACAACGTAAGTTGTACTGACTGTCACATGCCACGTGTTGCTAAAGCAAATGGTAAAGGTAAGTTTACCGATCATAAAGTGGGTAACCCATTTGATCGTTTCGAAGAAACTTGTGCAACTTGTCATAAAGGCAAGACTAAAGAGTTCATGATGGAAGTAACACATGCTAATCAAAAAAGTGTTACAGAAATCAAGCTAAGAGCTGAAACTCAACTTGTACACGCTCACTTCGAAGCGGGTGCTGCATGGGACGCTGGTGCAACTGAAGCTGAAATGAAGCCTATCCTAATGGATATCCGTCACAGCCAGTGGCGTTGGGACTTTGCAACTGCATCTCACGGTGTTGCTGCACATGCTCCAGCTGAAGCATTACGTATTTTAGGTGGCGCTGTTGATAAAGCCGCTGATGCACGTATCAAGCTGGCTCAATTACTTGCTGCTAAAGGCGTTAAAATGCCTATCGCTATCCCTGATATCTCTACTAAAGAGAAAGCACAGGAAGCACTTGGCATGGATATGGACAAAATGAATGCTGATAAGCAAAAGTTCTTAAAAGATCTTGTGCCACAGTGGGATGCTGAAGCTGAAAAGCGCGAAGCGACTTATTAATTAGCACTAGAACTTAGCACTAGAGCTTAGGTCATTATGTCTTGTAAAAGCCCTCTTGTGAGGGCTTTTTTATTGGCATAAATTTGTGCTTTAATTAAGGTTTACAGGATTAACAACAGGATGTTTATATGGATGATAAATCAACTGAACAGGCTGTGATGCTAACGGGTGGCTGTTTGTGCGGCGCGATCCGCTATCAAGTCAGTGCCGCGCCGTTTGATGCAGATTATTGCCATTGTGTGCAGTGTCAAAAGTCATCAGGTGCGGTGTTTCAAGCTTGGATGGACTTTAAGTTTGAGCAGATAAGCTGGATCGCTGGCGCAGTGACTGAATATGCCTCTTCTGAGCATATACTAAGGGGCTTTTGCGCTCAGTGTGGCTGTACTATGAGTTATCGAGACCGCCGCGATCCTGATTATTACACTTTAACCATCGCATCCCTTGATAAGCCAAGTTCAGTGAAACCCAATTACCACATTTATACTCAAAATCAGGTTAGCTGGCTTAATATTGTCGACGATTGTCAGCGTTATCAATATGAAAGAAGCAGTTGATTGATTTTGATCGACTTCAGCTGCTGTTCATTGTTGCTTCAAATACGGCTAATTTTCGCTTCAAATACAGTTAATCAGGCTCTAACTGCCTAAGCTCCCATGTGGGCAGTTTTTGCTGTAGGTCTGCGCTGATTTTGTCGGCATCACCGCGCAGCACTACGATAGGCGTGGTTAGGCTCAAGGTGTTGGCCTGTTGCAATAATTGCATCGGAGTCAGTTGTTGAAGTTGCTTCATCCCTTGGCTAAATTCAGCCGTGGTTTGGCCGCTTAATAATTGACGGATGTAGAGGCTTTCTTTGCCAAAGGGTCTATCAAGGCTAAGTTGTTGCTTACCCTGTAAGTAGGTCACAGTGGCATTGATTTCATTTTGAGAGGCCGTTTGCTCAGTGATAAGGCTTAAATGATCCAAGATTCCTTTTATAAAAGCGCCAGCGTTTTCTAACGCGCTGCTGCCATAAAAATACATATATTGACTCAATGGCGCATTGACGCAGCGGCCATAAACCCCATAGCTTAAGCCGCGCACTTCACGTAAATCATAAAATAACCGCCCTGAATAACCTCTACCTAATAGCGCGGCAATCATCTGACAAGTATTGGCATCTTGCACTGTCGCATCAGCTGTAGCTGTGACGAGTCCAATTCTGACTTGGGTCTGCACAGTGTCTGGCGCATCAATGATATAAAGGATTTTATCCTTTGCAGTGCTGGTTTCAACTGTGCTTGAATTTATAGTGCTTGCTTTAGCACTTGTTTGAGCGCTTGAATCGAAAGCTGAATGACTTGAATCTGGCTTTTCTGTTAATAGCCAACTCGGCAGCGATGTGACGTGCTGAGCTATTTGAGTCTTTGAGCTATTCGTTTTTAAGCTATTCGTTTTTACGGTATTTGCTTTTAAGGTTTGCGCTTTTGTATTGGTTAATTGCGGGCTAAATTGTGGCGCAAACAAGTGCCACTGCAGCTGTTGTCGCAGCTCAGTGTGCAATGCAGATAAGCTGGAATGGGTTAACTCATCAATCACAGCGTTATTATTGATGTTTTGGTTGTAAGGGTGTTGGCTGCCCAGTAATTGCTTTCTAAAGGCGAGATCTATTTCGCTACCAGTGAAAGCGCCTATGTGCTTATTCAATTTAAGATTGCGTTTGATAGTGGCAATATTGACCTCATTCACCGCTTGGTTATCCCAAAACTGCCACAGTAGTGCCGATTTAAGCTTTGTGGTTGCCATACAATTAATACTGATGCCGATACTGTGCAGGCTGGCCCTAAAGCGCATGCTGTCATAACAGGCTGCTTGCACGGCGGTTAGCACTTGAGTATTGGCCATGTGTTTTTGCCGTTGTTTGAAGGCTGCGATAATAATATCGGGGTTAGCAATGGCAGTCTGAGTTGATATGCCGACTAAGTATAGCTGATGTCCTTGCTGGGCAAAGGGGGCTGCTGTTGATGACCATTGATGTAAAAAACTATTTGCAGTCAATGACATGGTTTGCGGCGAGGGTATTACGCTTAATTGCAATTGTGTTTTTTCACTACCGAATACGGGTAAATCGTCATAGTTAGCTAAATTGGGCGGCTGTGCAGGAGTGAAGCTGATAGGTGCATGCTGACAACCCTGTTGTGAGCAGATAAAGATAAATAAGCCGACCAATTTTGCCCAGCGGGTTGAATGGAATTTTTTCATAATGCCCACTCTTCTAATGATTCAGTCATTCCTTGGGGTAACCATTCAAGTAAGGTTTTCCCCCAGCGAATGTACCAGGGCGGCAGTAAATCAAGGCGAACCTGTTGGCCGATAAAGTACTGCTGGGTGACCGCTTTAATGTCATCGCTACTGACTTGGTTTATACGCTGCCATGGCTGAGTCAGGGGTAAGTATTTATCTCGACTGGCGGTATTTGATAAATGAATAGCCAATTGTTGGCTATCAGTAAAGTTAATCAGAGCGTCATTAAGGGCAATACTTTTAAGCTGGCACAATACATTAGGCTCAATACCTTGGCTGGCAACTTTACTTAGAATGTCGCGAACTAATTGATTAAGTTCATCTAATGACGTGTTGGCTCTGGGCACTAATACCAGATTGGTGACGCCGTGATTTTCCATGGTTAACGGCACCGAGTAACTGAGCATATGGGGCGGGTTGGCAAGGCTTGCCTGGGTTAATGCATTAGCGATATTTTGAAACAGGTAGCTTTGCAGTAATGAAATTGCCTCAAAGTCGCTACCTTGTCTTCCTACCGTATGCCAAGCCAGCAGTAATGCAGGCCATGGACCGCGAGTATCGATGATTTCAGCGTGGATAGCGTTAGTCTTTGTACCTAGATCGATTTTGCTAAATTTATCTTGCGGATGAGTGGGAGCTTGCCAGTGGCCAAAGTACTTTGTTAGCCAGTCAGCACTTCGGTCATTGAGTTGGCCAACCAAGGATATTTGCATGGCATCTGGGCGGTAATAGCGCTGATGAAATGCCATGAGTTCAGCTGCGCTAGCGCCTTGAACATCTTGCTTACTGCCAATGATGGCATGACCATATTGGCTGCCTTTGACTTGCGATAATAGAAACTCCATTGCCTTTCGAATGTAGGGTTGGTTATCAATGCTGGTGGCCATTTCTTCTAACACCGCGCCTTGCTGATTTTTGACCGTGGTTTCTGACAGTTGCGGTTGAATAAATCTGTCGGACTCTAAAAACAGGCTCTGCTCTAAGGCTTGAGCTGGAATAGTGACATAATAATTGGTGTAGTCGAAGTGGGTACTGGCGTTAAAACGTGCTCCAAGGGCGCTCATTTGTTGTGGGTAGCTTTCATCGGGGGCATTTTTACTGCCTTTAAACAGTAAATGCTCAAATAAATGCGCATAACCCGTTTGCCCTGTTTGCTCATTACGGGAGCCCACATTAAATTGCGAGGCAATGGCCACCGTATTGAGACTGGGTAAATTCACTTGGCGAATAATCAAACCATTATCCAGTTCACTGAGGGCGATCTGCTGTTCAAGTATTTGAAGCTTAGTTATACCGTCAGTGAGGTCACACTGCTGGGCTATTGATCTTGATTCGGTCAATGACGCTGATGTAGATGTAGATGTAGATAGTGATGTAGATAGTGATGTAGATAGTGATGTAGATAGTGATGTAGATAGTGATGTGGGGGAACTGGCAATAGCTGGGCTGATGAAGCCACTCAAGGTTATTGATAGCAAGGTTACTGATAGTAAAGCAGAAATGGCAGTGATGGCTTTCAATCTATTACCCAGTGTATAAAGTGAACCCTTGATTTAGGTTACTGAGTATTGATAAAGAGCTCAAGCACTTATCAATGAAATATTCATATGGTAAGTGCTTGAATATAGGTGTTTAACAAAATGACTTATTGTTATTCGCTGCTGGCTATTGAGCGGCTATTCTGAATCGACAGGGTTAACCATGTCTTGGTTTTTTGCCTGTTGCATGCTGTTAATTCGAGTAGGTATACCGGTGCGCTGCTCTAGTAAGCGTTTTAGTACAAATGAGTCAGTGTCAGCATTAGCTACAACAGCAGTAATTTTTTTATTTAAGGTCAATGGAAGTGGCTCAGATGAATCAAATTGCTCTTGGGTCTCAGATAATGGCTGATGCACTTCTAAATAACGATTACCATCGGGCTCAACCGTGGCTTTAATCGGTTGATTAACAAATTGCACTCGGGTGCCAACTGGCACTGTGTTAAATAGATGCTCAATATCATCTTCACGTAACCTGACGCAGCCTTGACTGACGCGCAGGCCAATACCGAAAGAGGCATTCGTGCCATGTATCGCAAATAAATTACCTACATATAAGGCAAACAACCCCATTGGGTTATCTGGACCTGCTGGCCACACATCGGGAAGGGTCTCGCCTCTGGCTGCATAAATTTCGCGGGTACGCTTAGTGGGAGTCCAGGTTGGGTTAGCCCGCTTACGGTAAACCTGAGTCACCCAATTTTCAGGGGTGTCACGGCCTACTTGACCAATACCAATTGGGAGTACTTCAACAATATTGGTGCCTTTTTTATAGTGATATAGGCGCATTTCAGCACTGTTAATCACGATGCCTTTACGCGGTGCATCCGGTAGGATCAACTGATGGGGGATCACTAAGGTGCTACCTGGTTTAGGTAAGTATGGGTCAACGCCTGGGTTGGCTTCAAGCATATTGCTCAGTCCGAGTTGGAACTGATCTGCAATGGCTTCTAGGGTTAATTTACCTTCAGGTACAACATAATATTGATTTTCACCAATTAAACGACTGTCTTTAGCGGGTAAAGCATATTCTACCGCCACCACTTGGACGCTAAACAGCATGGTAGAAACAACAATCAATTTGGCGCAAAAAGACTTAATCATAAGGTGGATGTTTTCCTATGTGAGTGATGATCACAATGGCTTTGGTGAGTGTTATCAGTGCTCCTGCAGAATAAATCTCAACATCTGATGAAAACTTAAACTAAAGTTTCGCTATTTTTATCACTGGATACTTGATCATTTTTGCGCTTATTTCAAGCTATGGTCGCTATCCAGTGACATTTTACAGTAAATGTTAACCCTGCTGGCTATTTGTATAAAGAGGGGGTTTCTCTGGTTGGCCGGGTTTTAAAACGGCGATGTAGCCACATATATTGATTACGATTACGATCAATTAATTGTTCAATGATCTTATTGCCACGAATGGCATCTTCGAGCTCATTTTCACCGGGGAAGTTATCAAGTGGCGCTAAAATTTCCATATTGTAACCCGTGTCATCATTATTACGTTCGACAAAAAAGGGTAATACTTTGGCGCGGCCTAATTTCGCTAAGGTGGTAGCGCCAGTAATAGTCGCTGCATCGGGTACGGCATATAGCGGGATAAATACTGCACTTGAGCGACCAAAATCTTGGTCGGCGGTATACCAGATCACATCTGGGTTTCTTAAACTTTTTACCATCTTACGTAAATCACGTTTTGGTACTAAGCCTTTATTCGAGCGCAGGCGGCCTTTGACTTGTAAGTATTCCATCACGGGATTGTTGTGAGGGCGGTAAACGCCTATCCCCGGTTGGAACTGGCCAAACATTCTCGCGCCCATTTCTAACGGTAAGCAATGCACTGCAAACAGTATGACGCCTTGACCATTATCTAGGGTATTGCGCACATGCTCATCGCCTTTAATGGTCATATGCTGCTGCACTTTTTCATCAGACCACCACCAAGCGTTGATGGTATCGAATAGGGCTTTACCGGTTTCTTCGAAGTTTCTCTTAAGCAGTGCCTCGCGTTCTTGTGCTGGCATATAAGGAAAACACAGCTGAAAATTGCGCTCTGCAGTATGTCTGCGACTCGCAGCAAGTTTTAAAACCAAACGGCCTAAACCCTTGCCAAGTGTCATTTGCCAGCGAAGCGGTAATAGCTGGGTCAGCTTCATAAGAGCAACACCAAACCATAATGGCCAATGCTTTGGGTGCAATAAATGCGAGGAAAATTGTGCTTTATCTACCACGAGGAACTCATCCAAAAATCAAAATTAGTTGCTATTCTAACTTAATTTTAGAGCAAAATTAGGTACAATCACGGTTTAATATCAGCAAAAGAATAAGTTTACTATGAAGGTATCTCTTCCTGCATTCGAAAAAGCCCGTGTTTTAGTGGTCGGCGATGTCATGCTTGACCGTAATTGGGTTGGCCCTACTGGTCGAATCTCACCAGAAGCGCCAGTACCTGTAGTTAACATCAATCAAATAGAAGACCGTCCCGGCGGCGCTGCTAACGTGGCATTAAATATTGCTGCCCTTGGCGGTCAAGTTGAGCTTGCTGGTATTGTCGGTAATGACGAAAATGCTAAAGCGTTAACCCTTGGTGTTCAAGCCCAAGGGGTTGAACCTCGCTGGTTAACCGTTGCTGATAAACCAACGATTACCAAATTAAGAGTGTTTTCTCGCAATCAACAACTTATCCGCTTAGATTTTGAAGAAAAATACCCTAAAGCTGATAGCGAAAGTTTATTAAATAGCAGTGAAGCGCTGTTAGATAACGTCGATGTATTGGTGTTATCTGACTATGCCAAAGGTGCGATTGACTCGCCAATCGACTTTATTGCTAAAGCCCGCGCTAAAGGCGTAAAGGTGCTGGTAGATCCTAAAGGCAGTGATTTTTCACGCTATCGCGGTGCGACGTTAATCACCCCTAATATGAGCGAGTTTGAAGCGGTTGTGGGCCCAGTAACCAGTGAAGCTGACTTAATCGAAAAAGCCAAAAAGCTGATTAAAGATAACGATTTTACTGCTATTTTGGTGACCCGCTCTGAAAAAGGCATGACGCTGATTAGTCATGATGATGCTGAACTGCATATCCCAACAGTTGCCCGTGAAGTCTATGACGTGACAGGTGCTGGAGATACGGTTATTTCAGCATTAGCAAGTTCGCTGGCAGCGGGTAGCTCGTTAGCACAGGCTTGTTCTATCGCTAATATTGCTGCAGGCGTGGTGGTGGCTAAGTTAGGTACCGCAACAGTAACCCGAATTGAACTCATTGGGGCCTTAGCTTTAAATCAAGGCGAGTCAGGCTTTGGCGTGGTGACTGAAGATCAATTAGCTTACGCCATTGAGCAAGCGCGTCTTCGCGGCGAAAAGGTAGTCATGACCAATGGCTGTTTTGATATTTTACATGCAGGCCACGTAAGCTATCTGCAGCAAGCAAAAGAATTGGGCCATCGTTTAATTGTTGCCGTTAATGATGATGCTTCAGTGAAGCGTTTAAAAGGTGATGGTCGCCCAGTGAATCAAGTTGATCGCCGTATGGCTGTTTTAGCGGGATTAGCGTCAGTTGATTGGGTTATTCCTTTCAGTGAAGATACTCCGCAGCGAGTTATTAGCCGTTTATTACCAGATTTGTTGGTTAAAGGTGGTGACTATAAAGTCGAACAAGTGGCCGGTGGTAAAGAAGTGATAGCAGCTGGTGGTAGTGTCGAAATTCTTGGGTTTGAAGACGGCGTCTCTACCACGGCAATTATTGAAAATATCATGGCTAACAAGTAGTGAATATGCGGGCACTGTACTTAATGGCCAGTGCTGTTTTAAAGAGTGTCGTTTTAAAAAATGCCGTTTTAAAGAGTGTTTTTGTAAAGAGTGCCGTTTTAATCTGTACCCTAGTGATCAGTCAGCCATTGCTGGCTGATACTCACTTGCCTTTTCAGATAAAAACCGCACTCGCCCCCACCATCACCCCCTATTACTCAAGCTCATTTAGTTGGATCTCTATTAGTAACAAGCAGGCAATCGTGTGCGATGAAAGCCATTACCCGAACTGCTTGAATGCGTTACCTGTTGAGGTAGTGAACCAATTACCGAAAGACACGCAAATCAGCGCTCATTTAGGTGCTAAAACCGCGATGGTGTTAGCGGTTAATCACCATGATATAGCCGGCATTATTATCGTCAGCACTAAGCTGCCTCTCACCCAATCGATGTCCTCTGTAAATGGGTTGACCTATCGGTTAGCGCTGTTAGAACAATTTAAATTAACCCTATGGCATGAAGTAGGGCATTTAGAGAATATTGCCTTAATCGGCGATGTACTTCCCAGTACGCTGTCTGCCTATCAGCATGAATGGTTGGCTGACATGTATTTAGTGTGGCGTATTGCGCAAACGCACCCTAATTTGGATTTAGCTTGGCAGCAGTTTCATCGCCGTAATATGGATTTGATTAACAATCGACATAATATGAGCCATTGGAGCTCACCGCAGTTGCAATGGTTATTGAGCCAATATCAACTTAAAGACATACAAGAATTTGATCGCTACAGTGACTTTATTGCCACACTATTTCCGCAGTTAGCGCGATTTGATGACACTGAAATTGCTGAAATCTCCAGCCTAGTGCAACGCACATTTGGCCGAGGTGCAACGCTGGCGCTACCTAAATATATATTTTGGCGACAACAACGACTTATTGAGGTTATTTCCCCGACATTAGTCATGTTAATGGGCGAGGATAAGGCCCATAAGTGGTTGGTTGAGCAATTCTCTGAGGCGGCGCAATTAGTCAACAAAGAGGCTGAGCACAATAAGTTATAACTCTGATTAGTACTGTAACCTCGAGCTTAAACGTTATAAAAAAGCGACTAATTAAGTCGCTTTTAAATGTACTAACAATCTGTTTTTTTATGGCAATGTTTTTAAGTTAAAAATGCCACTGCAGATAAACCGAGTTGTAATTGCTGCCACCTTTGATGCGGCCAAAAGCTGAGCTGGTTTCAAAAATCCCTGATCTATGATGAATACTATAACCTAGCCATGCGTTTTTCATTGGGGCGTGGTTGAACACATCTCCCAAGTTAACATCAAATGAAAAGTCTAAGTAATTTAATAGTTTTGAGGGTCGATAATCTTTTTCGTCAAGTTCGCTGCCTTCAATGTAGGTGACATCAGAGACATAAGATAACCCTTCAGCAACCCCGATCCGAAAACGCCAGCCTAAATCTATGGTGTAAAAGGCTTTAACTGCAAGTACACCTTCAGCTAAGTTATCTTGTACTTCAGAATCATGATGCCAAACAGCACCTGTTGTTAAGTATAAATCAATGGGTAAGTTGAATAAGCTATTACTGAGTGGGATACCATAGAAAAGGGAGGTCATTTGATTGTTGTAACGATCGCCTTTGGCATTCCCGGTTAAAATGTCATTCAAGCTTGAAGGCGTTGCCCAGCCGTGTGCGACTCTTAAAAATTCGCCACTTTCTTTAGGGACTGGATTGGTATTGGGCCTTTTATTATCAGGGAAAAAGCCAAAGCCTAAGAAGGACTCAAATTGATATTGATTTTCAATGGTGGGCAAGTGATAAATATCATCTTCAAGGCGGGTTACCCCAAAGTTACCCAATAGGTATAAATTACTGGCAAGGTGATAGCGAGCATTAACCCCTGCTGAAAAAGCCAATCCAGCACCGGGATCGGCTAGCTCTAAGCCATAGTAATGTTCATTGAAATCGTTGCTTTTCCATTGGAATTCGGCATAAGGATTTAATTGCCAATCACCGCCTTGCCAGTGGTATTGAGTACGAGTGTAACCATACATGCGCTTGTTACCATCACTCATGATGGCAACATCAGCTTCTAGGCCGTCTTTTTGAAAGCGGTATTGAAAACCAAAATCAAAGGCGTCAGATTGGGTTTGATTTTGATATTCTTTAGGGATGTCAACGAACCGAAAACGACTATAAATATTGACTTGATGTTCATCATTTTTCCATAAATGAACCCCGCCCTCTAAGCCATTTAAATAAAAATAATCATTTTCAAATTCAATCAATGGCATGACGTCATAGACATCATCATTTTCAGTGGCATAAGGAATATCAGCTTTACGCACACCAATGCCAACTCCCCAGGTTGATGGGAAGTATTCTACATCTGCATGAGACTCAGCTTTGCTTGGTGGATTAACCGTTTTGGTTTGGTCATTGTCAGCGATGACAGAAAAAGAGCATGTGCTTAAGCAAACAAATGCGGTAAGTAAAGAGGACGTTTTAGGCATAGAGGTTTTACCATTAATCTTTATCAACAATAATTTTTATTACCTAGCAGGATAAGAGGTGGTAAAAAGCTAAGTAAACACTAATTTTTATATTATTTTCAGGATTATAGCATGTAGATATTGTCAAAAATGAAGATCGTCGCTGTTGTAGCAATTTTTTAACTTTAGCGGCAGCTGAACTTTGGTGTTCCACATTGATCTCGACACATCAACAACCCCTAGCCAATGTGCTGAACTTTTGGCTCTAAACATGGCTGGGAAAATGAATAATTATGTTTACCCGATTGTTTTATGCCGTACATGGCATTATCCGCTTGCTTACAAACTTGGGTAAATGAGTCTTGCTGATCAAAGCCTCTAATACCAATGCTTAACCCTAGTGATACTGATTTTTCTTCGATTGTTTGTAATCGGGTAAAGTGCTTGATTAATTGCTGGGCCAGCAGGCTGATAGTCGCGAAATCAGCAGTTGAGGTAATAATCACAAATTCATCACCACCGAGCCTAGCGATGCTGACGTTATTATTTGAGATTAAGGTTTGGCAATAATGATTAAGAGTATTACTGATTTCGACTAGGACTAAATCACCAAAATGATGACCATATTTGTCGTTAACGCCTTTAAAATTATCAACATCGATAAATAATAAACTACCTGAGTTAAAGTCTTTCTCTTGCTGCATCTGCAAGTAAGCTTTTTCAATAGCTGCGCGGTTTAGTAAGTCAGTGAGAGGGTCTTGGTGGGCAAGGCGGGCTAAGTCGAGTTCATAGCGTTTTTCTTGGGTAATATCGATATGGGTGCCCATGATCCTTAAGGGGTGTCCATCTGAGGTGTATTCCACGATACGGCCCCGATCTGAAACCCAGCTGGTGGTGCCATTTTTATGGATCATTCGATGAACGGCGCGATAAACCTCTTCTTTACCTGTGAGGTGATCTTCAAAAGCTTTGATGACCCAGTCTTTATCTTCAGGATGTAAATGGCTTTTCCAGCTAGAAATATTTGCCGCTCGCTCTTCGAGGGTATAACCCAGCAATGCGCCCCATTCTTGATTGAAAATGGTCAGATCGCCAGAAGGGATATGTTGCTCCCACAGACACAAGCCTGTGCCATCGAGTGTTGCTGAGAGCTTCTCTTCACACAGCTTTAGTTTCTGCTTAAGTAAATCATTCTCTTGGGTGAGTTGATTTAACTGAGCTGTGAGCTGTTGAATTTGTGAAGCCAATGGGTCCATCTGAGAAAATCATCCTTGTGTTAAAACGAGCTAAAGCTTGAAAAGCAATCGGTATATCCTTTGTACATTTTACTCATAAATTCGTCAAGAATGAGAATGTATGATTATTGATAACTTATTCTCCCAATGATAGAAATGAAGCGCTTATTAATAAAAAGGCCGCTAAGCGGCCTTTTTAGGGGGTATATCTAACATGTTGAAAATTAATCAGCTTCTTTTAAGCTTTGCGTCAGCTCAACAATGCCTTTTTTACCATCACCGAATAACATAAGTGCATTATCCATGGCAAATAATGGGTTAGGTAAACCTGCAAACCCTGGGCTTAATGAACGCTTAATTACCACCACGGTGCGGGCTTTATCGACGTTTAGAATTGGCATACCATAGATGGGGCTACCTTTATCTTCACGTGCCATTGGGTTGGTGACATCATTGGCACCAATGACAATCGCCACATCCGTTTGCGCAAATTGTGGATTAATCTCATCCATTTCAACTAACTGTTCATAAGGCACTTCAGCTTCTGCAAGTAGCACGTTCATGTGGCCAGGCATACGGCCAGCAACAGGGTGAATCGCGTACTTCACATCGACTCCACGCTCTTGTAAAACGTTAGCGAGCTCACGTACTGCATGCTGTGCTTGCGCCATGGCTAAACCGTAACCTGGGACAATAACCACACGTTCAGCGGTTTCTAGCATCATGGCAATTTCATCTGGCGAAGTTGATTTTACTTTACCTGCGTAAATTTCATCTGCATCGACTTTCTCGCCGCCTTCAGCCATCACACCGAATAAGACGTTAAATAATGAACGGTTCATGGCTTTACACATGATTTGTGTGAGGATAATTCCTGATGCACCAACCAGTGAACCTGAGATAATCAATACCGTATTACCTGTAATGAAACCAGTCGTTGCCGCGGCGATACCAGAATAGGAGTTCAGTAGTGCAATAACAACCGGCATATCAGCGCCGCCAATTGGCACCACTAATAACACACCCAAGACCACTGCCACAGCCACTAAAGCATACATTAAGCTGACGTTAGCAGGGTTAATGACTAGCGCAATGGCTAAGCCAAACGCAGTGATCAGCAGCAGCGCGTTAAGGATTTTATTACCTGGGACTTTGATTGGATTACCTGAAATAAGCTCTTGCAGCTTAGCAAAAGCCACAAATGAACCTGAAAGGGTAACTGCACCAATAATAATGGTCGCTCCGATAGAAATTAACGCCACCATGCTAGTAGCTGCAGTCGGGTCAAGGAAACTTGCCGCAGCAATGGCCAGTGAAGCACCACCACCAAAACCATTCAACAGTGCAACCATTTGCGGCATGTCGGTGACTTTAATTTTAGTCGCCATCACTGCACCAATGGTGCCACCTAATAGTACGCCGGCAATGATCCACTCATAGCTAAGAATGCTTTGGTCAAATAGGGTTACCACCACAGCAATAAACATACCCATGGCTGATAATTGGTTGCCACGAACCGCTGTTTTAGGTTTTGTCAGTCCTTTAATACCAAGAATAAACAGGACTGCGGCAACAAGGTAAGCCAAATAAATAATTGTTGTCATTGAGTCTATTTCCTCTTGAACATAGCTAGCATACGGTTGGTGACCATGTAACCACCGACCACATTGATGGTAGCCAGCACTACGGCGATAAAGCCAAGTACATTCACTATCATGCCACCGCCAGAACCTGCTGACAGTAGGGCGCCTACCAGTGAAATACCTGAAATAGCATTCGAACCAGACATTAATGGCGTGTGCAGTGTCGGTGGCACTTTAGTGATCAGCTCAACACCTAAAAATACTGCGACGACAAAAAGCGTCAGTAATAATAGTAAGGTCATATCCATTATGCTTTTTCCTCTACACTGGTGTCAGCTTCAGGCGTTGCTAAAGGCGCAAGACCCAATAAATCTCTTAGGCGAGCACTGGTGACTTCTTTGCCATGGGCAACAACAGTGTCTCTGACGATTTCATCTTCAAAATCAAGAACCAGTTCACCCTCTTTACTGACGATTAAGTTCAGTAAGTTCTCGACATTTTTACCATACATTTGGCTGGCATGATTCGCTGCAGTGCTAGGTACGTTAGATGGCCCTAAGATCATCACGCCGTTGTGCATAATAACTTCATCAACGCGGGTTAATTCACAGTTACCACCTGATTCAGCCGCTAAATCAACAATGATGGTGCCGTTTTTCATGCCATCAACCATTTCTTTAGTGATAAGCACAGGGGCTTTACGGCCTGGAATGGCTGCAGTGGTAATCACAATATCTTGTTGTGCTAACACATTCGCCATCGCTTGTTGTTGACGCTTTAAAAAGTCATCACTTTGCTCGGTGGCATAACCGCCTTTGGTTTCAGTGTTTTCGGCTTCAATATCAAGCTCAACCGGTTTTGCACCAACAGAAATAATCTGCTCGCGCGCCGCAGGGCGAATATCATAGGCTTCGACAACGGCGCCAAGACGCTTAGCTGTGGCGCAGGCCTGAAGTCCCGCAACACCCACACCCATAATAAAGGCGCGAGTGGGTTTTAATGTCCCAGCAGCTGTCATCATCATTGGGAATAAACGCGGCGCTTTATGGGCGGCGAGTAACACAGCTTTATAGCCTGAAATCGTTGCCATTGATGACAACACATCCATACTTTGGGCACGGGTAATACGTGGAATAAGTTCTAAGGCAATCGCGCTGGCACCCGTGTCAGCAATTGCTTGGGCATTTTGCGGGTTAATCAGCGGGTCCATCATGCCAATCAGCAGTTGCTGAGGCTTGATTAGCGCTTTAATTTCATCGAATTGCTCACCCTTACAGTTCACCACGGTAATGATGTCAGCTTCATTCAGTAGCGCTGCTCGTGATGAAGCAATAGTGGCGCCTACCTTGACATAATCGTCGTCGGTAAAGCCTGCGTTTTGTCCAGCGCCTGATTCTACGATCACTTGTAGCTGTTTTTTTAATAATGCGGTCACATTGGCAGGGATTAACGCAACGCGTAACTCACCTGGGTGACTCTCTTTCGGTAGACCTAATTTCAAAAGGACAACCTCTTAGTTAGTGTAAATAGGGAAGGGTCGGGTCGTGTGAGTATTTAATACAACTTTGTTTTAAATACTCATTTTTTCTAAGTGCCTTTTTATGGTGCACATTTTTTTAGGTGCTTCATTCTGGCAATTATTAGGTTTGAAACAAGTAAATAATGCGCTAAATCACATTTTTACCGAGTTCAGACCCAAAAGTTTGCACTAGACCACACTTTTGTAGCTTAAAAATGCAGCTTTGCATATTCCTTAATGGAATAAAGAATCAACATTTAGTCTTTTTTGGTTTTAAAGAATCGGAGTAATCTGATGATATTAAACTGTTATAGGGCTCTCCAATGTTGTTAAAAGAACTTTCTTCATTCGCATCGCCATTGTCTCAAGGACAAGTCGACAAGCTAAAACAGCTCACTTCTGAATTATCTGCGGTGCAATTAGCTTGGGTTAGTGGCTATTTGGCTGCATCTTCAAATCAAGGGCAAACAGCAAGTGCGCCAGAGGCTAGTGCAGCGCAAACTGTGACAATTTTATTTGGTAGTCAAACGGGTAATGGTCAAGGTATCGCTAAAGAGTTAGCTGCAAAGGCATCCGCTAAAGGCTTTACGGTTAATTTAAGCTCGATGGCTGATTACAATGTGCGTCAGTTAAAGCAAGAAACCATTTTAATCGCGGTGGTGAGTACCCACGGTGAGGGTGAAGCGCCAGATGATGCTATTGAATTACATAAGTTCCTTGCTTCAAAAAGAGCGCCTAAGTTAGATCAACTTAACTTTTCAATTTTGGCCTTGGGTGACTCAAGCTATGAGTTTTATTGTCAAACCGGTAAAGACTTCAGCGAACGCTTATCTGCTTTAGGTGCAACAGAGTTATTGCCGTTAGTTGAGTGTGATGTTGATTACGAAGAAGCTTCAGAGCAATGGCTTGAGTCGGTAATAACAGCGGTTGAGCCATTAGTTGAAACTAGCAGTGCCAGCGTGGTGTCAATTGATAGCGCCAAAGCGGCGGGTGAAAGCGAATTTACCAAGCAAAATCCTTATGAAGCAGAAGTGTTATTAAGTCAAAAGCTTACCGGTCGTGATTCTGATCGTGATGTTCGCCACGTGGAAATCGATTTAGGCGAATCTGGTATCAGTTATCAAGTGGGTGACGCCTTAGGTATTTGGTTTACCAATAACGAGGCTTTAGTCACTGAAGTGATTAGCGGTTTAGGATTAGACCCGTCAACTGAAGTTGTGGTCAGTAAAAATACCTTATCGCTACAACAAGCATTAACAGATAAAAAAGAGCTAACCCAACTTTACCCGGGTCTTGTGACGGCATGGGCAGAGCTTGCGGGGAATGCAGAGCTTAGCGCGATTGCTGCAGATAAAGAGCAAACTCGCCAGTTTGTATTAGGTCATCAATTAGCTGATTTAATCAGTTTGTATCCAGTAAAAATCGATGCCGCAACCTTAGTAAGTTTATTACGCCCATTAACACCGCGTTTATATTCAATTGCCTCTAGCCAAGCGGAAGTGGAAAACGAAGTGCATTTAACCGTGGCACTGGTTGAAGATGAGCGTGCGGGTCAAGCGCGTTTTGGCGGCGCTTCGCACTTCTTAGCATCTGCAGAAGAAGGTCAGCAAGTTAAGGTTTACGTTGAACCGAATAAGCATTTTCGTTTGCCAGAAAATAGCGACACTCCAGTTATTATGGTTGGCCCTGGCACTGGTGTGGCGCCTTTTAGAGCCTTCATGCAACAACGTGCAGCAGACGGCGTTAACAGCGATAGCTGGTTATTTTTCGGTAATCCGCATTTTGAGCAAGACTTTTTATACCAAGTTGAGTGGCAACAGTACCTAAAAGCGGGTGATTTATCGCGCCTCGATGTGGCTTTCTCACGTGATCAACAACATAAAATTTATGTGCAACACCGGATTGCAGAGCAAGGTGAAGCGATTTGGGCATGGCTACAAAATGGCGCGCATTTTTATATCTGTGGCGATGCAGAGCGTATGGCAAAAGATGTCCATCAAGCCTTACTAGATGTCGCAGTTAAGTATGGTGGTTTAGATGCGCAGGGCGCTGAGGATTACCTTGAAGGGTTGCGCAGTGCGAAACGTTATCAAAAAGACGTTTACTAAATGAATACCGCATGAGTTCGAAATAAGCATAACGAAAATAATATACACGCTGGTGATTTGATATCACCAGCGTCATAAAAGCATCGATAGAGGCCACAGGATGAGTGAGCAAAAGTTAGCAGTAAATGAATATTTAAAAACCGACAGTGATTACCTGCGCGGCACCATTAAAGAAGGCTTAGACACCCAAGTTACCGGTTCGTTTAGTGATGGCGATCAGCAGTTGATCAAATTCCACGGCTTTTATCAGCAAGACGATCGTGATTTACGTAATGAGCGTAAAGAACAAAAACTAGAGCCTTTATACAGTTTCATGTTACGAGCCCGTGTACCAGGTGGTATTTGTAGTCCTGAGCAATGGTTGGATGTGGATAAAATCTCATCAACGCTAACGACATCAAACAGTATTCGTTTAACCACCCGTCAAACCTTTCAATATCACGGCATTCCAAAGCGTAATTTAAAAACGCTGATCCAAGGCCTTGATAGAGCGGCGTTAGATTCTATTGCGGCCTGTGGTGACGTTAACCGTAACGTAATGTGTAACCCAAACCCTGTTGAATCTAAGTTACATCAACAGGCTTATGCAGTGGCTAAAGAGTTGTCAGATCATTTATTGCCTCATACTCACGCCTATGCTGAAATTTGGTTAGATAAAGAAAAGCTGCTTGATACTGAAACTCACGAACCTGTGTACGGTAAAACCTACTTGCCACGTAAATTTAAAATGGCTGTAGCAGTACCCCCAGACAATGATGTTGATGTTTATACCAATGACTTAGGTTTTATTGCCATCGCTGAAGCGGGTGAGTTAGTCGGATTTAATTTAGTTGCTGGTGGCGGTATGGGCTCAACTCATGGTGAAGTGGAAACCTTTCCACGTCTAGCGGATGATTTTGGCTTTATTAAAACTGACGATGTGATTAAATTCGCTGAAGCTGTTATGACAGTTCAGCGTGACTGGGGTAACCGTGTCAATCGTAAGCGTTCACGTTTGAAGTACACCATTGTCGATCATGGCGTTGCAGAATTTAAAGCAGAAGTTGAAAAGCGTGCAGGGGTGAGTTTTGAACCTAAACGTGAGGTAGTGATTGGCGATCGCGGTGACCGTTATGGTTGGGTTCAAGGCTTAGATAACAACTGGCATTTAACCTTGTTCATTGAAAGTGGTCGTATTAAAGATGAACCTGGTCAGACGCTGCAAACAGGCTTAAGAGAAATCGCCAAAATCCATAAAGGTGATTTTAGAATGACCTCTAACCAGAACATGATTATTGCTGGGGTTGCAGAAGAAGATAAAGCTGCGATTGAAGATTTAGCCCGTAAGCATGGCTTTTTTGGCAAGGTTATCAGTCAAACCCGCGGCCATTCAATTGCCTGCGTGGCGCTGCCTACCTGTCCATTAGCCATGGCCGAAGCGGAGCGATATTTCCCAGAGTTTATTGACCATATTGATGCGCTGCAAGCTAAGCATGGTATTAGCGAGCAAGCCATTGTGGTGAGAATGACAGGTTGCCCTAATGGCTGTGCGAGACCGTTCGCAGCCGAAATTGGTTTAGTAGGTAAAGCGCCTGGACGTTATAACTTGTATTTAGGTGCAAGCTTTGAAGGCACACGCCTTAATAAAATGTACAAAGAGAATATTCAAGAAGCTGAAATTTTAGCTGAGTTAGACAGATTATTCGGCTTGTATGTACTTGAGCGTGATGCAGGTGAAACCTTCGGTAACTTTACAGTTCGCTTTGGCATAATTAAAGCCGTGAACGATGCCGCTGTAGATTTTCATGGCTAACGGGTTAGCAACAGAGGTCATTACGATGATTAATCACAATGAGTTGCAAGCACTATTATCAGCTCCCAAGTCTGAGCAAAAAATAGTGCTAGAAAAAGTGAATCGCTTTTTAGCCGATTTAACCGCGCAAGAGCGAGTCACTTGGGGATTAGCTTTTTTGCCTGGCGAACATGCTTTATCGTCAAGTTTTGGTATTCAAGCGGCGGTTATGTTGCATATGGTAAGCCAAGCGCAGACAGATATTCCGGTGATATTGACGGATACAGGATACTTGTTTGCTGAAACCTATCAATTTATTGATGAGTTAACCCAAAGACTAGATTTAAATCTACAGGTATTTCGCGCCCAGCAGTCATCTGCATGGCAAGAAGCCCGTTACGGTAAGCTTTGGGAGCAAGATCTCGAAGGCTTAGAAAAGTATAATCGCATCAATAAAGTGGAGCCTATGCAACGTGCTTTGGCTGAGCTAAATGTCGGCACTTGGTTTGCCGGGCTACGTCGCTCGCAAGCCAGTAGCCGTGAAGCGCTGCCCATTTTAGCTATTCATGGTGATAAATATAAGCTACTGCCCATCATTGATTGGAGTAACAAAGATGTCCATGAGTACCTCACTGAGCATCAATTACCTTATCATCCACTTTGGGAGCAAGGGTACGTGTCTGTGGGTGATACTCACTCAAGCAAGCCGCTTGAGCTTGGCATGAGCGAAGAAGAAACCCGTTTTAATGGCTTGAAGCGTGAATGTGGATTACATTACGAAATTTAGCCAATTGCAGGTTAGTCATTTGGTTATAAAAAATATCAGTCCAATGAGGCTGATATTTTTTTGAGTTTAATATTTTTGGGATTCAATAAAAGTGTCAATAGGGATGTTGAACGCAACATATGGGTCGCTAAGGTTAATATTTACTGCTAATGCGAGCGCTTATTATTAATAGGTAACATTGCTTTCGACCAAAGTATTAAAACCAATGACTGATATTTACCTCTGTTGCTTTATATCGTGATATTTAGCCAAAAACAATTAGGCATTTGTTAATTCTATAGTCTAAATTTAGAAGTTCCCGTAGATGGTTTTGTCGACACTTTAGGCATGTTTTTGCACGCCACGTACCTCCAAAGCCTCGCTCGTAAAACGAGTGTGTAGTGATTGGCTTGCTAGCGTAAGCATAATCCATTTGGTTATCTCGGTTAGCCATCATTGGCTAGCCGAGAAACCAACCTTTCATCGATATCGCTATCTTCATGGTTTATTTATCCTATCTTTTTGGCACCTGCTTAACCTTTTATTAGACTTTTAAACCTTATAAACAATTGCTTAACTCGGTTATTGCTTATCAAACCCCAAGCCACTTTTATCGAGGCATTATTTTATTTGCAAATTAAAAGTGTGCTAAGTTATCGCTATGCTTGATCAAATTGAGTTATCGGCATTAACTAAGCATTTACTCTCAAGGAAGAGTGACTTGTTATTACTTACATGTGAATTATGGAGCACAAATAAATGAAAAAACTGGCTATCGCAGTTGCCATTGCCGCTGCTGGTGCAGGCGCATACATGCTATCGAACAACGATGGTGTCACCACAACTGATAACGACATGCTCGCGTATATCCCAGCAGATACCTTACTTTTTTCAGGACAACTCACCCCGTTTCCGTTAGAAGATTATTTGTATTCAATGCCTATGGGGCAAAACGGTGCTGCCCAACTAGAGCAAATTGAGCAGGCTGGCCCATATTCAAGTGCCCAAGAGGGATTTTTTGTCAGTTTATATAAAAGTTATTTAACTAGCCTTGAAGACCCTGAACTGTTTTTAACAACCTTTGGTTTGCCTGCCAAGATTGAGTCATATACCTACACGCTAGGGGCGTTGCCTGTTTTTAAGGTGCAAGTCACTGATGAACAGGCTATTTGGAAAGTATTGGACAAAGCGTCAGAAGAAAGCGGTTTAGCCCACACCACGGCAACCATTGAAGGCCTTGAGTATCGTGCTTATTCACTTATTGATGACGATGAATCGATTGATTTAGTTGTTGCCCAGCAAGATGGCTGGTTAACAGTAACCTTAAATACCTCCTTCAATAAACCAGAATTATTAGCAACGGCGCTGGGATTATCCAAAGTTGATAATCCAATTAGTGACAGTGGCATTGTTGAAGATATCATTAAGACTCATGGTTTTTTAAACGACAGTATAAGCTTTATAAACCATGTGGAATTAGTGAAAGGATTAACCTCAACTGATGGCAATATGCTGGCTAAACAGTTATCTAAATTAGGCGAGTTAGATGGCACTGGCAGTGATCCTTTTGCAGAGTTTAAAACGGCTGAGTGTCAAACAGAGCTTGATGCTATCGCTACAAATTGGCCGCGCACGGTTATGGGCTTAAAAGCATTTAATGTTAGCCGTAAACAAGCGCAGTTTGATGCCCAAATGGTGGTTGAATCTAACAACCAAGTGATATTAGGTGCATTTAATAAAATGCGTGGTTTTATTCCTAGTTTCACTAATAGCCTAACTGACAATGCCATGTCCATAGCACTGGGGCTTGATGCGGCGCAATTAGCACCAGCATTAACTGAAATTTGGCAAGATTTACAAACGCCCAGTTATCAGTGTGAAGCACTAGCGCAAATGCAATATGAAATCAGCGGCCAAAATCCGGCAATGCTTGGCATGATGACAGGCATGGCCAATGGGGTTAAGGGCATGAGTGCCACCATAGTCGACTTTTCGTTAACTGACGAAAATGGTGAGCCTGGCTTTAAGCACCTAGATGCACTGATTAGCTTATCGGCTGAAAACCCAGAAATGCTATTAAACATGATTAAGCCATTTGTGCCTCAGTTAGCCCAAGTTCAACTGGAGACTAATGGTGATCCCATCGATGTGTCTTCATTGCTAATGCTGCCACCTTCAATGGGGGTAAGCGCTCAAATGGCTATTAAAGATCAGCACATTGTGATTTACAGTGGCGATAAAGGTGAAGACTTAGCTAATAAACTGGCTAAAGAACCGCTGGTCGCTAATGGCTTAGCGAATATGTCGATTGATTATCAAAAAGTGCTGAAACCGGTATTTTCACTCATTGAAGAAAGCGGTGAGCAAGTGCCAGAAGAACTAGAAATGCTCAAAGATTATGACATGCGCATGCAGGTAAACTTGGATATTACCGATAAAGGTATTTCAATCTCTACTCGCGGTGATAGTAAAGCTTACTAAGTTGCTAACAAGCTAGTCGGGTATTGATAACAAAAAAGGTGAACTGTATATAACTGCAGCTTCACCTTTTTTATTGTTTTTATTGTTGTTTTTATGGCTGTTTTTATTGTTTGTGATGGCCTATTTTAAAGAATATCACCAATCGAAACCCCGATCCCAATGCGCTGATTATGATGATTATAGTCAATCATACTTTCGCCATAGCCATTAAAGTACTGGGTATATAAGCGTAAATTGCCTAATATCGGATAGCTCCAAGTAAACTCAATGGAGCCTTTATTTGGGTGTTGTAAATTATTGCGCCCCATTAAGGTAAACATATGCTCATCAAGGCCATAGACGGCTGTTAACTCAAAGTTGCCCATATAGTCTTCAATATCGGGGTTGTCATCACCCTCAGGCGAGCTGGGTGTTGCTTTTTCATCTTCAGGGATCCGCCACCACGCCTTTAGACCTAATGCAAAAGGGCCTCTATCAAATACCATGGTGCCGTAAATTCGATTCCAACTGCGTGAAAGTGAACCAGATTGACCATTAGATTGATGCACAGCCCCTACACCCCAAAACGAATTTGTTAACCCTGCCACTTGCCAGTCATTATTGAATAGCATGAACATTTCCGGTTCATGATTAGTTTCTCTAAAAGGGGAGGAAATTTCTTTATTATAGACTTGCCAGTAAGACTGGTTGGTATAGGCGAAATAGAGGTGGCCATTGTCGCCAAAAACGTTATACCACAGCGGGAATTTAAAGCTTATCTGAAACTTAGCCTCAGCGTTATCGATGACTTCTTCATTGTCGTCATTGGTTGTAAAGTTTGTATATGGGTCAGTGTTAGGGTTGTCATTATAGGTGTATGGCAAAATGTAATTAACTTTATGGGGGGTAATGACAAAGCGCTCCTCTGAAGTTTTAAGCTCGTCTTTTACTCTTTCATCAACGAGTGAGTCTTCAGCTAAAGCCACTTGGCTTACTCCTAAACCAATGGCTGCGCTAAACCATAATCGGATCCATGTTGGTTTCATTAAAAGCTCCCTTTAATTATATTTTTCTAGACTAACACTATGGTTAAAAATGAAAAGTACTGATGATTTGAGCTTGGGCTTTGTATGGTAACTGTGCAGCTAGTTTACCAAGGTTTTTAAATGCCACTTAATAGGTCTCATATAACTAAATGGAATAAAAGCTAAGTATTATCTATTATATATGGAATATATAAAGGGCTATATTTGATGCTAAGTAAACATTGTGGGGTTTTGAAAAATGGAATTGGTTTCGATACCGGGTCAAGGGGCCAAAGGGAAAGTCTGGATAGTCGGTGCAGGGCCTGGAGATGTTGAGCTGCTCACCCTCAAAGCTTATCGGGTGTTAAAGCAAGCCGATGCTGTCCTGTACGATGCCCTCGTTAGCCAAGACATCTTAGATTTAATCCCACAAAGCGCTGAAAAAATTGCTGTGGGTAAACGTGCTGGCAAGCATAGTGCTGGGCAAGATGAAATAAATCAGTTACTGGTGACAAAAGCTTACACTCGCAAAAACGTGGTACGCCTTAAAGGTGGTGATCCGTTTATTTTTGGTCGTGGCGGTGAGGAGCTGCAAACCTTAGCAGAAACAGGGGTTGCTTTTGAGGTTGTCCCCGGTATTACTGCTGCTAGTGGCACAGCTGCTTATGCTGGCATTCCATTAACCCACCGAGATTTTGCTCAAGGAGTGACGTTTATTACTGGTCATTGCCAATTACAAAGTCGGCCGATGGACTGGCAAGGTTATGCAAATCCAAATAATACCTTAGTGGTTTATATGGGCATTTTGAACGCAGAGATTATCCGTGATGGATTAATGAGTAGTGGCCGTGATGGTGATACGCCTGTGGCTATTGTTTCTAAGGCGACGACCGCATCTCAACAGCGCTTTATCGGTAAGTTAAGTGAGTTATCGCAGCTGGCTGCAGATCCTGCTTTGCAAATGCCAGCATTGATGATTATCGGTGAGGTGGTGTCATTGGCAGACAGCCTCAATTGGTTTAATCCTCAAGAGTACTCAGCTGCACCAATTCAGTCTCAAGTGAGTATTTAGCGGATTTGATCTTAAGCTATATTTACCGATAATTTTGACCGCATGAATTTAAATGGCGAAGACGACAGTCTTGGCCATTTTTTGTTTTTAGCTGCTCAGGCTTGCCATTAACATGTTCATTTCATACTTATCCCATATTTGTCATTCTTATTGCTTCAAACTTAATTATTATCTCAGTGCTTACCTAGCAAATTTTGATTTCTGTAATTCTTATACAGCTTTTATTGAGATTAATGTGAACTGTGTCTATGTTAAATTGTGATACATGGGGTAGTTCAGCATTGGGTAGCGTTTTAGATGCTGTTTTTTGTGCTTTAGTTCCTGTTTTGAAATTGAATATCGGTCTTGGTTCAAGTTTTTGGTCGAATTTAGGTGTTATTAGTACATTTATTTCACAATTCATTTAAAAGGTGTGACCTCAATAGCGGATTTAGGTCACAAATCTATTTATTATGTGGTATCTGAATTTTAAAGGTTACAAGTAATGGCTGGATCCTCAAATCAGGTTATAACAATTAAACGGGGCCTCGATGTGCCTATCGCGGGTGAGCCGCAACAAATAATCGACGTCACAGCAAAGCCAACCAGAGTTGCCATATTAGGCGAAGAGTATGTTGGTTTAAAGCCGACTATGTTGGTTGAAGAAGGTGATATCGTTAAAAAAGGCCAAGCGCTTTTTCAAGATAAAAAGATTGCCGGAGTGACCTTTACTGCCCCTGCGAGTGGCGAAGTGATTGCCATAAACAGGGGCGAAAAACGGGTGCTATTATCAGTGGTGATCCGTTGCGAAGGCGATGAAGCCGTGAGTTTTGCTACTAGCGATGATGTTTTGGCATTATCCCGCGAAGCGGTGCAAACCAATCTGGTTAACAGTGGGTTATGGACGGCATTAAGAACCCGCCCTTTCTCAAAAATTCCCGCGTTAGATACTAGGCCATCGGCAATCTTTGTGACCGCCATGGACAGTAATCCGTTAGCGGCCGATCCTCGCGTGATTATCGCTGAGCAGCCACAAGCATTTGCTGTGGGAATGCAGGCACTAACCCGGTTAACCGATGGTAAAGTGATGCTGTGTCATGATCAAGGTGAGGCGTTACCCGGCCATGATTTAGCTCAAGTTGAGTCATATCAATTTGGCGGCGTTCATCCCGCTGGGCTGGTGGGTACTCATATCCATCTGCTGCATCCAGTAAGTGTTGAGCGGGTAGTTTGGCATATTGGCTATCAAGATGTGATTGCCGTTGGCAAGCTGTTTCAAACCGGTGAGCTATTTAATGAGCGAGTGGTGTCATTTGCTGGACCCAATGTGTTAAAACCAAGGTTAGTGCGGACCCAATTAGGGGCAGACTTGGGTGAGCTAGTCGAAAATGAAATTGAAGATATTCACTCACGGGTGGTATCGGGCTCCGTACTTTGTGGCCATACCGCAGTTGGGGTTTATAACTATTTAGGTCGTTATCATAATCAAGTTTGTGTACTAACTGAAAACGCCCGTCACGAGTTATTACCTTGGGTGCGCCGTAATAAAGAAAAGTTCTCACTGACAGGTATCATGATGTCAGGTTTTAGCCGTACTAAAAAACTGTTTGATTTTACCACCCATGCAGGTGGCTCTCCTCGTGCGATGATGGCTTTTGGTCAGCTTGCCCGCGTTATGCCTTTGGATATTTTACCGACCTTGTTGGTGAGAGATCTGGTGGTGCGAGATACCGATGAAGCACAGCTATTAGGCGCTTTAGAATTAGACGAAGAAGATTTAGCACTTTGTACCTTTGTTTGTCCCGGAAAGTATGACTTTGGTAAAGAGTTACGTGCTTGCCTAGATATCATCGAGAGGGAAGGTTAATGAGTCAGCAACAAAAGAAACCGGATCATCAAGATCGCTATTATGCTCATGGCGACTCGATGAAAAGTTACTTGCGATCCTTGTGGATTGCTCGTGGCCGCAGTACCAAAGGTAAAGTGCATGTTCGTGATGCCATTGATGTAAAACGTACCATGCATATTGTGGGTATGTGTTTACTGCCCGCCATATTTTTTGGGATGTACAACCTAGGCTTACAAGCGCAAATTGCCATCATGGCTGGGGCAACTCAACCTGAGGCTTGGCAGGCTGGCTTGTTTTCAATGCTGTTTGGCCAGTTAACCGAACAATCAGGTTTTGTCAGCTTAATGGCTTATGGTGCGAGTTATTATGTGCCAATTTACCTAATGACCTTGTTTGTCTGTTTAGTGTGGGAAGTGGTTTTTGCCAAAGTGCGGCGCCAAGAATTACATGAAGGCTTCTTTATTACAGCATTACTGTTTTCTATCATAGTGCCGGTATCGACACCCTTATGGATTATTGCTGTAGGAGTGACCTTTGGGGTTATCGTAGCCAAAGAAATGTTTGGCGGCATGGGTTATAACTTTTTAAACCCAGCGTTAGCCGGTTATGCCTTTATCTATTTTGCCTACCCCACAGAAGTCGCAGCCTTAAGCCAATTTGTTGCTGCTGATGGTTTTTCAGGTGCCACCACCTTAACCCAAGCTGCAGCCAGTCGCGCGAATATGTTTGCCGATGTTAGCTGGATTAGCGCCTTATCAGATCCTGCATGGATGGATGCATTTTTAGGCTTCACTCCAGGCTCTATTGGTGAAACCAGCACCTTAGCTATTTTGATTGGCGGCGGTGTATTGCTGCTAACTCGAGTGGCAGATTGGCGAGTGGTTGCAGGGGTTATGTTCGGCATGATCGCTACAGCAATATTGTTTAACTTAGTTGGACCTGCGAAAAGCTCTATGGCTTCTATGCCGTGGACATGGCATTTAGTTACCGGTGGTTTTGCACTGGGGATGATGTTTATGGCAACCGATCCAGTGACCGCCTCATATACCCGCAGTGGTCGATACGCCTATGGCGCATTAATTGGCTTTATGACGGTGCTGATCCGGGTGTTGAACGTGAAATTGCCTGAAGGGATCATGTTGGCGATATTGTTCGCAAATCTATGGGCGCCATTATTCGATTATCTGGTGGCTCGTGCCAACATTAAACGGAGACTAAAACGCCATGGCCTTTAAGAAAGATAGCATAGCTGGCACGATGATTTTTATCATCAGCCTGAGTTTAGTCTGTTCGTTTATGATCACCGGTACCGCTGAAATTTTAAAAGAACGTAAGCTGGTTAAAAAGCGTGATGAAGTGCAGCAGTTTGTATTACGGGCCGCCAATATTGATATCAGCAGCGGCGATTTTAGGGAATTATTTGAACAAAGAGTAAGCCCTAAAATGGTCAATCTAGAGTCGGGTGAGTTTGTTGATCATGACAATCTACTTGATTTTGATGAGCGTATGGCAGCGATAAACCCAGATACATCATCAAAACCTAAAAAAGATACCGCCAAAATTAAAAGCCGTGCGGATAATATCCGCGTATTTGAAGTCTTTGACGCTAATGGTCAATTATCCAGTGTGGTGATGCCCATTTATGGTAAAGGACTGTGGTCGATGATTTATGGTTATTTAGCCCTTAAGCCTGATTTAAATACCGTTGAGAATATTATTTTCTACGAACACGGTGAAACCCCTGGTATTGCTGATTTTGTAACAGATCCCCAGTGGACTGACTTATGGAAAGGTAAGCAGCTATTTGATGATAAAGGCAAAATTTCCATCAAGGTTATCAAAGGCGGTGCTAAAGCTGGCGATATTCACGGTGTTGATGGCGTTAGTGGCGCAACCCGAACGGGCATGGGCATTCAACGTGCGGTTGAATTTTGGTTTGGTGTAGAAGGTTATCAAACCTTTCTTAACCAGTTTGCCACTACGGAGGCGAAATAATGAGTACGACTATCTCAACTAAACAAATTCTGACCTCACCGATTTTTGCCAATAACCCAGTGGCGATGCAAGTGCTAGGGGTCTGCTCTGCACTGGCTGTGAGTAATTCAATGCAAACCGCATTGGTAATGACACTGGCGGTGACCTTTGTTTTAGTGTGCTCCAATGTGATCATTTCGAGCATTCGCAATTTTATCCCTAGCAGCGTGCGTATTATTGCGCAAATGACCGTGATTGCCTCTTTGGTAATTATCGTTGATATGGTGTTGCAGGACGTGGCTTATGAGCTTTCAAAGCAGTTATCTGTATTTGTCAGTTTGATTATTACCAACTGTATCATCATGGGCCGCGCAGAAGCCTTTGCGATGAAATACCCACCGCATTTGGCATTTGTTGATGCGCTAGGTAATGCCATGGGCTACGGGGTGATTTTATTAAGTGTCGCCTTTGTGCGTGAGCTACTAGGACGCGGAACCTTATTTGGCAAAGAGATATTTACCACTATCGAAAACGGTGGTTGGTATCTTGCCAATGAAATGTTCACCTTGCCACCAAGCGCATTCTTTTTGATCGGCGTGATGATTTGGGCGATCAATGTTGTGCAGCGTAAGAGAGGATAATGGCAATGGAACACTATATTAATTTATTTATTCAAGCGGCCTTTATCGACAACATGGCACTGTCTTTTTTCTTAGGCATGTGTACCTTCCTCGCGGTGTCTAAAAAGGTCTCAACCTCATTTGGTTTGGGCATTGCAGTGATTGTGGTGATGGTATTAGCCGTACCGGTAAATCAGCTGATTTACGTGAATATCCTTGCGCCAGGTGCACTGGCATGGGCAGGCTTCCCTGAGCTTAACTTAAGCTACTTACAGTTAATTACCTTTATTGGGGTGATTGCCGCATTAGTGCAGATTTTGGAGATGTTTTTAGAAAGGTACATTCCAACTCTGTATCAATCTTTAGGTATTTTCTTACCGCTACTAACGGTGAACTGTGCCATTTTTGCTGGGGTTATTTTCATGGCCAACCGTGATTATAACTTAGGCGAATCTGTGGTGTTTGCAGCAGGTAGTGCAGTGGGCTGGGCGATGGCCATTGTCTTACTCGCCGGGCTGCGTGAACGGATGAAATTTCATGCTATCCCACTAGGGCTGCAAGGAATTGGCATTACCTTTATTACTACAGGTTTAATGGCATTAGGTTTTATGTCATTTGCTGGCATCACTTTGTAAGGCGTGAAAATGCAAACAAATTTGAATTCGCTTATAGATGACTCACTCATGCTTGAATCAGTGGTTTTGGTAAAACTGACCCATGAGACTGCTTGTTATCAGCAACTGTTGAGAAGGTGCATTTAATGGAAATGGCAATTGGCATAGGCATGTTTACCATAGTGGTAAGTTTGCTGGTAATGATAATTTTATTCGCCAAAAGCAAATTGGTGGGTACGGGTGATGTCACCATCGGCATTAATGGTGATGCAGACAAAAGTGTGTGCACACCTGCTGGTGATAAACTGCTTGGCGCACTGGCGAGCAACAGTATTTTTATTCCATCGGCCTGTGGCGGTGGCGGCACCTGTGGCCAATGTCGGGTCACAGTGAAATCAGGTGGCGGTGATATCTTAGCCACAGAGCTTGACCACATCACCAAAAAAGAAGCCAAAGAAGGCTGCCGGTTAGCGTGTCAGGTTGCGGTGCGAACCGACATGGAACTAGAAGTGGATGAAGAGATCTTTGGGGTTAAAAAGTGGCAATGTGAGGTAGTTTCTAATGACAACCAAGCGACCTTTATTAAAGAGCTGCTGCTGAAAGTCCCTGAAGGGGAGGATGTTCATTTCAAAGCCGGTGGTTATATTCAAATTGAAGCCCCTGCCCATGAGGTGAAATACGCTGATTTTGATATTCCTGAGCAATATCGTGATGACTGGGATAAGTACGACTTATTTAGCCTAGTTTCAACCGTTGATGAAGATGTATTGCGTGCTTATTCAATGGCGAACTACCCCGACGAAAAAGGCACCATCATGCTGAATGTGCGTATTGCTACGCCGCCAAGCAATGATTTACCACCAGGGCAAATGTCGTCATATATCTTTAATCTAAAGACTGGCGACAAGGTAACTATTTCAGGGCCCTTCGGTGAGTTTTTTGTCAAAGAAACAGACGCAGAAATGGTGTTTGTTGGTGGTGGTGCAGGTATGGCGCCGATGCGTTCGCATATTTTTGATCAACTTAAGAGTAAGCAAACGAAACGTAAAATGTCTTTTTGGTATGGGGCGCGTTCAGCGCGAGAGATTTTTTACCAAGATGATTTTGATACCTTAGCCGCTGAAAATGACAACTTTGAATGGCATGTAGCTTTGTCAGAGCCTTTAGCTGAAGATAACTGGACCGGCTATACCGGCTTTATTCATACGGTATTATTGGAAAACTATCTTAAGAATCACAAAGCGCCAGAAGATTGTGAGTTCTACATGTGTGGCCCTCCAATCATGAACTCCTCTGTGATCAGCATGCTAGAAAGCTTAGGTGTTGAAGAAGAAAATATCTTGCTAGATGACTTTGGTGGCTAGTGTTTAGTTACTAATGTTCAAAGTAAGCTAACTAACAGTAAGCGTTTCAAAACAAAAAAGCTGAAACCTAGGTTTCAGCTTTTTTTGTCTAAAATTTATCGAGTCTAGAGTTTGTCGAGCTTAAAATCTTGATGTTTACCTTGTAAGCTAGGTTCAAGGTGTAACCCTCCCTTATATCGCTGCTATTTTTATATTGATAACAGATTACATGCATAAGTGAAATGAGGTCAAATTGTGATGGTTAACATCTCCTGTGATTAAAGACTAAATTAAAAAGGGGGCAAAATGTTTCATGACCACCAACTCTATTCTCCATTTATATTGGCACTTTTTACGTAGACCATAACTTCGATTTAACCAATTGCCTGCCGCAGGCTTATGTGCAGATACAACTGCGAGACGCCGCAAGTACATCCATGTAGGCTCTGCCAAAACATCCATGTTTTGGAAGCTCGCTGCTGCATCTACACTGGGATTATTGCTTCTTCGATTTGACTGTATTAGTGCCAAGTAAAAGATTAAAAAGATTAAAAAGATATAAAGCTAAAAATCCAAAAGACTCAATTTGAATTGAGGACGTTGAAGAAAATAGCGTGATGCTCACATGGATGTGAGCATAGCTTTCGCGGTGCAGGGATGCACCATCGGAAGCGTTAGCATTTTCGAATAAGACCGAAGCAGTCTACAAACGAAGTTAAAAGCTGGATCGATCCCCATCGAAAACTATGCGCTTTTCAGCATTTTTCGTTAGGGGCGGCAGGGTGATCCAAGAGGGTATTGCTGTTGATACCCTTTTGGTCGGGTGTGGGTGGAAAACCCACGATGTTAATCCAAACGGAGTTTGGAAATACAGAAAGGAAACCAACAGCCTAAATCTGGTGTGGGCGAAGCGCCACGACGTTAATCCAAACGGAGTTTGGAAATATTTAAAAAAATAAATCAGGTGTGAACGAAGCGCCACAACGTTAATCCAAACGGAGTTTGGAAATACAGAAAGCAAACCAACAACTTAAATCTGATGCAAATTAAACCAACACTTGTTTAAGCACTCTTTGCCAGTTGCCACCGAGGAAACGATCTCGGTCGCTCGACTTATAACGTGCTTTGGCCAGTGCATCGTCAATGCGACTCATTCTGTCGATATGGTTAAGTTCTGGGATAACCACATGCTCTGGGGTATGGTCAAAGCCTAATACATTTTTATCAGCAAGACTTTGCCACCAACCAAGGTATTGTTTTACCCCTTCGGCGTTATTGTTATTTAACGCCAGTAAGTTTTCTTGTCCCCGCAGGGGAAAGTCATTGGCAATGGCTACTGCATCCATGCCGCCCAGTCTAGCGACCCTATCAAGTTGGCGAATATAATCATCAATACTCGGCACAGGCTTATTGGTGAGCCAAAAGCTCATCATGAAAATACCAAACACACCGCCAGTGTCGGCAATAGCGCGGATCACTTCATCGGGTGAGCAGCGAGCATTATTGACGATGGAGCGCACAGCGCCATGGCTTTGCACTATGGGTTTAGTGGAGACTTTAGCGGTATCCAGTGCGGTTTGCGGACTTGAGTGACTGACATCGATAAGAATATTGTGACGATTAAGCTCGGCGATTAATGCCTTACCATCAGCGGTCAGTGGCTTATTGAGGCTTTGAAAGCCATCATTGTCTAATGCGCCACCGGCAAAGCGGTTGCCGTAGTGGTGGGTTAATTGCAGCACCCGTAAACCATGTTTGTGAAATTGGTCTAGTTGTGGCCAAGGCTTATCGCCACTGTTAGCGTTATCGGCATCGGCTTCAACACAGTCAGCGCCTTGGATTTGAAAGTACACCGCGGTGCGCTGCTCATTTCGGGCTTTGGCAATGTCGTTGCCTGTTAGCCCTTGTAATAAAACTGAAGGGTTATCATCGACCACTTTTTTAGCTTGTTTTATACTTTCAATACAGGCTTGGTAGGTGCGTTTGTAATTGGTGGTGCCATCGGGCTGTGTAATAGTTTCGATAGCGGAGATATCACAGATGTAAGCATCAAGTTTTGATTCGCGAACATCTGCTAGGTTTTCGGGCAGAAATGATAAACCATCAATATAGAGGCGCTTTTTGGAGGCGGCAAACACAGAAGTGCTATACAGCGGGCAAAGTAAGCTGGTTGCAGCGATCCCTTTAAGTAGGGTTCTTCTGTTTTGGTTACAAGCGCTTTCAGACATTGTTATTCCTTTTAACGCTCGTAATCATTATTGATTAGTTTGCGGCGTATTGCTTAATTGCATTGGCGAGTGCGGTAAGCCCATTGGTACGAGAGGGGCTTAATTGGCCGCTAAGTCCTAATTGTTCAAAATACTCAGTTAAGTCAAATGCACTAATGGCGGCACTGGTTTTTGTATGAGTTGCATATAACAGTATAGCAATTAGACCCTTAACTATACGTGAATCACTGTCGGCACAAAAAAAATGTTTGCCATCAATCGCTTTATGGTAAAGCCACGCTTGGCTTTCGCAGCCTTTTACTTGGGCTGACTCTAGCTTAAAGGCATCATCAAGTGTCGGTAGGGCTTTACCAACCAGCATGATTTGACGGTATTTATCTTGCCAGTTGCTTGCTGACTCAATCGCGCTGACGGCTTGTGCGACCTTATTATCTAGCGGTTTAAAACAGTGCTCTTGGGGTTGTGGTAATTGGTTAGTCATTTTCTCAATTTACTATCAGGTGGTGGAGAGTATTTGCAGCTATAAAGCTAAGGTTAAAAAGCCTGGCTAAAACATCAGGCTATAACAGTAGATCTTTAACATTACCCAGCGCCGCGATAAACAGGTCAATGTCTTGCTTATTAGTATAGAGGCCAATGGATGCTCGGCAACAACCTTTAATGTTTAACTGCTGCATTAATGGCATGGCGCAGTGGTGGCCACAACGAACGGCTATGCCTTGTTGATCAAGTAGTATCCCAACATCTTGATGATGCTCTTGTGCCAAGTTAAACGCAACCACGCCAATATTATGCGGCGTTGCACCAATAAGGGTTATATCGCCTAAGTTTCTGAGTTCATTTTGCAAATAGTTCAGTAAGCTTTGCTCATGGGCCAGTAACTCAGCTTTTGGCAGTCCATTGATAAAACTAATTGCTGCGCCTAAACCGATAACCGCTGAAATCGCTGGGGTGCCCGCTTCTAATTTATTGGGCAGTTCCCCAAAGGTGGTAGCTTCAAAACTCACCGACTTTATCATTTCGCCGCCTGTTAGCAGCGGTTCAAGCTTATCGAGCTCGGCATAACGGCCGTATAAGATCCCAACGCCAGTGGGGCCATACATTTTATGGCCTGAAAACACATAAAAGTCGCAGTTAATTTGTTGTACATCGACATCGATATGGGCGATGGCCTGAGCGCCATCAACAAGAGTGAGTGCACCTACTTGCTGGGCAAGCTCAACTAATTGGCTGACATCATTTACCGACCCCAGCGCATTGGTCACATGGCTTATGGCCACAAGCTTAGGTTTTAAACTAAGCAGTGCTGAATAGGCATTGATATCAATGGATAAATGCTCATTCAGTGGAATGGGTTTAACCACAGCGCCGGTATTTTTGGCCAATTGTTGCCATGGTACTAAGTTGGCGTGATGGGCGGCGCTATCAACTAAAATAATATCATTAGCTTTAAGCTGTTTGCTTAAGCCTGCAGCGACCATGTTGATCGATTCAGTGGTGCCGTGAGTGAAAATAACTTCTTCAGTTTGGCTAGCATTAATAAATTGCTTAACTTGATGACGAACGTGTTCATAGTTGGCTGTGGCTCTGGCTGATAACTGATGGGCGGCGCGATGCACATTAGCGTTATCATGCTGATAATACTGAGTCATTGCCTCAATGACACTAACAGGCTTTTGGCTGGTGGCTGCCGTATCTAAATAACACAATGGATTATCATCTAGCTGTTGATCCAATATTGGAAACTGAGATCGAATAGCTTGGTGATCAAAGGCATTATTAATTAAAACGGTATCCACAGGCACTGTCATTGAAAGCTCGTTAAGTTAATGATGAATCGCTGAAGTTATCGCTTCAGCATAAGAAAAGCGCTACGATCTTCATAGATTGTAGCGCTTATTGCAAGCATCAATATGCTGATTGGCAAAAGGTCTTATTAACCCCTGTTATTCACACTTGTTATGGGCAAGGCAAGCGATAAAGGTTAGACAGCTCGTTGATGCGGCCAATAAGCTCTGCGGACAAACTAACATCAAGGCTATCGATATTTTCTTTTAACTGTTCAAGATTGGTAGCGCCAATAATGTTTGAAGCGACAAAGCGTCTTGAATTAACAAAGGCTAAGGCCATTTGGGTTGGCGACAAACCAAACTCACGGGCTAAATCCACATAAGCTTGAGTAGCTTCAATTGCCATTGCTGTGCTGTTATAGCGGGCAAAGCGCTTAAATAACGTTAATCTGGCGTTTTCAGGCCACTGATTATTTTCATATTTACCTGTTAATGCGCCAAAAGCTAAAGGCGAGTAGGCCAGCAAAGGCAATTCTTCACGGTGGCTGATTTCAGACATGCCCACCTCAAAGCTGCGATTAAGCAAACTATAAGGATTTTGCACACTGACGATGCGGGGTAAGCCATGCTTTTCAGCTAATCGAAGGTATTGCATTAAGCCCCAAGGGGTTTCATTGGACACGCCGATATAGCGCACTTTTCCTTGGCGGATGACTTCAGCTAATGCTTCTAAGGTTTCTAAAATAGGGGTTTGATGTTCATCATCCAGTTGGTCGTAAAGTAGCTCACCGAAGTAATTACAGTGTCTATCAGGCCAGTGCAGCTGATATAAATCAATGGTATCGACTTGTAGTCGCTCTAGTGATGCATCAACCGCTTGGTGGATGTTGACCCAATCTAAGGCCATGTTTGGTCTAACAAAATCACTTTTAGGGCCTGCAGCTGACACTTTTGATGCAATGACTAAATTATCGCGATTACCTCTTTGTTTAAGGTAGTGACCAATAATGCGCTCAGTTTCACCTTGGGTGTCAGCACTGGGTGGCACAGGATACATTTCAGCGGTATCAATAAAGTTAATTCCACGACCAATGGCGTAATCCATTTGTGCAAAAGCTTGGGCTTGGGTATTTTGTTCGCCCCATGTCATGGTACCAAGACAAATCTTGCTAACATCAAGGCTAGAATGCGCTATGCGTTGATATTCCATTTAATTCTCCTATGGAAACGAGTTACTTCGAAGTTAGCAATCTTTATCCATAAAACAAAGTAACTTATTCCTATGGGTAAACTAATTGTTGAAAAATTCAGCATTCATAAAAGGCGCCATCGCTAAAATAATCGCTTGGGTGTAAATGCTTTCGCGGGTTGCTAAGCCGTGAGTGAGTAATCCAATTGCGCCGCCTTTTTGCTTAATGTTGTGGGTATTAAAGAGTTTATCCATAACATGGCCCAGCTCTTCACCTTGCTCTAGCGCTTGGTAAACTTGAGTGGGTAATGGCAGTAGCGCGCTGCGACCAACTGATAGTTGTTGCTTATGAATGATGGCCATATAAGCAAATGTCGCAGGGCCATGGTCAAAATTATCAACACCGCCTTCCATCGCGATAAAAAAGTCAGCCTCTTGGGCATTTGATTGGTATTGCGACTGGCAAAACTGGGCGCGATTAATGGCCCCTAATTTGGTTTCTGCATCTGTCATGGGTTGATCGGCCACTAACGAGGGCGCATGCATGCCGCTGCAATTGATTTTACGATCAGGAAAATACTGACTGATGGCCACTTTGGCGGCATTGATTTTTACGGGGTTATTTGAGCCGACAATAATCGTTAATGGTGCTTGAGGCATAAATTAGTATCCAAGTTTTACTGAACAGTTGGTGATTTTGCTACGTCATACGCTAAACTGGTGCGCATTGAGTATCTTAAGCGATTTTATAGAGAAGTCATTATGGCGAAGAAGTTTTATGTGGTTTGGGCAGGGCGTGAGACCGGCATTTTTACCAGTTGGGATTATACCAAGAAGCAGGTGGATAAATTTCCCCAAGCAAAATACAAATCTTTCCCGACTGAAGCAGAGGCTAAAGCGGCATTTGGCGCATCGGCAAGTAAAAGTATAGGTAAAGCGGCTTTTAGCGCGAAAAGTAAAGCTAGCACTGCGACTAAAACAACATCGACCAGCAAAGCTAAGATTGATTTATCCACTCATGAGGTGATGATATTCACTGATGGCGGCTGTGAGCCCAACCCTGGTAAAGCGGGCTCAGGCATGGCGATTTACCGTAATGGCGCAGTCGCTGAGTTGTGGTTTGGTTTATATAATCCCAATGGCACCAATAATAGCGCCGAATTGAATGCGCTTTATCAAGCGATATTAGTGGCACAAAAGGCCATTAAGGCTAATCAAACGGTTAAAATACTCAGTGACTCCCAATATTCGATTAATTGCATCACTAATTGGGCTTATGGCTGGAAGTCAAAAGGCTGGAAACGCAAGACTGCCGGTGATATCGCCAATCTTGAAGTCATTAAGCAGGCTCATGAACTTTATGATGCCATTAAAGATGATATGGAGATTGAACACGTTGCCGCTCATGTGGGGATTGAAGGCAATGAATTGGCCGACCGTATGTCGATTTATGCCATTGATAAAAAACTGACTGGGTTTGTCAAATATGACAAGGCGCTGGATGTCGCCGCCATATTAAGTTTAAGAACGGGCTAGCGATATTGTTATATCGTATATAACTTCAGTTGAGTCGAATTTACCGCTGTAAAAATGTAAATTCGACGCTTTGCTGGGTGAATATTAACTTTGCTTTTAGCTTACTTATCTATTTCCAGCTAACTTTCTTTTTCAAGCTAATCTTCTATTTCAAGCTAACCTTCTCGTTTCCCTTTCGACAGTGATAAGGCTATTTTATCATCGAAAAACCTTGAGTTACTTGATTGAAATAGTCAAGTATTCACTAGGTTATTAGTGTTTAAACCCCTTTGGCTTGTGACTTTGCAGTACATTCGCAGTTGATCATTTGTATCTAATGTTGGCAATTAAATTAATTGTTGTTAATGAAGCTGTATTAGTAACCAAGTTAATATTTGATCATGCGCACATTGCGCCTCTCTTATTGCTGTGTGGGATCAAAAAAATGAACTAGGTCACTATTCTCAAATAAGAACACTGTATTCTCCGCGCCAAATTAGTTACCTCAAAGGTTATTCCATGCAAAGAGATTCAATCAGTGCGCAGGATGTTGCTGTAGCAACTCAAGGTGAGCAAACTCAAGTTAAAGGCTGGAGTCGTCAAGATACTACGTGGATGTTAAGTCTATTTGGCACCGCTGTTGGCGCCGGTATTTTGTTTTTACCTATTAACGCGGGTATGGGCGGTTTTTGGCCTTTAGTCATGATGGCCGTTATTATTGGACCTATGACTTACCTTGCTCATCGCGGTTTATCTCGCTTTGTGTGCTCTTCTAAGAATCCGGGTAGTGATATTACTCAAGTGGTAGAAGAGCACTTTGGCGTTAATGCGGGTAAAGCGATCACGCTGTTATACTTCTTTGCTATTTTTCCTATTGTGCTTATCTATGGTGTTGGTATTACTAACACAGTTGATAGCTTTATTGTTCACCAGCTTGGCTTTGCCTCACCGCCACGTTTTTTATTATCGGCATTACTTATTATTGGCATGATGTCAGTGATGGTTGCGGGTGAAAAATTCATGCTGAAAGTGACGCAATTTTTAGTCTACCCACTGGTTGCGATTTTGGCATTTATGTCATTTTACTTAATTCCTGACTGGAAAATGGATGCTTTGCAAGTGGTGCCATCGGCAGGTGAGTTTTTTGGTACTGTTTGGTTAACTATTCCAGTATTGATCTTTGCTTTTAACCATTCTCCTGCAATTTCACAATTCTCTGTGTCACTTAAGCGTGAGCATGGCAACAATGCAGCTAAAAAAGCAGATGTGATTTTACGTAACACCTCAATGATGCTTGTAGGCTTCGTGATGCTGTTCGTGTTCTCTTGTGTTTTATCATTAAGCCCAGCGCAACTTGCTGAAGCAAAGAGTGAAAACTTAGCTATTTTGTCTTACTTAGCCAATGTTCACTCAAGTGGTTTTGTGAGCTACTTTGGCCCTATTATTGCGTTTATTGCGATTATTTCTTCTTTCTTTGGCCACTACTTAGGGGCGACTGAAGGTTTAAAAGGCATGATCACTAAGCAATTACGTAGCAGTAATAAAGAAGTATCAGAGGCTAAGCTAAATAAATTCATTTTGGCTTTCATGTTCTTCAGCATCTGGATTGTTGCGGTTATTAACCCAAGCATTTTAGGCATGATTGAAGCGTTGGGCGGTCCGATTATTGCTGCAATCCTTTATCTAATGCCTATGTATGCTGTCCATAAAGTACCTGCGCTAAAAGCTTACCGTGGCCGCATTAGTAATGTGTTTGTGGTTATTGCTGGTTTACTGGCTATGACAGCGATTCTATTTGGCTTAATGAGCTAAATTAATTCAAGTTTTGCTGTAGTAGAGGAGTATCTTTGATGCTCCTCTTTTCTGTTTTATCTTTGCTGTTTTAGTGTGTTGTTTTGGTCCAAGTGAATTAAGTTAACTCAACTGATTAACTACAATCGATGTTGATTTGACATGATAGCCAAAACCGCGCGCTTAGATACAAAAGTGTTGAGGTACATCTATGTTTAGTGCATTTGAAATCTTTAAGATTGGTATTGGGCCATCAAGCTCGCATACCGTAGGCCCAATGAAAGCGGCTAATCGGTTTGTTGATGATTTAATTGAACAAGGACAGCTAACACAAATTACTAAATTTACCGTGGATGTTTATGGTTCTCTTTCACTAACGGGAAAGGGTCATCATACTGATATCGCTATTATTATGGGTTTAGCCGGTAATGAGCCTGAAACTGTGGATATTGAAGCTATTGAACATTTCATTGCTCAAGTGGCTAAAACCGAAGAAATTATCATTGGTGATGCGATTCATCATGTGGCGTTTCCTACAGATGCATTAGTGTTTCATCCTGAAACGCTGCCATTACATGAAAATGCGATGAAGTTGCATGCTTGGATTGGCGATGAGCGTGTTTACTCAAATACCTACTATTCAATCGGTGGCGGCTTTATTGTTGATGAAGCTGAGTTTAATCAAACTCACTCTAATGGGGTAAAAGTACCTTATCACTTTAATTTTGCCGATGAACTCATGGCCCACTGCAAAGAGTCAGGTTTAAGCATCAGCGGCTTGATGAAGCAAAACGAGCTGTGTTTTCGCACTGAAGAAGAGATGTACACTGGCTTTAGTTTAGTATGGAAAACCATGCAAAACGCCATTGAAAAGGGCTGTCATACTGAAGGGGTGTTAGCGGGGCCGCTAAAAGTGTCACGTCGAGCGCCAGCGTTACATCGTGAGTTATTACGCTGTGAGCGTTTAAGTAATGATCCAATGGAAATAATTGATTGGGTTAACTTATTTGCCTTAGCTGTGAGCGAAGAAAATGCTGCTGGTGGCCGCGTGGTGACGTCACCAACCAATGGCGCTGCTGGGATTATTCCTGCGGTATTAGCTTACTATAATAAGTTTATTCAAAAGGTTGGCCCTAAAGAATGCAGTCGTTATTTTTTAGCAGCAGCGGCAGTCGGCTCGCTTTATAAACGTAATGCGTCAATCTCTGGTGCTGAAGTGGGCTGTCAGGGTGAAGTGGGTGTGGCGTGTTCTATGGCGGCGGCGGGCTTAGCTGAGTTAATGGGCGGCTCACCTTCACAAGTGTGTATGGCGGCTGAAATTGGCATGGAGCATAACCTTGGCTTAACTTGCGATCCAGTCGCAGGTCAAGTGCAGGTGCCTTGTATTGAGCGTAATGCCATAGCATCGGTTAAAGCGATTAATGCCTCACGTATGGCGCTTCGTCGTAATTCAGAGCCTAGAGTAAGCTTAGATAAAGTGATCGCGACTATGTATGAGACTGGCAAAGACATGCACTCTAAATACCGTGAAACCAGTCAAGGCGGCTTAGCCATTAAAGTGACTAACCTTTGTGCTTAATTTTTAGTTTGAGATAACAGCTTGAACTCAATAAAAAGGCTTTCATTTGAAAGCCTTTTTTATTGAGATTTTTTGATAGTTGACGCTGATTAGTGAGCTTCTGGAAGCTGTTCAAACATCAAATAATGGCTTTGCTCCATGCCGAGTGCCTTATAGGTTTGCTGAGCGGCATGATTATCATGCTCTACATATAATCTGAAACTGGCCGCGCCGCCCATGTCCTCAGCCATTGCTTTAACTTGCTGATAAAGTTTGCCATATATTCCTTGGCGGCGGTTTTGCGGGCGTATATACACACTTTGGATCCAGCAATAGTTAGTTGCGCGCCAATCACTCCATTCAAGGGTGACCATTAATGAACCCACGATGTCACCATCTATCTCAGCCACTAAATAAAAGCCTTTTTCTGGGCTGCTTAGCATAGTGCTCACCCCTTTAGTGAGCTGTTCATTATCCAAGTGAAGCTGCTCAGTTTCCATTGCCATGGCTTGGTTAAATTCAACTAATGCTGATAAATCTGATAGTTGGCCTTTTCTTATTTTCATTGTGGCTCCTTGATATAAAAATAGTGCTAATTTTTATTCGACTAAAGTCTAAGCTGCTATGCTTAATAATTATACTTGTTTTGTTTTTGGGGGCAGTTATGGCAAAGCCACATGCTCAATGTCAATCAGGATTAAATTCTACGGTTCAGGCTAATAAAGCTGTCAGCTCATCGATTTACCGACGCTATCAATTTAGGGTTAGGCGATATTTTAGCCACCCTAATAGGATTCACTTAGCTCATGCTACTACAGTCAGATCGCTTACACAGCCTTCGATTAATCATTTGTTGCATTTTTTGCTCACCATAGTCACCTTTGGCTGTTGGGGCATGGTCTGGTGGTGGTTAATCTTAAAATCACGTGGCGAGGGCAATAATTTTCTCGCGGGATTTGATGATGATTACTGGAGTTACTTAATTGAAAGGGAGCGACCTCCGGCAGCACTTTATACTCTAAAGGTCGGTACTGATGAGGCTGAAACTGTTTTTGAAGCTTAATGCGCTTAAACCCTGTAATTTATAGTGTATAGACCTTATAAGGTGACCTAGATCATCTAATGTAGTTGAGGTGTCATGCTAGTATGCGTCGCCGATTTTTATCGTGATATATGCCACCTTTAGCGGTGCATTCGTTAGTCATATCATAAGCAGCGTACTTAATTACTCAACTATCAATTTTACAGGGTTTTAAATCATGTCAAAACATGCTCCTTCACTTCTTGGTCGGGCCTGGTCTCGCTGGATGTCAGTTCCTTTGTGGTTACAAATCCTCATAGGTATGGTGCTAGGTATTATTACTGGGGTAAGCCTAGGTGAAGATGCCAACTATTTAAAACCCATTGGTACTTTGTTTGTAAATACCATCAAAATGTTAATTATTCCTTTGGTATTTTGCTCGCTCATTGTTGGTGTGACCTCGATGCAGGATACGGCGAAAATGGGCCGAATTGGCTTTAAGTCTTTTGCCTTTTATTTAGGTACCACTTCGATTGCTATCAGTATTGGCCTGCTTGTCGGTTATATCATGCAGCCTGGTGCAGGTCTTGGTCTTAAAGGGGCTGCAGCTGCAGCCGATGTAAAGCAAGCGCCAAGCTTAATGGATACCTTGATTAATATTGTGCCGACTAACCCTGTCGCGGCACTAGCCAGTGGTCAAATTCTGCAGGTAATTGTATTTGCTGTGGCATTAGGTATTTCACTGGTGTTAATCGGCGAGCGTGGCAAGCCTGCGATTAAGCTATTTGAAAGCTTAGCAGAAGCCATGTACAAGCTGACTGACATGGTGATGAAGTTAGCACCTTATGGCGTGTTTGGCCTGATGGCTTGGGTTGCAGGTGAGTATGGCTTAGAGATGTTGTTGCCGCTAATTAAAGTCATTGTAGCGGTTTATTTGGGGTGTGCATTACATATTCTTGGTTTTTACAGCTTAGTATTAACTGTGTTTGGCAAACTCAATCCGCTGCAGTTTTTTAAAGGCATTGCTAATGCGATGGCGGTGGCATTTACCACTTCAAGTTCAGCAGGAACCCTGCCGGCGAGCATGAAGTGTGCCAGTGAAAACTTAGGTGTGAATAAAAAGATTTCAAGCTTTGTATTGCCACTGGGAACCACCATTAATATGGATGGCACAGCGCTTTATCAGGGCGTAACTGCGTTATTTGTTGCTCAGGCATTTGGGGTGGATTTAACTTGGGTTGAATACATAACGATTATTCTTACCGCGACTTTAGCCTCAATTGGCACTGCGGGTGTGCCTGGCGCTGGTTTAGTGATGTTGACCTTGGTGTTAACAACGGTAGGCTTACCACTTGAAGGTGTGGCAATTATTGCCGGTATCGACCGAATATTAGATATGGCGCGAACAGTGGTTAACGTTTCAGGAGACTTAGTGGCAACGACTATGATTGCTCGCTCTGAAGATGAACTTGATGTTGAGCATTATAATGCGGATATGGAGCAGTCTGCGATGATTGTGCAGCAGGCAGAAACTGAATTACAACAAACTGAGTCACAGGTAAAAATACCTAGCTAGCATCATGCTGTGAGCGATTGATACAAAAAGAGTGAAGCTATGGCTTCACTCTTTTTTTGTTTAATCGCAAGCTAATCTTGTTTAGCCAATACCAATAAGGTGGCGCCATCTTGAGATTTTAGTAATAGCTTACCCGATTTCGCTTGTTTGATATTGGTGACTAACGTCATTGCTTTCATAATACTTTGCTCTTGCTGCATCAATACTTCAACACAGGCCATTCTGGTAGTGCCTGCAGGCGTTAAGCTTAGCTTATCTTGTTGCTGGCTATAATCACCAAAGAAGCGGTTACAGCTGTTGTTGCCAGATAATTTACCTTCTTCAGCAAAGGTAATTTGTGCAGGGCTATTATCAATCACAGGATTTGATAGCGCGGTTTCAATATGCCAACTGCCAAGTAGATTGACTTGTTCAACTGGAGGCGGCGCACTTTGACAAGCACTGAGTCCAAAAATAATACAACACGCGCCGAGGAGAGGTTTGAACATGAGAGGCATTTCCAAATAGGGTCGTTAATAGCCATAGTATATACTGAGTTACATTGATTTTTTCATCTTGAATAATAATTAATGATAATTTACTGATTTTATTACCGCCTTATTTAATCAATAAATGTTAAATCAGCCGAATCTGCCCGATAAGGCGATACAATAAGGCTATTAGCCAAAAAGAGTGAGTTTAATGAGTAACATTTTTAAAATTTTGCATGCCGTTGGATTGATTTTTGTCGCCGTCGGCGCTGGTTTGTATTTATTCACTGAAGTGGCTAGTCAAGTCTCTGGCATGTTAGTCGTGGCGTGTTTAATTGGGCTTGGGTTTGTCATCATGGCGCCTTATCCGGTAGCCCTGGTTTTTAGTTGGGCGCAAAAACAAGCCGTAAACTCAACTGATGATGAGCAAGATAAATGAAAGTTAGTTATCGATTAGCCCAACGAGATGATGCCGCTGAAATTGCTCAGCTTGAGCTAACTCATATGCATGATGAGCTAGGGGCAAATGGACAGGAGATGGCAGGGCAACACTTTTCGGAGCCGCAAATTACCAGCTTAATTAATCAAGGCTGGATAATGCTGGCTTGCTGCGATAGCAAGATTATTGGTTATGTTATTGCTGGCCCTTGGTCCCTATTTAAATCTTGGTCTATCTATCAAGCGATATTAAAGCGCTTACCCAGTATCGAAATGGGTTATAGCCGTTTATCTGAGAGTAACAGTTGCCAATATGGTCCTATTTGGATCCATAGTAATCATCGCGGCCAAGGTATTTTTGAACAACTGGTTAGTCAGTTAGCAAGGCATGTAGGCAAAAAGCTACCTTATATGGTCACCTTCATTGCTGAAGATAATGCATTATCTTTTGCCGCACATACCCGTAAGGCATCGATGGAAGTGGTCGATTATTTTGGCTTTCAGCAGCGTGATTATTATTTACTGGTGTTAGCTAATTAGTATCGTACTCTCATCGAAAAAGACATCAAGATGAGGTTTAAGAGGTCACTATGGAACAAAATACAACTCAGCTGTTTAATGAGTTATTTGCATCTTATTTGTCGTTAAGACTATCAGCATTCGAGAATTTAAAAATTGTAGTGGGTGTGCTTGCGGCTAATGATTTGGATTGTGAAGCATTTGAGCTTAATAAGCAGCCGACAACCAGCGGGAATGCTCAGTCAATATATGCAGTAAAATGGCAAGACCAATGGATTTTATGCGGGCGTTCAAATGGTTATCAAGAGCAAATTGTGCTGAGTACTGACAATCACCTACTTGATACTGACAATGGTCGAGTGATGAATGTACCAGTTTTATCATTACAGCAGATTTCCTTTATGTGTGTCGAAACTGCGCATTTTGATCACTGTTAACGAAACGATTATTAACGCGAAGTTTTTAACAAGCGGTTGCTTTTAAACTATTTTCTAGAAGAAAGTTGAGTCTGCAGCTGCATTAGCACCAATGGTTTTTGTGGTGAATGATGTTTTAGATAAAGTTGTTGAATATCATTTGTCGCCAGTTTTACCTCATTGAAGCCATGCTCTTGATAAAGTTGGGTTAAATGGGGTAAGGAAAATACAAAACATTGCTCGCATTTTAGTTTTTCAGCAATGAATGCTAGCAATGTATGGGCAAGTCCACCGCCTCTATACTCACTAGCAACGACAAGGCCGGTTACCAACTGATATTGGCCAATGGGCTTTATTCTTACTACCGCAATAATACTATTGTCAGGATTATTGCGACTCTTTCCTTTAGCAATAGCGGCACTAGAAACTGTATTAACAGGTTCATTCATTTCTTTATCAATATTCGACTGCTGTAACTGAGTATCTTGAGCCATGATCACCGCTATATCTTCTTTCATTGTTGGCTTTGAATAAGGCATCTGTTGTTTGTAAAACTGTTTCAGCATTGACCAGCACTTTTGTTGCCCGGCTGTCATCGCTGGTGCTATTGACGTTTTGAATTGAGTGACATCATCAAATAACCATTGGGTTTTACGCATTAAATTTTTACCTATTGAGTATGTAGAGCGATAAAGTTCTGAAAGGTGAAAGCTCATTCTTTTGTTATTGGATGGCACAATTTTAATGTTTAATTGATGGCTTAGATAGAAAAGACTCGCTTCATTACTCCCTTGTTAGAATTGAGCAATTGTCATTCTGAACAGCGGTTTGATATCTTGCAAAGGAGTTTCATCTTTAACCGATCAAAATGTGTTGGGTTAACATATTTTTAAAACCTATACAGCGTACATACCTGACATAGTACTGTTAAAGTTGAATGTGATTTACCCTATTAAGAATATTTGCGAGAGCCTAATGTTATTGTCGCCACAACAGTTAAGTAAGCAACAAATATATAAGTTATTGATTGGTGGAGTAACGCCTAGACCCATCGCATGGGTTTCCACTATTTCTGTTGATGGGGTGGCCAATTTAGCACCTTTTTCGTTTTTTACTGTGGCCAGCGCTAACCCGCCAGTGCTGTGTTTCAACCCTATGGGCATGGATGATGGTCAGGAAAAGGATACGTTAACTAATATTCGCCAACAGGGTGAATTTGTCATCAATACAGTGAGCTATCCTGATTTAGCGGTGATGAATGAAACTTGCCATCATATTCCTGCGGATATAGATGAATTTGAGTATGCCAACATTGAAAAAGCCCCAGCATCTATAGTTAAGCCGAGTCTCGTTAAGCAAGCGCTAATTAGCTTTGAGTGCCAGCTTAATCAGATTATTGATTTGGGCAATGAACCGTTATCAGGCCATTTAATATTAGGTAATGTCGTCGCTATTCATGTTAAAGATGACATCATTGAGGATTTTAGAATCGATAGTGACAAATTAGATGCCATAGGAAGAATGGCCGGCAGTGATTACTGCTTAATCAGAGAGAAGGTTAAGCTTACTCGTAAGTAGTGACCGTTTATGTGCTCTGCAGAACGATAGCGAAATAAAACTATAGCGAAATAAAACTATAGCGAAATAGTCCAAGTTGAATCAATCAGCTAATTATAGATATAAAAAAACCGTCAATTGACGGTTTTTTTAGTTTTACATACTGTAATGAGGGCTAATTATAGACCGGCATCAGCACGTAAGATTTCAGCTTTATCAGTCGCTTCCCATGGGAATTCGTTACGGCCGAAGTGACCATAAGCAGCAGTTTGTTGGTAAATTGGACGAGCCAAATCCAACATCGCTGTTAGGCCGTAAGGGCGCAGTTCGAAGTGTTGACGAACTAACTTAATTAATACGTCTTCTGATACTTTACCGGTACCAAATGTTTCGATGCTAATTGAGGTAGGCTCTGCTACACCGATTGCATAAGAAACTTGGATTTCACAACGATCTGCAAGACCTGCAGCGACGATGTTCTTCGCTACATAACGTGCAGCGTATGCAGCACTACGGTCAACTTTTGATGGGTCTTTACCTGAGAAAGCACCACCACCATGACGCGCCATGCCGCCATAGGTATCAACGATGATTTTACGACCGGTTAAACCACAGTCACCTACAGGGCCACCAATAACAAAACGGCCAGTTGGGTTGATGAAGTACTTAGTATCTTTGTTTAACCACTGTGATGGTAAAACTGGCTTAATGATGGTTTCCATTACGCCTTCGATTAAGTCTTCCTGACTAACATCTTCACGATGTTGAGTTGATAGAACGATTGCATCGATACCAACAATTTTACCTTCATCATAAGCAAAGGTAACTTGGCTTTTTGCATCTGGGCGAAGCCAAGGTAAGGTGCCATCTTTACGTACTTCAGATTGACGTTTCACAAGTTTGTGAGCGTAAGTAATAGGAGCAGGCATTAATACGTCAGTTTCGTTGCTGGCATAACCAAACATTAAACCTTGGTCACCAGCGCCTTGTTCTGCAGGATCACTGCGGTCAACACCTTGGTTGATATCAGGAGACTGCTTACCAATGGCATTTAAAATGGCGCAAGAATCAGCATCAAAACCCATATCAGAATGAGTGTAACCAATTTCACGCACTGTTTTACGCGTGATTTCTTCGATATCAACCCATGCAGAAGTTGTGACTTCACCACCGACTAATACCATGCCTGTTTTTACGTAAGTTTCACAAGCAACACGCGCTTTAGGGTCTTGCTCTAAAATTGCGTCTAATACTGCATCAGAAATCTGATCAGCGATTTTATCTGGATGACCTTCTGAGACCGACTCAGAGGTGAACAAGTGGTTTGCCATAATGGGAAATCTCGTCTTTTTGAATTTGAACGTGTAGAGGTATCTACATCTAGACGTCTATTTTAGTCGAATTTAAAAATGATAACACCCCCCAATACGATAATAAGTCAAAAATTGTGCAATGCCGCAAATAATTAAATTCAACCTAAAAGCTTGTTTAGGAATTAGTTGTGCTTATCTTTATGATTGTATTAGTTTAATGTGTTTTTTGTGGTGATATTTTTTAAGGCTGTATGCTAAATTAAACAATTTATTTAGCCAGTGGATTTGGGCTTATCAATAGAGGCCCCCTTATTGACTTACTAGAAATATGGTCATTAAGCCTTATGTAAACCAGCAAGATTCCACTTTATTGTACCTATACAGAGTTTGATAAGCCTTAAGAGAGGCTAAGCTCTGAAAAAATACTGTGGTTAACCTCGTGTCTTTATTGAATAAAATCAGACAAGTAAGTTGTATTTTAAATAATGCTGCTGTGCCTTTAGCATTTATCACTAAAAAAAGCGCCAATATCAACACAAATCGCTTGTTAAATAAATGTAAACCTAATTGTTAGCTGGTACGCTATTTTGTATACTACCAAGCTATAACTCATAATATTTATTTATATAAAGTGAATGTTTATATTTCGATACAAGTTGTAACACTGGTTAATTCTTTTATTAACAGTGGCTTAATTAATTTTGTGTCAAACAACTTGTGCGTAGAATGGTTTTTATTTGATTTATATTTATGATGACTAGTGAAAATAATAATAATAACAAATTACTAGGTGAGACTTGATGGCATTACTTCAGTATCAAATAGGGCCGTGTACGTTAGATTGCAGCATAATGACCTTAAGCTGTGGTGATAAGACAATTAAGTTGTCGGCTAAAGTGTTTGAGTTGCTGAAACTGTTTATTGATAGTCCAGATCATATTGTTTCTCGCCAAACAGCAATTGATACCATCTGGGATGGTAACCAAGCTGTTGGTGAAAAAGGTTTCACTAATTCAGTATGGCTAATACGAAAATCCTTTAAAGATTTACATATTGAAGCTGATTTACTGCTGACATTACCAAAACTTGGTTACCAATTAGTGTTACCGATTTCATTAATTTCTTCAGCTAATGAGGAGACGAGTCTTTCAGATATCACTCACAAAAAGGCAGGCCGTAAACATACCGTGTTGGCAGTTTTTGTGCTCGCATTTGTGATACTACTCAGTTATTCCGCTTATCAATTTATCAAATCTTTTACAGAGCCTGAAGCCGCAGCCGCTTTGGCGTCACCAATAAAAAGTAAAGTGACCAATTTTGAAGGGGTTGAAGAGCATATTGCCGTGTCCAATGATGGCAAATACCTTGCGATGCAATGGCGTAATGGTCAGCAACCGGGCAAAATTTATATTAAAGAGCTTAATAACAATGACTCGCCACTGAAATTAATTTCGTTTGTCGATAGTGAAGAAGCTTCTCCCGCTTGGTCGCCGTCCGATCAAAAACTGGCTTACGTGCGAGTTTTAGCTAGTGGTGTTTGCCAAGTAAGAGTAAGGCATTTACAGCAAAATACCGATGATCTTGTGACTGAGGGCTGCTTTTATTTGCCATTTAAACGAGTACTGAGCTGGTCAAAAAATGATGAAGATACACTTATTTTTGCGAAGCAATTAACTGATAGAGTGGCTTTGTTTTCATATTCGATGTCGACAAAGCAAAGTACACAATTAACCAAGCCCGGTAAAAACGAGGTAGACTTTTCGCCTCATCAATTGACCAATAATGATGAAATTGCGTTTATCAGAGAAAAAAGTTCATCACTTCAAATGAGCCTGCTATTAAAACGTGGTGAAAGTGATGTTGTTGATTTAATAGCGAATAGTGTCAGTATTATTGACTATGACTTTAGTTATCAAAATGACAGCTTTTATGTGAATCATATTGAAGGATCAAATTTAGTGATTTCTAAAATTGATCTGTTAGGTAATGTTCAGCATACCATTCCATTTACTGGCTTAATCAGTAGCGTCACTTATTCCGATGTGACCGAGACGCTATTTATTAGCGAGCACATTTCAAAAGAGTATATTGCACAACTGAGCTATCAAAACCAAAAAGTACTGCGAAAAATCTCCTCATCTTCACGAGACATGTATGCCCGTTATTCAAAAAAGACTGGTGATATTTTATTTTTGTCAAATCGTTCAAAATTGTGGTCCACCTGGAAAAATAACCAAGTCACTAGTAAAAACCTGACTAAAAGCATGGGGAATGCAGGGGTCGTGGGGGTATCGCCTACCAGTGAGATGTTTGCCGTCACCATCAACCGTAATGATAAACAAACCTTATATTTAGGTAATATTCAGTCGGAACTATTTGAAAGAGTTGATATTGGCGATCTTGCAGCCGAAAACATCAGTTGGTCTAAAGATGGCAGGGCTATCTATTTTAAAGGCACTGAAAATGAGAGTAGTGGCATTTATCGTTATTCACTTGATGATAAATTACAGCCAATTAAGTTTGGCCAAGGGAATTATGCTGTTGAAGGTGAGTCCCCAGATATACTGTATATGTCGAAGTTTAATTTAAATGGTATTTGGCGTTTTGATGCCAATACTAATGAAGTTAGCCAGATTACCGATCGTTTAGCTAAATATGATTTTGGCTCATTTTACTATGAAGATGGCTTTGTATATTTCGTCGAACGCACAGTAAAACAAGACCTGATCCAACGAATCAATGCTGCTGGCGAGATACAAACTGTGATGTCATTTCCAGCGAATACAGTGCGCAAGTTTTTTGGTTTATCAAGCGCTGATGAACAGTCTTTATTGTTAACATTAAAGGTTGCTAACGAGGCCGATGTTGTTGGTTATCGCCTCTAACTAGTGTTGTTAGTATTATGTTTTTCGTAGTTAAGTGTCTGTATTTAAATGAAAAAGATAATTAAAAGATATAAGCTAGACAAGCGCAGATATAAATATGAGTATTAAATGAATCTGAGGTTGTTGTGACAATGTTCCTTGCACGTTATTAATTGGTTAGAGCCTGAAAAAGGCCGAATAACAAAAAATAACGTGAAGGAATGGAAATGAAATTTAATAAATGCACGCTCGCATTATGCGTCTCAACCGCCATTCTGTCGGGTGCTCTACATGCGAATGCTCAGACCGAATCAGTATCAGCATATGGTAGCGCTCAGCAGCAAGAACGCGCGACCTATACTCTATATTTAACAAATGCCGCAGCTATCGAGCGCCAAGGTGATAAACGCGATTACACGCAACGCCTTGCTGAAGTTAGCAAATTACAAGATCAAGTATTCAACCAAATTAAAGCCATTGATCCGCAGGCAATATTAACAGCGCGTTCAGGGTTAGTTGCGAATATAATCAATGTTGAACTGCAAAGCGGCTCAGTTGCTCAAGTTAAGGCGCTTGATGCAGTGCAACGTATTTTCAGTGCCAGCAATACTAGCAGCGTTAAGCAAACTGAAGCGACTCAGTCTGTTCAGCAAAATGCTACGGTAATGGCCGATGAAGAAGTTGCCTTACTGACTCCATATACTGGCAATGAATCGGCTGGTGCTGGTGTTAGCGTTGCAATCATTTCTACCGGTATTGATTACACTTTACCAATATTTGGTGGTTCAGGTGTTTATGGCGAAAATAATGACCCTGAAACGCCTCCACCGGCTGGCAGTTATTTAGAAGCCTTAGAAAATGGCGCTATTGAATATAGCGGCTTCCCTACAGCGGTAGTTGCAGGTGGTTGGGATTTTTCAAGCGAAAACTACGGTAATGACGCTAACCCAATCGATCAAAATCTTAGCTATGTGGATTGGAGTGGTTGGGAATATCCAACAGGTATGGGCACAGAGCTTGCGAGTATCGTGCATCAACTTGCACCTGGTGCATCACTTCATGCTTATAAAGTCTATAACGTATCGGGCGCAAGTTGGGACCCTACTTATATTTCGGCGTCAGGACCTTCATTAGATAAACTTGTTCAAGCCTTTGAGCATGCTCTTGACCCTAACCAAGATGGTGATATTAGTGACCGTATCGATATTGCATTACTAGAGGCTTCTGGCGCGGGTGCATTCTTTGATATCGATGGTAATGCCTCGGTAAGCTTACTGCAATTGATGATTGAACGTGTATCAGCTCAAGGTATGACTGTCGTCACTCATGCTGGAGATTTAGCTGAGTATTCACTTTATGGTGACGCTGAAGCTAAACACCGTAACTGGATTTCTGCAGAAGGTAGTGCGACTTCGGCAATTACTGTTGGTGCAGTAAACTATGCTGACGATGGTGAAACACTTGTTGTACCTGAATGGGCTGCAATGGGCCCAGTGCGTGGCTCACAAACGTTAAAGCCTGAAATTGTCACTTTCACTGACAATCAGCCAGTGGTGCATATTTCCAATGCAGATGAAACTGCAGCTAAGTACGGTATGCGCTCTGGCTCTATGGCAGGTGCTGCAAGAATTGCTGCCGCTGCAGCTGTGATTAAAAGTCAGTTCCCAGGTTTTGGTCCTGCTGAAATTAAAGCTGTTTTAGCTAACACTGCTAATATCGATAGTATTTTAGAAAGTGATGAAATTACCCCTGCTGAAATCTATTCTATCGGTCATGGTGTTGAAGATTTAGATGCTGCAATCAGCTCGCCTTTAGTGGCTTGGGAAAGCGCTTCAAATCAACCTTACGTTCAATTTGGTATGCATGAAATTGCAGATACTAAAACAGTTCATAAGAATATCACTGTTCGCAATGTCTCAGATACCGCTCAGACCTACAGCTTATCGTTTAAAATGGTCGGTGATAAAGCTGCCCATGAAGCATTAACACTTAACTTGCCTGAATCAGTGAATATCCCTGCTAATTCAAGTGTGGTTATACCTGTCTCTATGATAGTTGATGCTAATAAACTGCCACAATGGCCGTTGATGAGCACTGCGGATCATACTGACGCTAACTTAAAAGCAACTGAGCTAAATGGTTACATTAGCTTAATGTCTGAAGGAAAGCCTGAGCTTAACCTTGGTTGGATGGTAAAAGCGCGTCACAGCACCTCGATTACTAAACGCCCAAACGCAACCGAATTTCCATCTTATTTAGGTTGGAACCCAGACACTTTCCAAACAGAATGGAATCACTTAGCTTGGGGTCGTGAATTATACCCTGATGATGAGTTTGGTAATGGCAGTTATCAAGGTTATGTGGCTTCATTCATTAATGATTCTAAGACTGAAACAACCTTTCAAGCTTATCCGTTAATTTTACAAAACCGTACCGTTAGACCTGATTTAGAAAATGTTAAAGGTCATAAAATCAAAGCTGTTGGTGGCGCTATTTTTGATGATGCCATGTGTACGGTTTCAGGTAAGAAGCTAAATATTGCCGTAAGCTTATTCGACCGCGCAGATGTGGCACTGGCTAACTTTCAAGAGCGTGGCCCACAGCTATTTGCTTATGACCTATTTTTTGAATCGGTTGTTTTAGAAAATGGTTGGAATGAGAGTTTTTCAGATGGCTACATTTGGGATGAAGCGCAGCAAGTAAACCAGCCACGTATTGCGTTAAATGCCAAAGGTCAACCAGCGACATATGTAATTGATTACAGCGTTGCTTATGACTACACCAACCCAAATGGTCGTATGAAAGAATCTACCCTACCAACGTATTTTACCAATAATGGCAAAAATATCGTTTCTCAGGTTTGTCTTGAAGACCTATATCACCACGAGCTTGATAGCGTAGAAGATTTTGACCAAAACTTTGGTTTCCATATTCAAACCGACCGCCACACAGGTAAAGAACAATACGAACCAATTGCACAATTTAACCCGATTAAAGGTGGTAATTATGCAGTTGAAGAGTCTTGTTACTTTGATTGGTTTACCGGCATGGATGTGTGTACCGATGTAGCAAATGACCGCTCTGTTCATGTTGGTTTTGCGGCAATGGGTCAAGATGCTGAAGTTGGCGAGCTAGCGTTTTCACCAACCTATACTGCTCAACCAGGTGAAGAGGTTTATATCGCTTCAGTGGGCGCATCTGATTTAGGTGGTATCGGCCAGATCCCTGCACCGAAAGATTTCATGGTTGTTAGTGTAAACGATGACTTTATGCAAATTGGCTATAACGCAATGGTAGATGATGATGGTTCTATTGTTGCAAAAGCACAGGCTAACCAAGTCTTTAGCGTTGCAGAAGGCGCTGAAATGAATACTGTTTTAGGAAAGATTGAGCTGGATACTCAGGGCTTCTTTACTTACGGTTCAACAGACTTTGAGCCGCTTGAATTGCATATCGTTAATTCAGTTACAGGTACGCCTTTTGCGATTGACCAAGAAACTCATGAGTTATACGTGGTTAATCCATCAGCGCTTGATTTTGAGAATAACCAAGAATTTGAACTTAAAATCCTTGCTCAAAAAGGCAACACAGTTGGTGAAACCGAAAGCATTAAGGTGATGGTCACGGACGTGAATGATATTGCGCCAGTAGTTGATGAAGACGTTGCCGCTGCTATGCCGACTCCTCAATTGACCTTCAAAAAAGGCGATTCAGCAAGCTTTACCATGGATATCGATGGACTGTTTATGGATGTCGAAGGTAACAGCTTAAGCTACACAGTTGAAGGTTCAGGCTTTACTGCACTGGCTATCGCTGGCACTCAAATCACGGGTGAACTTGATAGTGAAGGTAGTCATCAACTAACTGTTACGGCTTCTGACGGTGTGAATGAAGTGAGCCATACGTTAACTGTAGAGTCAACGTATGAAAAAGACAGTGGTGGTAGCTTAGGTATGTTATCTCTGCTGTTCGCAGGTCTTATCGCACTGCGTCGTCGTTTCTAACTGGCTAAACACTTGCTTGTTTAACCCTGGTAGGGAAAGCCGAATTCGGCTTTCCCTTTATAAAAAGAATAATAGGTTATCAAATGAAATTAAGTAGTAGATATTTGGTTCTTAGTGCTGTGAGTTCAGTATTGGCATTTTCTAGTCATGCTGATTCAGGCAAACCGCTTAACAGCATCAATCCTGGCCAAGAAAAAATAAAACTAGAACGTGCCGGAAAAATGCGTACTGACGGACTGTACTTTGTCCGTTTAAAAGATAGCGCGCTAGCAAGTTACGATGGCTCGGTTACAGGCTATGCCGCAACCAGCATCAAAAGTAATCAAAGTAACAAAACTACAGCGGGCGTATTAAATCTTAAATCTCAAGCCAGTGTGAGCTATAAACGCTACCTTGAGTCAAAGCAGACACAAATTACCCAAAGGTTAAGCGGTAAACTTAACCGTACTTTAAAGCCAACACAACAGTATCAAGTAGTTGCTAATGCATTTGCACTGCAGCTTGATGCCAGTGAAGTTAAAACCATCCAAAAAGATCAAGATGTATACAGTGTTGAACCTGTCGGTATGCATTATATTCAGACTTCTACAGGACCTGAATTTATCGGAGCCAAAAAAGTTTGGCAAGGTGTCAATGATATCCCTGGTACCAAAGGTGAAGGGATTATTGTCGGTATTATGGATACCGGCATTAACGCTACGCATCCCTCATTCAAAAAAGTGGGCGATGATGGCCATGTATTTGTTAATCCAAATGGCGAAAATCAATACTTTGGCGATTGTCAGCAATACCCTGAATTTTGTAACAACAAACTGATTGGTATTGTGAGTTATCCAGAGCTTGTTGATTATCGGGCAAGTGTTGCAGATAACCTAGATGACCCAAGTTATGATGACCTAGCGGATAAAGCTAAAGTGGGTTATGACTTCCACGGACATGGCTCACATGTGGCATCTACGGCAGCAGGTAACGTCGTTAAAAACGTTAATTATTACCTTCAAGTGGAAGAAGAAGATGGCAATATCATTGCCGAAAAAAGTGCCTTTGAGTTTCCTGAGATTAGTGGCGTGGCCCCCCATGCCAATATCGTCTCTTACCAAGTATGTGACGATGTAGGCTCTTGTTACCCTGAATTTACGATTCAAGCTCTTGAGCATGCCATTGAAAATGGCGTGCAAGTACTTAATTATTCAGTTGGCGGCTCTGCAACTGACCCGTGGGATTCAGTAAGCGCTGAGGCATTCCTAAATGCTCGTGAAGCTGGTATTCATGTGGCAACAGCAGCTGGTAACGCAGGACCTACAGCGAGCACAATTGGCTCTCCTGGTAATGCGCCTTGGGTAACAACCGTAGCAGCTTATAGCCATAACCTGAGTTTTGACGAGAAAGGTTTGACTGATTTCACCTCTGTTGGTGGCACTTCTCTGGCTGATTTATCGGGCCGTGGTGTTACCAAAGGCTTTACCGGTAAGGTGGTTCAGGCTAAAGATTATGATGAAGCCAATGCTATGTGTACTGAGCCTTTTGAAGCAGACACATTTACTAGCGATCAAATTGTTGTCTGTGAACGTGGCCTTAACGCTCGTGTACGTAAAGGTATTATTGTCAGAGACGCCGGTGCGGGTGGCATGATTTTGATTAACCTGGAAGGTGGTGCAGATACGGTAAATGATGATAACCACGTACTTCCAGCTATTCATTTAAATGATGTTGACGGCCAATTATTGACTGACTGGTTAGCAACTGGGACTGATCACCAAGCAGCAATAGCTGCCAGTGTAACCAGCACTGATGATAGTTTGGGTGATATTGCCGGCGCATTTACTTCTCGCGGACCAAACCTGCCATATCCGAATATTTTTGCTCCTGATATTGCTGGACCGGGTGTGGATATCTATGCTGCAAATGCAGAGGACAGAGTATTTGAAGGTGAGATTGGCCATATTCCTTATGTGTCATTCTCTGGGACATCCATGGCAAGCCCGCATGTTGCTGGCGCACTTGCCTTGATCAAATCAGCTTATCCTCAATGGACGCCTGCGCAAGCGCAAATGGCTATTATGTCTACAGCTTATCAGGTGACTTACCAAGATGATGACTATGACGGTGTTAAACAGCGCTCTGATTTCTTCACTCAAGGTGCCGGTAGTATCCGTATTAATGATGCCCTAAAAGCGGGTTTATTAATGGATATCACTAAAGAAGAATATCTTGCAGCTAACCCATCGATTGACGGTAACCCAGGTGATTTGAATACAAGCTCGATGGTTAACAATGAGTGTATTTCAAATTGTACTTGGACACGTAAAGTCACAGCGACGAAAAGCAGTAACTGGACAGTGGGTTATGAGTACTTAAATGATGGCTTTACTTTTGAAGTGTCACCTTCATCATTTGCACTTAACGCTGGTGAGTCTCAAGTATTGACGATCAAGGCTATCGCTAATGCAGAGTTAGTTGATGAATGGGTGCATGGCTACATTAATCTAAAGAATTCAGCTGATGACATGAGTGATACTCACTTACAGGCCACTATTGGCTTTAAAGCGGGGCAAATCGTAGATAGCGTTTCAGCTAAGTTAAACAACCTAGATAATACAATCGAGATCAATGACATCGTTACATCTGGTAGTAATGATCTGCAAGTTAACGGCTTTGGTTTATTTAAATCACAAAGCTTTAGCGGCACAGCGATCGGTGCATCTAATGATGTTGAGCGTAACAGCCCTGCATACAATCAAGAGGTGTTATTTACCACAACGACTGTTGTTAAACCCTATACCAAACGTTTAGTGGTTGAAATCACAGATACAACTTCACCTGACATGGACTTATATGTGGGTATTGATGAGAACAATGATGGTAAAGCGGATGCAAGCGAACTGTATTACTCATTAGTGTGTATCAGTGGTGAAATTGACTCTAACGAACAGTGTATTATTCCAACACCTACCACAGGTAATTACTGGATACTTGCGCATAACTATGAAGGCACAGTCGCTGATGAGCCTGATGACGTTACAGTGCGAGTGACTCATGTTAATTATTCTTCTCAAGCCAGTTTCGACATTGATGCGCCAAGTACTGTAGCCCAAGACGAAGAGTTTGATGTCAGCATGACAGTTAATGGCTATCTTGATGACAGTCAAACCTTAACTCCGCTAGAAGAAGGTGAGGTTTACTACGGCTTACTAGAACTGGGGACAACGTCAAATTTAGTGCGTAACATTGGTGGCACACTGATTAAAGTTGAAGGTTTGGCTCCAGTTGAAGTACCTGTTAATACCGCTCCAACAGTGGCTAATCCACTTAGCGATGTTGAAACTGAGCTTACTGACTCAGGCAGTGTTGCATTCAGTGTTGATTTAACAGATGTATTTGCTGATGCCGAAAATGACACTCTGACTTATAGCGTGTCAGGCTTAGATACATTAAGCATTGATGGCATGAGCTTATCTGGCAGCTTGACTGAAGCGGGAACATTTGAAATTAAAGTGACAGCAACGGATGGTGAGTTATCAGCATTTAGCATGTTCACACTCACGGTTGCAGCCGCGCCAGAAGTTATACCTCCGGTAATCGAAGAACCAACTAAAAGCAGTAGCGGTGGTGCTATGGGTATGGGTTGGATGATGTTACTTATCATGGCTTGTATTCGCCAACGTAAACGTGTTCAGAAATAGCTTAAAAACTAACTGTAAACTCGCTGTTAATATCAGCCCGATGAATTATCAAGTCATATAATTAATCGGGTTTGTGGCAGTACTTCTTATTGTTTAATTACCTTTATTAGGCCAACAAGGATGTTGGCCTTTTTTTCCTTCCCGTTATCATTTCAGCTATTGCCTCCCCAACGCATCCAAAGTTCAACTTTTACAAAATGTTAATTATTGGTGTAAATGTGATTTAAATGTTACCGATAACATGGTATAAATCGAGCCATTAATAATATCGTCAGGTGTAAGCAGTATTGCTCGGGATAAAAAATTGCTACTTATATTTAATTATAATTTGCGTCCCATCGCTGAGTAGGGGAAAATATGTCCCCACAATTGCCCGCTAGACCTCATCATCAACAAGCAGGAGAGAGCATGTCATCTCGTAAAGAACTCGCCAACGCAATTCGTGCGTTAAGTATGGATGCCGTTCAAAAAGCAAATTCTGGACACCCAGGTGCACCAATGGGTATGGCAGATATTGCTGAAGTGTTATGGAATGATTTTTTAAAGCATAACCCAACCAATCCTAACTGGGCCGATCGCGACCGTTTCATCTTATCAAATGGTCATGGTTCAATGCTTATCTACTCTTTACTGCATTTATCGGGTTACGAACTTCCGATTGAAGAACTAAAACAGTTCCGTCAGCTGCATTCTAAAACACCGGGTCATCCAGAGTTTGGTTACACACCGGGTGTTGAAACCACAACCGGTCCTTTAGGCGCTGGTATCAGTAACGCTGTCGGTATGGCGATTGCTGAAAAAACCTTAGCAGCACAATTTAACCGTCCAGGTCACGACATTGTTGATCACAACACTTATTGTTTCTTAGGCGATGGCTGTTTAATGGAAGGTATCTCCCATGAAGCATGTTCATTAGCGGGAACGTTAGGTCTTGGTAAGCTAGTTGCATTCTGGGATGACAACGGTATTTCTATCGATGGTCACGTAGAAGGCTGGTTCACTGACGATACCCCTAAGCGTTTTGAGTCATACGGCTGGCATGTTATTGCGGGTGTTGATGGTCACGACAGTGATGCTATTCGCGCAGCAATCGCAGAAGCTAAATCAGTAACAGACAAGCCAACAATGATTTGTTGTAAAACTGTCATTGGTTTTGGTTCGCCAAACAAGTCTGGTAGCCATGATTGTCACGGCGCACCACTGGGTGATGCTGAGATCGCTGCAGCACGTGAATTCCTTGGTTGGCCACATGCGCCATTTGAAATTCCTGCTGATGTTTATCAAGGTTGGGATGCTAAAGAAGTTGGTGTTGCTAATGAAAAAGCATGGGATGACAAATTTGCAGCATATAAAGCAGCAGAGCCAACGCTTGCCGCTGAATTTGAGCGCCGAGTATTAAATGGTGACTTACCTGCAGATTTCGAAGCTAAAGCACAAGCATTTATCCAAGAATCTCAAGATAAAGCTGAAGGCATTGCTAGTCGTAAAGCATCGCAAAATTCAATTGGTTTCTTCGGTGAAATGCTCCCTGAGTTATTAGGTGGTAGTGCTGACTTAGCGGGTTCAAACTTAACCCTTTGGTCTGGTTCAAAAGGTATTCAAGACGATCCTGCTGGTAACTACATTTACTACGGTGTACGTGAATTTGGTATGAGTGGCATCATGAATGGTGCATCATTACATGGCGGCTTTATCAATTATGGTGCAACTTTCATGATGTTCATGGAATATGCACGTAATGCGGTACGTATGTCAGCACTGATGGGCATTCAAAATATCTTTGTTTACACCCATGATTCAATTGGCCAAGGTGAAGATGGTCCTACTCACCAACCTGTTGAGCAATTAGCTAACTTACGCATGACGCCAAACATGACGGTATGGCGTCCATGTGATGCTGCTGAAACAGCAGTATCTTGGAAATCTGCGATTGAAACTCGCAAGTCGCCAACCTCATTAATCTTTAGCCGCCAAGGCCTAAAAGCCCAGGCTCGAACAGCTGAGCAGTTAGCCAATGTTGCTAAAGGTGGTTACGTACTGTCTGATTGTGAAGGTACTGCTGACGTTATCTTGATTGCCACAGGTAGTGAAGTACAACTTGCCATGGACTCTGCTGCTGTATTGACTGAAAAAGGTCAAAAGGTTCGCGTAGTGTCTATGCCATCTACGAATGTATTTGATAAGCAAGATGCTGCGTATAAAGAGTCTGTATTACCTTCATCAGTACTTAAGCGTGTTGCGATTGAAGCAGCTCACGTTGATTTCTGGCATAAGTATGTTGGTTTCAATGGCGCAGTGGTTGGTATGTCGACCTTTGGTGAATCAGCGCCAGGTGGCGACTTACTTAAACACTTCGGCTTTACTGTTGAGAATGTCGTTAATACGGTTAACTCATTAGGTTAATCCCTAAGCGACTCAATTAAAGGGTAAACTTTTAGCCTTTTAATCTGTATAATGGCGGCCTGCAATCACTTGCAGGCCGTTTTTTTTCTAAATTCTGCTGAGTACTGTTAAGAGGAAGCTTAACCCTCAATGATCCGAGTTGCTATCAATGGTTATGGCCGAATAGGCCGTTCAATCTTACGTGCCTTATACGAATCGGGTAAACGTCAACAGATCCAAATTGTTGCCATTAACGAGCTTGCTAAACCTGCTGCTATCAGTCATTTAACCCAATATGACACCACCCATGGCCGCTTTCAAAACAGCGTTAAATTGCATGAAGACCAATTACATATTGGTGATGATGTCATCCAATTATTTCACCAAGCTGACGCCAGTAAATTACCTTGGGCCGAATTAGACATCGATATAGTGTATGAGTGCAGTGGCAGCTTAATTGAAAGGCAAGCCTGTGAAGCCCACATCTATGCAGGGGCCAAACAAGTGTTAATAAGTCACCCATCTTCTGCAGATGTTGATGGCACTATCGTATTTGGGGTTAATGACCACTTACTTCAGCCGCATCATACTGTGGTGTCAAATGCATCTTGCACCACCAATTGCATCGTGCCAATCATCGATGTACTGGATAAGCACTTTGAAGTAAAAAGCGGCGCAATTACAACAATTCATTCAGCGATGAACGATCAGCAAGTGATTGATGCCTACCATGATGATTTACGTAGAACCCGCGCAGCAGGTCAGTCAATTATACCGGTTGATACTAAACTTGCCCGTGGCATCGAGCGGATTTTACCGCACATGAAAGACAAGTTTGAAGCGATCTCAGTGCGTGTTCCAACCATCAATGTGACCGCAATCGACTTATCAGTCACCGTTGATAAACTGGTTGATATTGCCAGTGTAAATCATGTGCTAGAGCATGCCGCCAGCGGCCGTTTTAATGCTATTTTGGGTTATACTGATGAACCATTAGTATCGTGTGATTTTAACCACGATCCCCGTTCCAGTATCGTCGATGGTACCCAAACACGCGTCAGCGCAGGGCATTTAGTGAAGCTATTACTGTGGTGTGACAATGAATGGGGCTTTGCTAATCGAATGCTTGATACCAGTTTAGCGATGATTTGCGCTAAAAATAACGGTAATTAATTTATATTAATTGAGCGCTTTATCTTATGAGGTAAAGCGCTCAATTGTAACAGCAGCTTTGTTTTTAAATTAAAAGGAAATATCTCCATGGCTATTATCAATATGAGTGAGTTGGATTTGACCAATAAGCGTGTGCTTATTCGTGAAGATCTTAACGTGCCAGTCAGTGACGGTGTTGTGACCAGTGATGCACGTTTACGCGCTGCTTTACCGACAATTAAGCTGGCCCTTGAAAAAGGCGCCGCAGTGATGGTGATGTCTCACCTTGGGCGCCCAACAGAAGGCGAATTCAACGCTGAATTTTCTATGCAACCAGTGGTTAACTACTTACAAGCGGCATTAGACTGCCCAGTGACTTTAGCTGCTGATTACCTTGATGGTGTTGCTGCGAACATTGGCGAAGTGGTTGTGTTTGAGAACGTGCGCTTTAATATCGGCGAAAAGAAAAACGATGAAGCATTAGCTAAAAAATTGGCTGCATTATGTGATGTATACGTAATGGACGCCTTCGGCACCGCTCATCGCGCACAAGCATCAACCCATGGCGTTGGTCTACATGCGCCTATTGCTTGTGCTGGCCCGCTACTTGCAGGTGAACTAGCTGCATTAGGTAAAGCACTTGATAATCCAGCTCGTCCAATGGTGGCCATTGTGGGTGGCTCAAAAGTATCAACTAAGCTAACGGTACTTGAAAGCTTATCAACTAAAGTTGATCAGTTAGTTGTAGGCGGTGGTATTGCTAATACTTTCGTTGCGGCAGCAGGCCATCAAGTGGGTAAATCACTCTTTGAAGCTGACTTAGTTGATGAGGCTAAGCGTTTAGTGGCCAATGCACAAAGCCGTGGCGGCGATATCCCTGTCCCTACAGATGTTGTTGTTGCCAGTGAGTTTAGCCCGACTGCAGCGGCAACCTTAAAGTCAGTGGCGGATGTTGCTGACACAGATATGATTTTTGATATCGGCCCCGATAGCGCTGAAGCATTAGCAAAAATCATTGAAGCTGCAGGCACTGTAGTATGGAATGGCCCAGTGGGCGTATTTGAATTTGATCAGTTTGGCGCAGGGACTAAGCGTATCGCTCAAGCGATTGCCGATTCAAGTGCATTTTCAATTGCGGGTGGTGGTGATACTTTAGCGGCAGTGGATAAATACGATATAGCAGACAAAGTCTCTTATATCTCAACAGGTGGCGGCGCGTTCTTGGAATTCCTTGAAGGTAAAGAGTTACCAGCCGTTGCTATGCTCGAACAACGCGGCAAATAATAAGCACTAATAGCTTAAGCGGCGAATTTAATCGCGATTATCAGAGTTATCTCGGCACAACTGAGTCAAGATGAGTCGTGGTTTATCGCGAATAACGAGTAAAAATTGTAGTACGAAACCGATAATAATTAGAAAAAAACCGCTCTTATACTTGCTAGTTTACTGTTTGAGTGCTTGCTGACATAAGTTAACAAGCACTTTTACATCGGATATTAGCAAGATGTAAGGGTATAAAAATCAATCCAAGCGATAGCGACCTAGGTGAGTAATCACCCTATTTTTGGAGTAAAAAATGGCCTTAATATCTCTACGACAAATGCTAGATCATGCTGCAGAACACGGTTACGGTGTTCCAGCATTTAACGTAAATAACTTAGAACAAATGCGTGCAATTATGCAAGCAGCTGAAGCGACTGACAGCCCTGTTATCGTGCAAGCATCAGCGGGTGCGCGTAAATATGCTCGTCCACAGTTCCTTAAGTATTTGATGGCTGCCGCACTTGAGCAGTATCCAGATATTCCAGTATGTATTCACCAAGACCATGGTACTGATCCTGATATTTGTCAGCGTTCAATCCAATTAGGTATGTCATCTGTGATGATGGACGGTTCTTTGATGGCTGACGGTAAAACGCCAGCGTCATACGAATACAATGTTGATGTAACTCGTCGCACTGTTGCTTTCGCACATGCTTGTGGTGTATCTGTTGAAGGTGAAATCGGTTGCTTAGGCAGTTTAGAAACTGGCGAAGCAGGCGAAGAAGATGGTATCGGTGCTGCTGGTATCTTAACGATGGAGCAAATGCTAACAACCCCTGAAGAAGCGGCGCGTTTTGTATCTGACACTCATGTAGATGCTTTAGCTATTGCGATTGGTACTAGCCATGGTGCTTATAAGTTCAGCCAACGTCCAACGGGTGATGTGCTGCGTATTGACCGTATTAAAGAGATCCACGCCCGTATTCCTAACACGCACTTAGTCATGCATGGTTCGTCTTCAGTACCACAAGAGTGGCTGCAGATCATTAACCAGTACGGCGGTGAAATCCCAGAAACTTACGGCGTGCCTTTAGAGGAAATCGTTGAAGGGATTAAGCATGGTGTGCGTAAAGTGAATATCGATACCGATTTACGTTTAGCATCAACAGGTGCTGTACGTAAATTCTTAGCTGAAAACCCAGCTGAATTTGATCCACGTAAATTCTTAAAAGCGTCAATGGAAGCAATGGCTGACATTTGTACCACACGTTATGAAGCGTTTGGCTGTGCTGGCATGGGTTCTAAAATTAAGCCTAAGTCACTACAAGCAATGTACAAAGCGTATCAATCTGGTGAGTTAGATCCGCAAATTAACTAACTTACTCAATAGTGCATACAAGATGTTCAATGGTTTTTTACTGCTGCTTTTTGTGTAACTAATTGATTAATAATAGTACTAAAAACCCAACCTTTCGCGTTGGGTTTTTTTATGGCTTTTTTTCTAAAACCACTTGTATCCCTTAGGTAAATAGCGCAATATCGCCGCCCTTAAAAACGGACTTAATTTCATATTGACAATAAGCTGGGCGAAATCTCATAAATTATTGTTAAGCTTTAGAAGGAACTGACTAACCTTTAACCTATATTGAATATGACGTATGCACGCTAAACCCAATGCCCAGTTATCGCTTTTCTCCCTCACTTGGCCATTATTTTTTGACTTTGCGTTGCACTTTTTGACCGCAGCTTTAAATACATTAATGATTAGCCGAGTTTCTTATCAAGGGGTTGCCGCACTGTCAGTGGGCAACATGGTATTTGAGCTATCGATTACGCTTTTTAGCTTCGTCAGTATTGGCGCCAGTGTGGTGATCACTCAATATCTTGGAGCCAATAATAAGGCAACGGCTAGCGACGTTGTTTACTCGTCGATAGGGTTTAATTTATTAGTGGGTGTGGTTGCGGCATTAGGGGTATTTAGTGGTGCAGGATTAATTCTACATCTAATGAATTTACCTGCTGAGCTGATCCCAGATGGTAAACTTTACCTGCAAATTGTCGGTATTTGTTTAATACCTGAGGCGATGGCAATGTGTCTTGCTGCAGGGATGCGAGCCCATGGCTTTACCCAACAAGCCATGTGGGTCACTTTACTGATGAATGTGATTACCTTTTGCGGCAACTTGCTGTTACTTTACGGCTGGTTTGGTTTGCCGCAAATGGGCGTTGCAGGTGTGGCTATTAGCACGGTTGTAGGGCGCTTAGTTGGCATGACATTAATGGCTTACTTATTTGTTAAGTACACCAAAATCCAACTTAAACTGCTTGAAATTATCAAACCTAAAAAGCAGCTTCTTAATAAAGTTTTTCATATCGGACTGCCTGCAGCGGGAGAAAATATTTCTTGGATGCTGCAATTTATGGTGGTGACCGCCTTTGTGGGATTAATGGGCGATAAAGCCCTCGCAGCACAAGCTTTGTACTTCCAAATTTGTATGTTTATCTTGTTATTCGGCTTATCTATTGGCATTGGTAATGAGATTATTATTGGTCATATGATAGGCGCCAAACAATATCAAGCTGCTGAAGCACAAATGTATAAAGCACTCAAGATAGGGCTAATCGTCACCACTATAGTGGCGGCATTAGCTGCTGCTTTTGGCGAGCATTTAGTGGCCTTTTTTACCAAGGACCAAGATATCCTTACTATGGTTGGTCAGCTATTTATTCTAACTCTATTAATGGAACCTGGTCGGACATTTAATCTGGTCGTCATTAATGCCTTAAGAGCCAGTGGCGACGCTCGTTTCCCATTTTTTATCGGCCTTTTATCTATGTGGTGTATTGCTGTGCCTGGGGCATACTTTTTAGGAGTACATTTAGATTTAGGCTTAGTAGGCATTTGGTGCGCTTTGGCTGTGGACGAGTGGGTTAGGGGCTTATTGATGTTATGGCGCTGGCGCAGTGGGCGTTGGCAGCAAAAGTGCCTAGTGATGGCTTAGTGATAATTTGGCAGCGCTAAGCTGATGCAGCACAAGAGATTATAGAAAATGGTTTTTAGGGTTTTGTATTAATCGCTTTAATAGGTGAGTAGTTTTTTCATTTTCGCTATCAAAGTGTTAGAATTCGGTTCGATTTTTGGGGTGAGTTTGAAACTATTGTAATTAAAGGACTTGATGACATGAAAAAATTGCTACTTGCTGCAGCTGTAACTTTAGCTATGCCGTTTGCTGCCCATGCTGGTGCAGACTTTGTTGAAGGTGATAAAACCTTCGCTGGTGAGGCTGAATTAGGCGCAACACTAACAACGGGTAATACCGATACTTCTTCAGTTAAAGCGCGTTTAGGTTTGAAACAAGAATTAGGCAATTGGGAGAATGCATACCTGCTAGAAGGTTTGTATAAAGAAGATTCTGGTGAAAATACTGCTAAACGTTACTATGCCGGTGTTCAAGGCAACTATCAGTTCGACGAAAAAAGCTATATGTATATCACCGCAAACTATGAAGCCGATCCTTTTACTGGTTTTGATTACAAAATGATTGCTTCAGCGGGTTATGGTTACAAGTTTATTGATAATGAAAGAGCTTTTTTGAGTGCAGAAATCGGTCCAGGTTATATCTATAAGCAATTAGATGATGAGCAATCATTGGCATTAGGTTATGACACTGAGGACAGTGTTGTTGCTCATGGTATGATGAACTTTACCTATAAAATTACCGATAGCTCAACTTTTAGCCAACTGTTTGTTGCCGATTACGGTGACAACTTAGAAGGCCGCTCTGAAACTGCGCTAACGGCTAATATCATTGGTGCATTGGCAATGAAGTTTGCTGTTATTGTGCGTTATAACGATGCACCACTTGAAGATAAAAAGAGTACTGATACTGAAACCAATATGACTTTGTTGTATGCATTCTAATTAGTTTTTGGGGCAAGCGCCCTTAAAAAAATCGTCATATCAGAAACCGAGCTATGCTCGGTTTTTTTTTGCTTAATAATACAGCTTTATTGATACAAAATTAGCGCAAAAAAAAGCTCGCCAACTATTGAAAATGATTTTTATGTTCGCTAGGGGTGGTGGGTGGTGTTACTAAGTATCGGTTAATGTTGATCTGTGTTGGTTTCGGTGTGATTTTGATGCAACTTGGTTAACAGTTGTATGCTTTTGCGGGCCGTTGGAGTTGATTTATGTCGAAATTTCGCGGCGTAGTTCACGAATTTTAATCTTGTCTGACTATCAGTTGTGTGGATCACAAATAACTATTTACTGCTCCGCTATAATCTAATGATATATAGAGCAATATGAGATGGACTAGGCATGCAAATTGGGTGTTGTTGGTTTGATGATAAGCAAAAAGTGCTTAGCAACCAATCCAAAGCTACCACATGGCAGCTCAATAATAACGAATTCTGGGTGTTGAGCTTATTAGCAAAACATCGCGGACAAGTTGTGCCTATCGAAAGCCTCTCTTTCCCCACTGATGGCCAGCATCAGCAGCAAATTTCAGAAGAAGATTTACAACAAATAATTGTGTTGTTTCAGGATTATTTAGGCGCTTCTCATAGCAGGCTAATAGAGTTAATCCCCAATCAGGGTGTCATTCTTTATACTAAAGTCGTTTCTGGTAAGAATAGCCTATTTGATTCACCTAATAAGGTGATTTCTTATGGTCAGTATATTGTGATTATTTTGCTAACGTTAATAGCACTATTTTTTGTTCATTCACACCTTAATAATCAAGAATCGGTGAAGCCGGATGCTAGCCGAGAGTTTTTAACTCAACAAGGCAATGTTTCTAACCTGTATTTATATGCCTCTAAAGCCAGTGAAATCGATTTAGATTTAAGCAGTATTGCAGACCGTATCTCTAATCAGTTAAGAAATTGCCCCATCATGCCTTGGGATGCTATTTCCGCCACTTTGGCTGAAGATAATAAAGCCGTCAGCATCGTAATGAAAAAACGCCTACCCGATCGCTGGCGTTTTTATAATATCAAGGTTTTGAGGGATCAAGCTCAGCATAGCTTTGTAACGCCTGCGTGGCTAAAAAAGGTAAATATTTGTGGTTAAAGCAGTAACAGATTTTTTGTTAACTAGAATTGGTCGTGTTGTTTTTACTGTCTGTTTCATCGTAGTCTCTTGTATTTCGGTGTTAATGTTAGAGCAGTTTGCTGATACAAGAGATATATGGGCCTTTGATTGCCAGAGTGATTTATATGAATTTAGCGCTGACAAAGAGCATACAATCGAGCTTGATCATGGACCACTATTTTTAGCATTAACAGTTAAAAATAAGCAAATTCAGTTGAATTATTACAATGCCAAAGGTTCAAAAAACCATGAATATGCAACATTCGATGGCGATTTGACTGAACTAGAGGTTGGTGACATGACCTATAAATTAGATTTAGTGTTAACCGATGCTCAGTTTAACCAAAATAATTCCTATTTGAGAAAGTACCTCGCCAAAGAGCTTAAAACCACAGCGGCTCAGTTGCAAACTCAAACACAGCTGCATATAGCTGTTCAAGTCTTAGAAATGGATATTGATAATAAATATATCTTAATGAAATTTAAGCCTTACAATATGCTTTGGGCATGCCGTTTACATGAATAATGGTATAGTTTTAGTTATTTACGCCTCCTTTATCTGCTGAAATTCGTTATAGTTAAGGCAAGGCAAACTCTGAGATAAAATACTTCCATAGTGGCTAAAGTCAAAGTAAAGAAAGAAGAATCATTATCGATTAAATTCAGCCATCAAATGGAGGCTGGGCAGCAGCGCAGCTTTGATTTATATTTTTACTTACCCACAGAAATGGGGGTTGGCGAAAAAACCCTAGACGAAGAAGAGTATTACCACAGCGCAATGCTTGGGCGGCGGTCTTATTACTCTCAAGGGTTACACCTACCATTAGTACAAAACCGTTTTGCCAGTATTAATAAACGCACTAAAGAAGAGTTCCGTTTATACCTCAACTTATTTGCCTATCAATTTGCCGTAGCCATTGAGACTGATGCAAAAGAATTGCGTCTTATCACTGACCCTGACGACTTTTATCCCGCATTAACTGAATTAGGTGAGTCGGTCACTCAGTTACTTAAAAAGTTTCGCCGTAACGAGCCCAGCGATGAAAAGCTCAAATCCTACTTCAATAATGCTGACAATTACCTGTCCTGGTTTTGTGAACAACAACTGTTAAAAACCTTAGCTTATCGGCCGCGTAGTGCTGAATATAGTGATGTTAAAGATCAACTGGTGGCGTTATGCCGCGCTGAGCATCATTACCGTGAAGAGGAAAGAAAGTATAACTCATCCGGCACCAAGCAAGATGCTAATCGTATTTCAAATAAGATGCTGTTATTAAGGCGCTTAATACAACAAGGTGTGGTATTAAAGGAGGAGCTAAAACCTTTAGGCATAGGCTTGAAAAAGTTCGTGACGGGATTAGCTACGGGGTTAGTGATGATGGTGGTATCAGCACTGATCATTAAGGCCCAAGGGGTGTTTAGCGGCTTAACCATGAGTTTGGTGGTTACCTTAGCGGTGATATACGGTTTTCGTGAAATTTTTAAAGAAGATGTACGGGTTGCGATGTGGCGTTATATTCAGCGAGGACGTCCACGCTGGAGTCAGATTTTAAGGGATACCACCACCCAAGCCGTGATTGCTAAGCAGTTCGTATGGCTGGATTTTATCCGCACCCAGGATATTCCCGCTGCAGTCGCTGAGATAATGAAACAGCGGCATAGGCAAAATAAAGTCGATGCCGTGGTGCTGCATTACCGTATTGCTTCAAAGGTGACCAACAAAGAATTTGAAGCTGGCTACTCCAAAATCCAAGAGCAAGTAAACTTTAGCTTGGTGCCATTTGCCCGTCACTTAGAGCGTGGTAAGGCAAAAATCTATAGTGAACAAGATGGCAAAGTCAGTAACGAATCAGTAGAAAGGCGCTATCAAGTCAACCTTGTTGCAGTGCTAAAAGATGGCAAAGGCCCACTTGAATATGCCCGTTACAAAGTTATTATGAGCCGCTCTAGTATCATTGAAATTACTCAAAGCAAACTGCCAGGTGGGCTGTTAGAAATTGGCGAATAAGTTGCTTATTCGCCAATTAGACTTTAGCTGTAGTGATGATATAAGGCTGGCTATGATTAGCGAGCCTTACGGGTAAAGGCTTGGCAAATATTTTGGTTACCGGTTTGCTTTGCACGCCTTAATGCTACCTCTGCATTACTGAGATAATGTTCAAAAGACTGCTGCTCTAGATACCCAGAAATACCGATATTAATCCCTTCATTTAATTCATTTTGCTCCAATCTATCCATAATGCTCATGGCGTATTTGTGTGCTTGAACGGAATCACTTAGTGGCAGCAATATCACCAAAGAGCCTAGACGCCAATGGGCGATTTGAAAGCCTGTGGGTAAATCGATGAGTAACTGCATTTCAATGTCTTTTTGGCGTTGCTCTAAATGGTCTATATCACTGATGTGACTTATGAGCCCCTCAGGGTTAATGTCCATGATCAATAAGCAGGTTTGTTCACGGCTAGACTCTGTTAGGGTATTAAAATGTAGTTCTAATTCTGAAAGCTGCAATACCATTGAACTCAGTGGCGTTTGTTGATTAGGTAATTGTTTTAGCGCTGTTTGCGGCAATAGATTTTCAAAAGTACAGATAAAATACTCGTGTTCACCGTCGACAGAATGCTCCGAGCGAATATTGGCTTTTAAGCTAGTGGCAAAAGGGGTTTCACTGCTGGCGATTACTTGGCCCTTCCATTTCCCTTGCAAGCTGATGCGGCTATTGATATCGGCCCATTGTTTGGTGATGTCTTTACCTAACAGGCTTAAGATATTGACATTGCTGTCAGCAGCGAGGGCCATTAAGTTTTTAAATTTAAGGTTATATTTGAGTAATTGACCGCTGGAATCCGTTAATGCCGTGGCTACAGCGCTCTCAGATAATAACTGGTAACGGTATGCTTGATGCTTTGCTTGGGTAAGTTCGGTGATGTTTTCAAAGGTCACCAGCCAGTATTGCTCACTGTGTTTATTTTTATAGCTGGGCTGACAACATAGTGAAATAGTGCAGTTGTCATTATTTAAATTGACCACCTGCTTCCAAGTGACATTGTCACGCATGGCTTCAGTGAGCTGTTTATATTGCTCATCTTCTAATGACAATACGCGCTGTAAACTGCGCTCAAACAGTGATTCAATACTGGTTGATAGGGTATTAGCTGCTTGTAAATTGGCTTTGATGATGCGACCGCTAGTATTCACTATTAAGCAATTTTGATTACTGTTAAATAATACGCTGGCTAAATTAATACTATTGCTATTGGCGGTGCTTTCTAAATAGAAGCGATGCTTTAACACCAATAAACTGGAGGCTAACGCGGTAATGATCAAAGAGAAGCAAATTAACATATAGCGCCAGTGATCAAACTTTGCAGCGATATCCTCATGGCGAATATAAGACAGTAGATAGTATTCTCTTACCTCTGCATCTTGAGGTGCTACTTCAACCTTTAAAAACACAAAAGTGCCACTGTCAGTATGAAATTGACCAAAATGGGTGTTGGCCATGTGTTGCCATAATTCTGGGTATGACTGAATAATACTGCTGCCCAATGTATTAGGTAGTCTTTTCATGGGAAACTGCTGATTACCGCCCGCATAGAGCACGCCTTTAGAGCCAATAAGCAGTAATGGCGAGTTATGGTTAAAAAATGCCGGTTTGATGGATTCGAGTATTTCAGAAACCGAGTTGTAGGTCACTAAGTAACCGCGAATACTTTGGTCGTTATTTTCAATCCATGCCAACTGGTAAACATAAGGGGTTAACTTGCCATTTATTGGCACAAATTGAATATTGGAGTAGTAGGTGTCATTGCCTCCCATTGTATTGGAAGCTTCTAGAATAAATTCAGGGATAGTGACGTTACTAAAAGCATCTGTTGAGCTTATGCGTGGATTACCTTGGGGATCAAACAGGGTTAAACCTAATAACTCAGGAATATTGTTAAGCAATATGTCCCAGTTTTCTTCTAGCTTATGACGTTGCGCCTCAGATGGATTGGCTAAATATTGTTTCACAAGCTCTGCTTTCGCGAAAGCTTGGGTGCGAAATTGAAGGAAGTTAATTTTATCCGATGCGAGGGTGCCTACTGTTTGTATTTCACTATAACGCTTATCTGCCCAATCTTCTTGTAGGCGCCTTTCGCCTAACTTAAGCAGTAGCACAGTCAAAATGACAATACTTAACAGCATAACCAATAATTGACTAGACAGCGCTAATACATGTTGTCGCGCCCATTGAATATCTTGGGTGGAGATTAAAACAGACTTTGAGACGTTTTTATTAGTATATCTCTTAAACATTCACTTACTTATTTTTAACAGTCCCGGTAAGTGAATGTTAGCACGAATGCCCCATAAGGTTGACCTTAGAGACTGAGTTTTTCAGTAATTTTTTGTTCAAAGGTAAAAGTTACCATAAGGGCAAGTGGAGCCAATAATAAAGCTTAATCCAGAAGCCTCTTGGTTTAGTTAGCCAACAATATCCAGTTGACGACATTTAAAGGTTGCGCCTCGTTGCTCAACTAATATTTTACAACGGGCAATATCAACCCCTTCAAGGCCATTGATTGCCGACACATGTACATCACTTATAAAAGTGGGCGCCATTTCGATAAAGCTGAGTACAGCAGCAAATGCGTGTTTCAATTTGGGCTGACAATGCTGAATATACAGGGCTTCAGTATCGGCATTGAGCGATATTGACAAGCTATCAATACAAGATGCTAACTCAGGTAATATATTGCGCCGATGGAAAAGGTTAGCTAAGCCATCGGTATTTAAACGCACTTTCGCACCTGATTTTTTAAGCTGCGTAGCGACCACTAATAAGGTCTCAAGGTTTAAGGTTGGCTCGCCATAACCGCAAAAAACATACTCATCAAAGTCAGCAGCATTGCCTAATAAAGGAATAATATCGTCAGGCTTCACTTGCCTATCAAGAGATAATTCATATTGATGAACTTGTTTTGAGTCATTATGTTTGGGGCAAAACTGGCATCTTAAGGTGCAGCGACCAGTAATATTAAGGTAGCGACTGCCGCGAATATCATAGACTAAGGTGTTGGCTGCGGTATCATTTGTCGCCGTTGCTGTGGTATTCGTTTTTGACATTGTGGTTTCAGGCTTCATCTGAATATCATTATTGCAGTGTGATTAAATGATATTAACCTAAGCCAATATTGATATCTGTTTGTGAGTTCGCATTATTGGCTAAAGCACCAATTTCATGAGCTTTAGGCATAAAAAAGGGAGCTAAGCTCCCTTGTTAATGTACTTGGACTAGGCGCTAATAATAAGCTTCATCGTCTTCTTTTTTCGGCTGCCACCACCAGTTAAATATCCGCCGCGTTAACTGCTTCACATCATCTAAAATGATGTACAGTACAGGCACTAAAATCAGCGTTACTACAGTGGAAAACAAAATACCAAAGGCTAATGATGTTGCCATCGGAATGACGATTTTAGCTTGCAGGCTTTTTTCTAACAAAATAGGTACTAAGCCAACAAAGGTCGTCATTGAGGTTAAGATTATTGCTCTGAAGCGATAACAGCCCGAGTCGATGGCTGACTCCATTAACGAGAAGCCTTTGCGGCGGGCGCGGTTAACAAAGTCCACCAAAATCAGTGAGTCATTGACCACAACCCCAGCCAAGGCAACAATGCCACAAAGGCTTAATACACTCATGGATATCCCAAGAATGAAGTGACCCACCAAAGCGCCAATCATGCCAAATGGGATCACCGACATAATGATTAATGGCTGGCTATATGACTTTAATGGAATCGCCATCAAAGCATATATGGTAAACATGGCAAAAAAGAACCCTTGCAAAAGGCCCAGCATGGCATCTTGTTCATCTTGACTGCCACCATCTAATGCGGCGTTGACCTCTTTGTAGCGCTCAGTCAATTGCGGTATAAATTCTTCTTGGATTTCACCAACCACTTTTGATGGCTCAACGGTGTTTTTGTTCACATTAGCGCTAATGGTAATCGCTCGGCGACCATCAACACGAGTAATTGATGCAAAGGATTCACCTAGCTCAATATCTGCCACCGTTGAAAAAGGCACAGCAACACCTTGTGGGGTGCGAATTAACATGTTTTCAAGGTGACCAATGGTGCGGCGCTGCTCTAATGGGTAGCGCACCATCACTTTGATCTCTTCTTTGTTACGAAGAATTCGCTGGGCTTCATAACCATAAAAGCCATAACGCACCTGACGGGCTAGATCTGACAGGGTTAACCCTAGTGCTTCGGCTTCTGGGCGAATGTTGAGTCTGATCTCTTGGCTACCAGATGAAAAGTTATCCGAGATATCGAACACACCTTCATAGGTGGCAAGTTTGGCTTTTAACTCTTTTGAGGCTTGGGCTAGTTGCTCTAAGTTACTTGAGGTTAATCTAAACGAAATATCGCCGCCGGCATCATTGGTACTGGCAGAAATATTAAGCTTTTTCACTGATAATAATTCAGGTAGCTGTTTACGCCACTCTTCAGCTATTGTGACACCGTCAATTTCACGATCTTCACCTTTTGACAGCTCAGCAAAGATAAACCCAGAGCTACTGGAATTTATCGCGATAAAGCTGTGCTTTAACACGTCAGAGCCAGTCTCTTCGACAAACTTTTCATTCATGGCGTACAGCGCTTCTTCAACTTGCTGTACCACATATAAGGTATTGAGCTCGGAGCTGCCTTCTTCCATCTCAAGGTTGACTTGAATAAAGTCCGACGGAATATCAGGGAAAAATACCCAACGAACTTTGCCACTGGCAACCAGTGCGATAGATAAAATCAGTACCCCGACAAACACCGCCACAACGTTGTAGCGATTTTTAATACAAGTACCTAAAAAGTTGCGATAATTGTTGTGAATAAAGTATTGCAGCTTCTCATTAATCCACAGTTTAAATTTTGAGAATATGTTAGTTGGCGGGCGCTTTTTCTTCACTTTCATATGAGCTAAATGCGCCGGTAAAATCAATTTTGATTCGATAAGTGAAAACGCTAACGCTAGGATCACCACCATACCGATGGACTTCCAAATTATCCCCATAGGTCCTGACACCATGATCATCGGTATAAAGGCGGCAATTGTGGTGAGTACGCCGAAGGTTGCGGGCATGGCGACCTTTTGCACCCCTTTAATGACATTCTCTAAGGAGTGACCGTTGTTTTCTACTTCTGTGTAGGCACTTTCGCCGATGACAATGGCGTCATCCACCACGATCCCCAACACCAGAATAAAGGCGAATAGGGTTAACATGTTGATTGACATGTTAAAGGGCTCTAATGGCATCAATAATAAAGTGCCAAGAAAACACACGGGTAAGCCGACCATAACCCAAAATGCCAGTTTCAAGTCGAGAAACAAGGCTAAGATCATAAACACCAATAATGCACCATAAAACATGTTTGATAACATCATGTTTAAGCGACCTTCAAGGTAATGGGTTAAATCTCCCCAGGTATCTAGCTCGACATTGGCGGGTAGGGTGGTTTTCTTATCGGCGATATAGCTTTTAACTTGCTCTGAAATCGTCAGCGCGTTTTGATCGTCAATGCTGGTGATTTCAATAATCGCGGCAGGTTTACCATTAAAGCGGGTGTATTCAATGCGCTCTTCGAAACCATCTTTAATGGTGGCAACATCGGGTAGCATGATACGGCTGCCATCTGGGCGGGTGGAAACCACAATGTTGGCAAAGTCGGCTCCAGTATAGGCCTGGCCTTTAGTGCGCAGCAAGATATCACCATCTTGGGCTCTAATTGAGCCACCGGGTAAATCTATCGAAGAGTTTTGTACCGCTTGTGCGACTTGAGTGAAGGTTATTTCATATTCACGCAGCTTATCTTCTGATAACTCAATGCCTATTTCATAATCTAGCACGCCATTAACTTGGGCACGTGTGACAGCAGGTAAATCGGTAATATCATCACGGATGCTTTTAGCCATTTCTTTCATCTCATGGAGACTTAAGTCGCCATAGACAGAGACCCAGATGACATTGTTTTCAGGTTTTATTTGGAAAATATTCGGCTTTTCTATGTTGTCAGGAAAGGTTGAAATCGCATCGATACGCAGCTTAGCCTCATCTAAAACTTGCTGAACATCATAACCGTCTTCAACCTCAATGGTGACTGTTCCTACGCTATCACTGGCAACTGAGGTGACCTTGGTAATACCATTAATATCTTGAATGGCCTCTTCGATTTTAATATTAATCCCTTCCTCAATCTCTTGAGGTGCAGCGCCAGGGTAGGCTACTGAGATCGTCAGCAAATTAAGTTCAAAGCTAGGGAAAACTTCCTTATTAATTAATTTGGCGCTGAATAAACCACCAATGAGCAGGGCTGCCATAAGTAAGTTAGCGGCAACACTATTGCGAGCAAACCAAGCAATAATGCCTTTGTTGTAATCGATATCGTTATCGGAGGCTGAGTTTGAATTAGTGTTATCCATTACAGATCACCTGCTATGGTTATTTCATCACTGTTTTCTGCTGGCGCTTCTAGTTCCTCATCTGGCGCGTCAGCTTCTTCACCTAACAATTTCACTTTCTGGCCTGAGGTCATATTATTGATATCGGTGATCGATACGCGCTCACCACTTTTCAGGCTACCCTTAATATAGACATGTTCAATATCGGTGCGCACGATATTAACTGGGCGTATTTCAATGGTATTGTCGTCTTTAACAATGGCAACTTGATTGTCTCTTACCACATAGCGGGGTAGCTTCACTATGCCATCGACAGTGCGACCAGTGATAACGGCAGTCACAAAGCTGCCATATTTAAGTGGGAGTTCATTTTCGCCGCGCTGCTGTCTTAGGTAAGGATCTTTAACTTCTGCGACTAAGTAAACCATACGGTTTTGCTCATCAATGACGTTTTCACTGCGGACAATATTACCTTGCCAAGTAAATGAATTACCCGCCAAAGAAGCGCTTAAAGTGACTGAGGTATCAGGGTTATCCACCGACTCTAAGTAAGCTAAATCATTGTTGCTTAACGGTAAGCGAACTTCAGCAATGCTGATATCGTATAGCTCACCTAAATTTGTCCCTAAAGAGACATATTGGCCTAAATCGACGTTACGCGCTTTAATGAGGCCATCAAATGGGGCTCTTATCACTGTGCGCTCTAAATTTCGCTGAGCACGGGCAAGTGCGGCTTTAGCGTATTTGACATTGGCTTGTTCTTTTTTCAGTTGCGGTATACGCAGGCCTAACTCTGGCGGTAGGCCATCATCAAAATCTTTAAATTCAATTTTAGCGACTTCACCACGGGCGACTTCTTCATTAAGCGCTGCATAGGCTTGGGCAAGGCTAGCTTCTGCTTGGATAAAATCAGCTTCATAATCTGAAGGTTCAATTTGTGCTAAAGCTTGACCTTGTTTGACTATACCGCCGGCGACAAAACTTGGATCTAGGCTAACTAAACGGCCTTGTACTTCGGTGACTAACTGGGTTTTGTATTTAGGGCTGACAACACCATACGAAGGCAGATTTAACGAGACTGTTTGTAGCTCGACGTCAATGACATCAACAATAGCAATTTTAGCTTGTTCTTGTTTTTGCTCAGGAGCTTCTTTGGTACTTAGCAGCACAAAAGCTAAGCCTGCGAAAATGATCAGGATAAATAAAGGCGATAGGATTCTTAAGATTCGTTTCATTGGTAACTGTATCCATACAAAATATTACATCAGAGAGTAACTCTATTTTTTTTATGACTTTTAGAGTCTTATACCCGCTAAATTAGCAGAGTTCGTCAGCGAGCTAAAGCGATAGATGTAAATTAAATGTTTCATAAGATTTTTTCACCTTTATTTAGGGTTTTACACTATAAAACTGATTTTTAGATAAAAAAAAGCCCTGATGCATTATATTGATTCAGGGCTTAAACAGTTTTTTAATCGCGAGAGAAAGGCTTACTTTTTCTTTTTCGCTTTTGCTTTTTTAGATTTTTTCTTCGCAGCGATTTTCACTTTGTCTTTTTTCTTGCCAGGCACTTTCGCTTCTTTGTGCGTTGGTCGTAAACCGTCGATGTAACGACGTTTTAGTGGCTGCTCAATATAGCGCTCAATTTTATTAACGATGCGCATATCATGGGCTTCAATTAATGAAATTGCCGTGCCTTTCGCGCCTGCGCGTGCAGTACGTCCAATACGGTGAACATAGGCGTCGGCTGAGCGAGGCATATCAAAGTTAATCACGTGGGTGATACCTTCAATATCAATACCACGGGCTGCAACATCGGTTGCCAGCAAGATATTGACTTCGCCTTTACTGAATTTACTTAAGGCTTGGAAGCGCTTTTTCTGCTCCATATCACCACGTAAGAAAGCGCAAGGAATTCCGGCTTTAAGCAGCTGGCCTTCAAGGCTTGCTACAATTTCACGGGTTTTTACGAATACGATAGTGCGCTTAACTGACTCTTGCTGAAGAATGTTGCATAGCAAGGCAAATTTATGGGCTTGATTATCGGCAAGGTGAGCCCATTGGTGAATTTTGGCTTTTTCACTGCGAGGTGAGTCAACGTCAATCGTGACCGGGTCATTCAATAGCACTTGCGCGAAGCGCGATACACCGCTGCCTTCAAGGGTGGCAGAAAATAACATATTCTGCTTACGGCCTTGGGCCTCAATGGCGATAGTTTCTACCACTGACGAGAATCCCATATCTAACATACGGTCAGCTTCATCAATGATCAGGATTTCAACTTCTGTTGCTTCAAACTGGCCTTTATCAAGATATTCAACTAGGCGACCGGGAGTGGCAATCAATAAATCGACATTGTCTTCAAGTTGTTCTTCTTGGGGGCCGTATGGCACACCACCGGTGATAATACCAATATCGAGATCTAAATCGGTGGCAAGGTGGCAAGCGTAACGATGAATTTGGCTAGCAAGCTCACGTGTTGGGGTTAGGACTAACACACGGGCTTGACCATTGAATCGTCTTGGGAAATCAATCAAGTGTTGTAATGCCGGCAGCAAAAAGCTGGCCGTTTTACCGGTACCTGTTGGCGCTTTAGCTAAAATATCCCGTTGTTCCATCGCCATTGGCAATGTTTGTTGTTGAACTGTGGTCGGGCTCAAATGTCCCATGGCCTTTAATGAATCTAAAAGCATTGGATCTAGGTCAAAATCTTCAAATAGCATGCGCTGTAGGTCTCACTGATTGATAGCCGAGCATTATAACCTAAGAAGCGCAACTCAGCGAGAGCGATATCTATACAAAGCTTAAAGTTTTAGATAGAACTCACGACAAAGGGCGATCATTTGCTGACTATATTGACCGCTGGGATCGCTTATCACCAAACTTGAGTGCTCGGTGCTTTCAATCTTTGCTTGATGCTTAAGCTCAAGCAGTAATCGTCTTGGTGGCTTTTTGCTAACCGTTGAAACGCTGACGCGCTTAGATATGGCCAAAGAGGTTTGTGTTAATGCGCCGGTAAAGCGCGTTTCACTTTCAATTGGAAGAATCAAGCTCGCCGCGCCATGTGGCGCCAATAATAACTCAATATGTTTCAGTAACTCGCTAAAGCTTAAGCTATCGGTATGTCTCGCGGTTGCTCGCTGCTGCAGCTTTGATTGCGGCCCATTATCAAAGTAGGGCGGGTTACAAATGATGCTATCAAATAATGGGCTTAGCTTAGCTTTATACTGAACTAAGTGCTGGGCACTAAAGTCTTGTATTGCCCCATGGTGTAACTCAATCATCTCAGCCCAAGGGCAATTGGCGATATTGTGTAAACAATCTTGAGCGGCTAAATCATCGAGCTCAACAGCGACAATTTTAATCGCTTTGCTTGATAACCCTACTGCTGTTTTTGCCAATTGCTCAGCTCGCTGAGCAGCCATGAGGGTTAATAGTCCACTGCCGGCACCGATATCCAAAATGGTGTTGCTCTGTTTGATATTAGCCCAAGCGCCTAACATCACCCCATCTGTACTGACGGGCATACCGCAGCGGCTATCATCAATATGAAATTGTTTGAAACTAAAAGGCATAGGACTATAGATTGAGAAATGGCCGATTATGGTAACTGTTTTTGCAATTTTTCCCAAACGGATAGTAGGTTGATTTATTGTTGCTAATATACTGACAGCTTCGGTGCTTGTGTTGTTATTGTAGCGCTAATGTTTGGCTGTTTTTAAGCTTGTTTTCAGATGATGGTTGTTTTTGCTTTATGCGGGTTTTGCGCTTGTGTATCTAAGTGCTATTTGCTATTAGTTCCTACCCGTTTGAGCACATTATTGCGGTTTAAATGGGAAAAATGAAATCAGCTTCACAAATCGGCATAGCTATTACGAAAATACGCTGAATTTATCAGCAATATTGCAGTGATTTTAGTGAGCTTAAGTGTAATTTAAAGTTTACAGGTTTGTCGGGAGGTTAGATTAGCGATAGCTAATTGGTGACTATTCCCTTAAGTTTGTAAAAAAACAAAACAACAAGATGGGGCAATGTGTGCAAAACAATAATATGAGTATTGGCGATACGATAGGCTTAGGCTTTATGACGTTCGCATTTTTCTTAGGTGCTGGTAACCTAATTTTTCCACCGTTTGCAGGTATGTTAGCTGGTGAGAACATGACACTAGCAATGTTAGGCTTTCTTATTACTGCCGTGGGTTTACCCCTTGCTGGACTTATTGCGATTGCAAAAGCAAATGGTAAGGTCATGGCGATGTTACCGGCATTTGCGGCAACTGCTTTAGCGATTTCTATCTATATTATTATCGGCCCAGCCTTTGCTGCTCCGCGTACAGGCTTGGTGGCTTTTGAAATTGGTGCTCGTCCATTTTTAGATAATGCCGATGCAATCATCCAACTTGGTGCACTGTCACTTAATAAAGCACAATTGTTTTATACCATTGGCTTTTTTGCCATTGCGATGTTGTTGTCGTTATTCCCAGGTAAATTATTAGACAGCGTTGGTAAAGTATTAACCCCTATTCTTATTTTCCTATTAGTCGGTTTAGCATTATCTGTGATCATTACCCCTAGCGCTGCAATTCAAGCTGCAAGCGGTGATTACATTAATAGTCCACTTTCTAAAGGTATTTTAGAGGGGTACAACACTATGGATACGCTAGCATCATTGATTTTCGGTATGTTAATCATTGATATTTTGCGTAAAAAAGGCATCACTGATTCAAAAGCGCAAACTCGCTATTTAGTACGCGCTGCTATCATTGCTGCATCGGGTTTAGCTTTTGTTTATGTGTCATTATTCTATTTAGGCGCTACCGCTGGTGATATTGCTTTGGGCGCTGAAAATGGTGGCCAAATTCTAACAAACTATGTGACTCATGAGTTTGGCACTATGGGGACTATCTTATTAGCAACGGTAGTGAGCATTGCCTGTTTAACAACTGCAGTTGGGTTAATTACCGCCTGTTCAGAGTTTTTCAATGAGCTATTGCCTAAGATCTCATACAAAGCGTTTGTGATTTTCTTCAGTTTGGTTTGTGCCACGGTTGCCAATGTGGGCTTAACGCAGTTAATTAACATCAGTATTCCTGTGTTAATGACTATTTACCCAGTGGCAATTGCATTGGTAGCGATTACTTTCTTAACTGAGCGTTTCCCTCGTCCTGAATTTTCACATCGTTTAGTGTTATCTGTTGCTTTGTTCTTTGGTATTTTTGATGGTCTTCAAGTTGCTGGCGTAGATACAAGTTTCCTAAGCTTTATGCCACTTCATGCTGAAGGCATGGCATGGTTATTACCAGTAGGGCTTGCGATTGTTGCTTGTTTATTTGTTCCTGCCAAGGATCAAGCTTTAGCTGCAAGCTAGGTAACCTTTGTCAAACTAAGCTAACTTTAGTTACACTAACGGCGTTATTTCATCTTGAAATAACGCCGTTTTTTTAGGAATTCATGTGACAGATAAGTATCAAGCCGATCCCATTATCGATGCATTTTTAGATGACCTTTGGTCTACGAAAGGACTTAGTGACAATACACTGGCTTCCTATCGTACTGATCTACGCCATTTTGAACGTTTTGTGCTAACGAAAAAACGCCAGTTGATTAATGTCGATCAGTTGCTGATCCGCGATTACTTAGCCTTTCGAGTGGAACAAAATTTTGCAAAAAGCAGTACTGCGCGGTTATTGAGTAGCTTGCGGCGTTTGTATGGTTATTTGTTGGTTAATGAGCAGATAGCTGTTGATCCCACCGCGCTGGTTGAGTCCCCTCAATTAGTTAGGCAATTACCCGAGGCACTCAGTGAAGCCCAAATAAACAGCTTACTGGATGAGCCCAATGTTGATGATCCGCTAGAGTGCCGAGATAAAGCCATGTTGGAGTTACTTTATGCCACTGGGCTGCGGGTAACCGAACTGGTTAGCTTAACCCTTGAGCAAATAAGCTTACGCCAAGGCTTAGTGAGAATTGTCGGTAAGGGCGGTAAAGAGCGCTTAGTTCCCTTAGGTGAGTTAGCGGTGACAGAAGTAGATCAATACCTTGTTGCGGCAAGAGCTGAGCTACTGGGTAATAAGCAAAGTGATGTACTGTTTCCATCAAAGCGCGGTCAAATGATGACAAGGCAGACCTTTTGGCACCGAATTAAGCTATATGCGTTACGGGCAGGAATACACAGCCATTTGTCGCCCCACACTTTGCGCCATGCTTTTGCGACCCATTTATTAAATCACGGCGCAGACTTACGGGTAGTGCAGTTGCTACTGGGCCACAGTGATTTATCGACTACGCAAATTTACACCCATGTAGCTAAAGCGAGGCTGCAACAGTTGCATAGTGAGCACCATCCAAGAGGTTAGTGCAAAATGAATGTTTATTATTGCTTACACAAAATGAGCGCTGTGTAGTTGCTTTCATGAAATATTGTCTGTAACTTTTGCGCTGATGAGCGGGTCTATATAGTGAGTAGACTAATACAGATTGACCAAATAGGATTTTAAATGAAGTTAACCAAAGCATTCTCTTTAGCGATAACGCTTGCAGTAGCCCCGTTATTACATGCCGCTTCTGCCTCTGATATCCCTAATGAAGCAGAACTCAAAAAACAAGTTTCAGATACCTTAGGTGTGAATGTTTTGAGCATTGAGGCATCGCCAATTGATGGTCTTTATCAAGCGCTTACTGACCGTGGTCTGCTATATGTGTCTCCAGATGGCAGTAAGTTACTTCACGGTAATATGTATGATTTACAAAAGGGCATGAAAAACTTAACCGAGGCAGCACTAGCAGGCCCTCGCATTGATATGCTAAAACCTTTTGAAAAGGATATGTTGGTTTATAAAGCCAAAAATGAAAAACATGTGGTGACTATTTTTACCGATGTTGATTGTGGCTATTGTCGTAAGTTGCATCAGCAAATGGATGGCTATAACGATTTAGGAATTACCGTAAGATATTTAGCTTATCCTCGTGCGGGTATTCCGTCAGCGAATGCCGATGAAATGGAAGCTGTGTGGTGTGCTAAAGATCCACTACAAGCGATGACCGATGCCAAAACTGGTCGTAATGTAAAAGCGGCAAAATGTGATGCTAATATCGAAGGTCAATACCGCTTAGGTGGCTCATTTGGTATTAACGGTACCCCAGCAATTGTGTTAGAAAATGGCGTATTAGTACCAGGCTATCAACCGCCTGAAGCATTATTAAATACCATTAAAACCAATCTTTAATCTACAGTGAGTTAACGGATTTAGCCGCTAAAGCGCGTTAAAAGACGTTAATTTATAACAAAAGGTGAGCCCAAAGCTCGCCTTTTTTGTTATGGTAAATTCAGTTTCAATGATTCATTCCCACTTCATAATTCGATATTTTCTTAAGGTGTTTTTGTGGCCCATAAAATTGTTCGCCGACCTCTAGTAGACGATAGTCATTTACCAGCTAGTATTCCTGCTATTTTAAAGCAATTGTATGCCCGTCGAGGCGTCGACCTTTTGGGCTGTGATCTGAGTCTTTCAAAGCTATTACGCCCAGATTCTATGATGGGCTTGGCTGAAGCTGCGCGTATTATTGCCGATGCTATTATGGCGAAAAAGTCCATTTTGATTGTGGGCGACTTTGACGCAGATGGCGCTACCTCAACCAGTGTGTGTTTGTTGGCATTACGGATGATGGGTGCTCAGCATGTGGATTATCTTATTCCTAATCGATTTGATTATGGCTATGGCTTAAGCCCAGAAATTGTAGCTGTGGCGCAGTCAAAAGGCGCTGAGGTATTAATTACCGTAGATAATGGTATTTCATCCATAGAAGGCGTAGCAGCGGCTAAAGCGCTGGGGATGACCGTAGTGGTGACAGATCACCATCTACCGGGTAAATCATTGCCCATAGCCGATGCCATTGTTAATCCAAATCAAGCTGGCTGTGAGTTTGCCAGTAAATCTATTGCAGGTGTGGGCGTGGCATTTTATTTGATGTCTGTACTGCGCAGTGAATTACGCGCCCGCGATTGGTATCAGCTTAATCAATTAGCCGAGCCGAACTTAGGCAGTTTATTGGACATTGTTGCACTGGGGACTGTGGCTGATGTGGTTTCCCTTGATAGTAATAACCGCATTTTAGTGCAAGCTGGCTTACAAAGAGTACGTAGTGGTCGCTGCCGTGTTGGGATCACAGCTCTGCTTGAAGTCGCTAAGCGAAACCCGCAGCGCATTGTCGCATCAGATTTTGGTTTTGCAGTAGGCCCAAGACTTAATGCCGCAGGACGCTTAGATGAAATGGCCTTAGGGGTCGAAACCCTACTTTGTGAAGATATGATGCTCGCCAGACGCATGGCAGGTGAGCTTGATGGTCTGAATGCTGAGCGCCGCGAATTAGAAACCGGTATGCAGCAAGAAGCCCTAAAAAGCTTACAAAAACTCAGCTTGGATGAAACTAAATTACCTTGGGGATTAGCCATTTTTCAAGAAGATTGGCATCAGGGCGTGATTGGTATTTTAGCATCACGCATTAAAGATAAATATCATCGCCCCGTGATTGCTTTTGCCGATGCGGGTAACGGTGAGATTAAAGGCTCCGCTCGCTCGATTAAGGGCTTACACATGCGTGACTTATTGGAGCTAATTAATAGCCGTCACCCTGGGATGATCCTTAAGTTTGGCGGACATGCGATGGCAGCAGGACTATCCCTAAAAGCTGATGCCTTTAGCGAGTTTGAACAAGCCTATGACAAAGCGGTGCGCGAGATATTAAAACCTGAGCAGCTTACCGGTGAGATTTTATCTGATGGTGAATTGCCAGTCGCGCTGATGAACCTCGATACTGCCTATTTGTTAAGAGATGCAGGCCCATGGGGGCAAGCATTTGAAGAGCCATTATTTGATGGTTATTTCAGTGTCATTCAACAGCGCATTGTCGGTGAAAAGCACCTAAAGCTGGTGTTAGAGTCTCAGTGTGGCGCTGTAATGATGGATGCGATTGCATTTAATGTTGATTTAACCACTTGGCCTGATGCAAGCATAAAACATGCTCGTGTGGCTTATAAACTGGATGTGAATGAGTTTAGAGGTAATCAAACCGTACAAATGCTGGTGGATTACATTGAGCCAGCTTAATGGGTATTGTCTGTGAGGTTAACTTAAGCCAAGGGTGACTTTGTGTTAGTTAGCTGCGGCGCTAATAAGTTGCGCTTTAATGAGCTGGTATTACTCAGGTGTGCTTGCTCAAGAGGCTAGTACAAGGAGCTAGTAAATGAGTCAGAGTACTGACTCAAAGTCGTTAAGGCGCTTTATTGATGCAATGGTTACCGCATGAATGATAAATGACAGAAACAAAAAAGCCTCGCATTGCGAGGCTTTTTTGTTATTTGGTCGCGTTAGCCACCAAATCTAAATATGGTGCCCGAACCCGGAATCGAACCAGGGACACGAGGATTTTCAATCCTCTGCTCTACCGACTGAGCTATTCGGGCGACGGGATGCAATTTAAGGTTTTAAGCCGTTTGAGTCAACCGTTTTTTTAGCATTTAAGCTGAAAATGTGTCAACTGCATATCTTTTGTACCTTTTGTGATGTTTTATTCTACATGGCGTATAAATAAAAAATGCCTTCAAATTGAAGGCATTCTAGCGTTGTTAAGCAGTAAGGCTAAACATTAGTTACTGACTAACTCATTATTCGGGAAATTCGCCGCCATCACGGTTACCACGTTTTGCTTTAGCTGCTCTTGACCTAATTCTTCGTAAGCCTGAGCCATGATTTCAAGGGCATGTTCAGTTGATGGTGTTCCTGGGAATTGCTCCATCACAGTTTGTGCTCTTACCGCTGCAGCGCTCCAAGCGCCCATTTTAATATAATACTCAGCTACTTTGATTGAGTATTTTGCTAAACGGTTTTTTAGGTATTGCATACGATGTTGTGCATCTGCTGCATACTTACTATCTGGGTAGCTTTTGATTAAACGATCAAAATCTTTAAAAGCATCTTGGGCATTTTTAGGATCGCGATCGGTGCGGTCAATATTCATCATATCGTGAAAAAGATAATTATCAGCCTGCATATTAGTCAAACCACGCATATAATAGACATAATCAATATCTGGATGGGTTGGGTTTAAGCGTAAAAAGCGGTCAATGTTAGCAATACCTGATGCGACATCATCCATCTTATAATAGGCAAAAATCATGTCCAATTGGACTTGAGTTTTGTGGGGGCCGAACGGGTAACGCGAGTCTAACGCTTCTAGGGTTCTAACGGCTTTTGAGTAGTTCCCAAGTTCCATTGAGGTTCGTGCCTGAGCATAAAGTGCTTCTGGCGACTTGTTACTGACAACTTCTTCTTCAAAACCTTTAGAGGTGCTACAAGCCGTTAAAGTCAATGAAAACAATACTAGGGCGGCGCCTTTGGCAAAATTATGCATATGTAAATTCAATTCTTTTATAAGTTATTGTTAAGAATTTTTCCATTTCACTGTAAAATAGAAAACAATCCGATTGTAACAGATAGTTCATTCACTTTGGACCCCAAAAAAGGGGTACGGTTCCTATGACACAAGAGATTAATCTAAAAAGCGAAATCACAGCAAGTCAAACGGGTCTAAGATTAGACCAAGCTTTGGCTGAATTGTTCCCTGATTATTCCCGTACACGCATCAAAGAATGGATTTTATCTGGTGCAGTTTCAGTTGATGATACTGTCGTCGATATACCTCGTGAGAAGGTACTAGAGTCGCAGTTAATTGCTGTAGAAGCAACGCTTGAAGAAGAAGTTAAAGATAAAGCGCAGAAAATCCCACTAGATATCGTCTACGAAGATGACCATATTTTAGTGGTAAACAAGCAAGCGGGCTTGGTTGTGCATCCTGGTGCAGGTAATGCTGATGGCACATTATTAAATGCGTTATTACATCATTGTCCTGAAATCGAACATGTACCACGTGCTGGTATTGTGCATCGTTTAGATAAAGACACCACAGGTTTAATGGTGGTGGCTAAAACGGTTGAAGCACAAACTCACCTTGTTGCGGCGCTTCAAGCCCGTGATATCGTGCGTGAATACGAAGCAATTGTGATTGGTACTATGACAGCTGGTGGCACGGTTGATGAACCTATTGAACGCCATGAAACTCGTCGTACTCAAATGGCAGTGATTATGGGGGGCCGTCCTTCAGTCACTCATTATCGCGTTGCTGAAAAATTTAGAGCCCATACTCGTTTAAGACTGCGTCTTGAAACAGGTCGTACTCACCAAATTCGTGTTCATATGGCTTATATTGGCCACGTGCTAGTTGGTGATCCTGTTTATGGTGGTCGTCCACGTCCGCCTAAAAAAGCAAGCAAAGCGTTTTTTGAACTCTTAAAAGGCTTTGAGCGTCAGGCGTTACATGCGGTGCGTTTGGAGCTTGCACATCCGTTTACCCAAGAAATTATGACTTGGCATGCTCCTATCCCTGAGGATATGAAGATGCTAACCAAAGCATTGCGCGAAGACACAGAACTAAATCCAATAGAATACCTATAGGCGTTAGTCTTGCGTAAGCGATGGCATAAGGATTGATTGTGTTTAAAGCCAGTTGGCCATTACCTGATAATGTTGCTATCGCCATGACAAATCGTCATGGCGGTGTCAGCAAACCACCTTATGACAGCCTGAATTTAGGCTTGCATGTGGGGGATGTTGTAGCAGATGTCATGGCCAATCGGGCTTTATTACAAACAGCGCATTCAATCCAGTCGCCACTTGTTTGGCTTGAGCAAGTGCATGGCACTGACATCATTGATTGCTCTAGACTGACGACAGCTGATATTGCATCTCCTCTCATTGGCGATGGTAGTTATACCAACTCCCCCAATACTGCACTGGCGATTATGACCGCAGATTGCCTTCCTGTATTACTATGTAATAATGCGGGCACTGAAGTTGCTGCAGTCCATGCCGGCTGGCGTGGCTTATGTGATGGCATAATTGAAGCCGCAGTTAGCAAATTTTCCTCTCCAACGACTGAACTCATCGCTTATTTAGGTCCTGCAATTGGCCCAGGTGCGTTTGAAGTTGGCGCAGAAGTACTTCAATATTTTACCGAAAAGCATCCTCAAGCGACTGACTACTTTAAACCGCAAGCTGAAAAGTATTTAGCAGATTTAGCGGGCTTAGCTCAAATGAGACTGGCGTTATTAGGTATTCCCCAAATATATTGCGCTAATCGCTGCACTTTTAGCGATAGTGATTACTTTTCTTATCGCCGCGAACAACAAACTGGCCGCATGGCGTCGCTTATCTGGCTTAAGTCCTAATCTGTTTTTTAGATTTGATCTACATCATTTAACCTAACGGTTTATTTTTAAATTCGCCTCATTAGATTGAAAAATCCATAAACACCCCCATATTTTACTTATCAAAAACATTCCCGTTTTTAAATTAATTGTTTAGGAGGCCGTATGAGACTCGATCGTATGACCAATAAGTTTCAAATCGCCATTTCAGATGCACAGTCACTGGCGTTAGGACGAGATCATCAGTTTATTGAACCTATTCATTTGATGATGGCTTTGTTAAATCAAGATTCAGGTTCAATTCACCCATTACTGACCCAAGCGGGCATTAATGTCAGTGCGCTGCGTTCGTCAATAAGCCAAGAGCTGGAACGAGTATCGCAAGTGCAAGGCACTGGTGGTGATGTTCAGTTGTCACAAACCCTGATCCGCTTGCTGAACTTATGCGATAAATTAGCCCAAAAGCGAAAAGACAAATACATTTCGTCAGAGTTGTTTGTATTAGCGGCGTTAGAAGGCAATGACCCGTTAGCTAAAAGCCTTAAAGCGGCGGGTGCCACCAAAGAAGTCTTGGAGTCGACCATAGATCAAATCCGTGGCGGACAAAATGTCGATGATCCCAATGCCGAAGATCAACGCCAAGCGCTAAAGAAATTTACCGTCGATCTTACCGAGCGAGCAGAGCAAGGTAAATTAGATCCGGTTATTGGCCGCGACGAAGAAATTCGCCGTACCATCCAAGTACTGCAGCGCCGTAGTAAAAATAATCCAGTATTGATTGGCGAGCCCGGTGTGGGTAAAACTGCCATCGTTGAAGGCTTAGCTCAACGGATTGTCAATGGCGAAGTACCTGAAGGCATTAAAAACAAACGGGTACTTTCCCTTGATATGGGCTCGTTAATTGCGGGCGCAAAATATCGCGGTGAATTTGAAGAGCGCCTCAAAGCAGTATTAAGTGAGTTAGCCCAAGAAGAAGGCCAAGTCATCCTGTTTATCGATGAGCTGCACACTATGGTTGGTGCAGGTAAAGGCGAAGGGGCGATGGATGCAGGTAATATGCTTAAACCCGCTCTTGCTCGAGGCGATTTACATTGTGTTGGCGCTACCACGCTTGATGAATACCGTCAGTATATTGAAAAAGATGCCGCACTTGAGCGTCGTTTCCAAAAAGTGCTGGTTGATGAGCCAAGTGTGATAGATACCATTGCGATATTACGGGGTTTAAAAGAACGCTATGAGCTGCATCACCATGTGGAAATTACCGATCCTGCTATTGTAGCCGCAGCCACTATGTCACACCGCTATGTCTCTGACAGAAAGTTACCTGATAAAGCTATCGATTTGATTGATGAAGCAGCCTCAAGTATCCGTATGCAAATTGACTCAAAGCCAGAGTCATTAGATAGGTTAGAGCGTCGCGCAATTCAACTTAAGCTAGAAGAACAAGCACTAGCGAAAGAAGAAGATGAAGCCAGTCGCAAACGTCTGAGTGATTTACAGGCGGAGCTTGCTCAAGTTGAAATTAAAGCCAACGAGCTAAACGAAATTTGGCGCACTGAAAAAGCCGCATTGGCTGGCACTCAACATATTAAAGCCGATTTAGAACAATCGCGCATGGATATGGACGTGGCGAGAAGGGCAGGCGATTTAACGCGAATGTCTGAACTGCAATATGGCCGTATTCCTGAACTTGAAAAGCAATTAGATTTAGCTTCTCAGGCTGAAATGCAAGACATGACCTTATTACGCAATAAAGTCACCGATATTGAAATTGCAGAAGTGTTGTCAAAAGCCACCGGTATACCAGTGAGTAAAATGCTCGAAGGTGAGCGTGACAAGTTATTGCAAATGGAAGACGCACTACATCAAAGAGTGATTGGTCAAAATGAAGCGATAGAAGCGGTATCAAATGCGATTCGTAGAAGCCGCGCAGGTCTAGCTGATCCAAACCGCCCTATAGGTTCTTTCCTCTTTTTAGGCCCAACTGGTGTGGGTAAAACCGAACTATGTAAATCATTAGCGACATTCCTATTTGATACTGAATCCTCCATGGTGCGTATCGATATGTCAGAGTTTATGGAAAAGCATACCGTGTCACGGCTGGTGGGTGCGCCTCCTGGTTATGTCGGCTATGAAGAGGGCGGTTACTTAACAGAAGCCGTTCGTCGTAAGCCTTATTCTGTCATCTTGCTCGATGAAGTTGAAAAAGCCCATCCTGATGTATTCAATATCTTACTGCAAGTATTGGACGATGGTAGATTAACTGACGGCCAAGGCCGAACGGTCGACTTTAGAAATACCGTTATTATCATGACCTCAAATTTAGGCTCTGACATTATCCAGCAAGGTTTTGAAACCCAAAACTATGCTCAGATGAAGGCATCGGTAATGGAAGTCGTTACCCAAAGCTTTAGGCCTGAGTTTTTAAACCGTATCGATGAAACTGTGGTGTTTCATCCATTATCAGCTGAACATATTGCCTATATCGCAGAAATCCAGTTAGAGAACTTAAAAGCGCGCTTAGCAGAAAAAGACTTTAGCTTAACGATCTCTAAAGCTGCACTGGCATTAATTGCTGAAGCAGGATTTGATCCTATATATGGAGCAAGACCACTCAAGCGTGCCTTGCAGCAGGAAGTTGAAAACCCATTAGCTAATCACTTACTAAAAGGTGATTTACTACCAGGTAAAGCAATCAACGTAGATGTGAAAGATGGTTTGCTAACATTTAGCCAATAATCTACTTCGTCATTAATCAACTTAGTGCATGGCTAATCAATTGAGTGAAGCAATTAAAGGGGCATAGTAGTTAACTATGCCCCTTTTGTGTTTTTGGCGAGGTGAGACTGATCAATAGAAACTATCCAAAATAAATAACCCTTTTGACGAATTCGTAACCCAGTGTCGGCAAGCTATCTTGCGAGTATCAAATTTATAAACTAGCTTGAAAGTAGACTGTTTAACTCAACCACTGTGATTTTAGTCAAAAGGATATAGCATGAATAAATTAGTTGTAATAAGTAGCGCACTCATAGCAATAGCCCTAACAGGCTGTAGCTCTGCCCCCCAAACCAATGGCGAAATCCCAGTTATTAAGGTTGGTAATGTTGATTACGACAGTATTTATCATTATGGCTATAACCGTGGCTGTCAAAGTGCACTATTGCAAAGCACATCAATTGAATCACTCGACGGAATGAAAGATAAAACCTTAAATGGGATAAATGCATTTGAAAAAGGTTGGCGCTCAGGTACCCAAACCTGTAATGGTGGCGAGTTTAAATCAATGTACACTGTTGGCAATTAATCATGCCCAATCGACAAAACTTATAGCAAAAGGGGCCAATAGGCCCCTTAATATCACAATGTCATGCTATTGCTTAATATTGTAGCTAATACAATATTACTGGCAAAACAGTTTTATTCTTTCTTCATTGGTTTCAATTTGAGCAAGTCTCTCTTCTTCGGTTACCTGTACGGCTTCACCGGTGGTGGGATCTTTGCGGTGTAATCGTTGATAAGTATTTAATACATTTAGGCTGTGTTTAGCGCTTTCACAAATAGACGCTGCTTGTTCAGCATCTCTAGCCTTAATGGTTTCGGCATTCTTTTCTGCATCCGATGGTTTATTTGCACTTGATGATGCATTAGCAATAACAGGTAAGTAACCCACTTGTGCAGGCTCAATGTCTTCACTATAGAGTTTTTCAGAATTAACTTCATTCGGTGGCTGTTGACTATAATGCTTTACCCCTTTCTCATCGACCCAAGAATAAATCACGGTAGCATTGGCAACTTGTATCAAACTACAACAGCCTATTAAACACAATAAACGTAAACTAAGCATATATATTCCTAAATGGTGTATACCAACTTTCCTTATTAAAAATAAAATAGGCGATTTGAACCTTAAAACCAATAGTTATTATCGAGTTTATTGAAGACTTAGTTCCAATACTTGAGCTATTGAAGGTAAACAAGCAGCCTAGAATTGGCAGTCAACAACAAAATAGGGTGGTTTTAGGTGATAAAAACCACGAATTGTTTAGCTTTTGCGCATTCAGTTTGTGTTGCAGATAAAAAATGCCAAAAGCCCTTGCGCTAAATCTTAACTTGCCTATAATGCGCATCCACTGACACGGCGACAGGCCAATAGCCTCAAGGTGTTAGCGTTAATTAAGACGCTTTTAAAGCGTCATAATTAACCGGTTGAAAAGCATTTTAAATTAACGTTAAAAATGACTTGACGCCAACAACGGGAGGTGTAAAATACGCATCCCTAAGCCAACGACCTAGCGTCAAATGGCTGCTGATATGAAAGATTATTTCTTGCATAATTAGCAACGCTCTTTAACAAATCAAACAAGAAATCTGTGTGGACACTCACAGGTGTTGAGTTAATCGAAATTGCTCATTCTTTCTCGTAAAGAGTGAAGCAATCAAAA
>NZ_JAUORL010000090.1:0-621 GCF_030548015.1 Shewanella sp. 4_MG-2023
AGGCTTTTTCGCACCATACTCTTTAATACTAAGTCGTATGTAAGCGCTTTATAGAAGAATAATGGTACCCGAGGCCAGACTTGAACTGGCACGCCCTATCTTAAAACGACGAGGGATTTTATCTTTCGCCAACGCTCTAATTACAGGCACAAAAAAGCCCCAACTAATGTTGAGGCTTTTTCGCACCATACTCTTTAATACTAAGTCGTATGTAAGCGCTTTATGGAAGAATAATGGTACCCGAGGCCAGACTTGAACTGGCACGCCCTATCTTAAAACGACGAGGGATTTTTTAGTAAAATCATTTATTCCAACAAATTTCAGATACAAAAAAACCAACTTACGTTGAGGCTTTTTTGTACCATACACCTTAATACTAAGTCGTATGTAAGCGCTTTATAGAAGAATAATGGTACCCGAGGCCAGACTTGAACTGGCACGCCCTATTTTAGAACGACGAGGTTTTTTTTAGTAAAATCATTCCAACAAATTTCAGATACAAAAAAGCCCCAACTAATGTTGAGGCTTTTTCGCACCATACTCTTTAATACTAAGTCGTATGTAAGCGCTTTATAGAAGAATAATGGTACCCGAGGCCAGACTTGAACTGGCACGCCCTAT
>NZ_JAUORL010000091.1:0-582 GCF_030548015.1 Shewanella sp. 4_MG-2023
TAATAATTTTGATTGCTTCACTCTTTACGAGAAAGAATGAGCAATTTCGATTAACTCAACACCTGTGAGTGTCCACACAGATTACTTGATAAATTGTTAAAGAGCGGACTCGGTAACTAGCGTTTAGACGCCTTGTTCCGTGTCAGTGGTGCGCATTATAGGGAAACTAAAAATTCATGCAAGGGCTTTTACAAATAAATTGACAAACATTGACTCAAGAGCTCTAAAATTGAGCAGACTGCGCAAAAACCAAACAAACCGACTGTTTTATCGCTGTTTATTTGGTTTTAATCACTAGTTATAGGCTCAGCTCTATATATGCTGGTACGTCTGCAATACTATCAACTATCGCTGTGACTTCATTAATGCCATTTTAATCCATTACTTTAATGCTTATGGCTAGAACTCGACGATGAATGTGTAATCCCAATACCAGTTCAACTTGATGCTGGGTCAATCCATTACTTTAATGCTTACGGCTAGAACTCGACGATGAATGTGTAAACCCAATATCAATTCAACTTGATGCAGGGTTAATCCATTATTTTAGCGCTTACGGCTAAAACTTGAAGATGAGTATGT
>NZ_JAUORL010000092.1:0-558 GCF_030548015.1 Shewanella sp. 4_MG-2023
ATTCAAGGCCTGAAAACAGGCGAATCATTAACGGATACTCTCATAGTTCATTCAGTCGATGGCACTGAGCAGAAAGTCACTGTCACCATTAATGGCACTGATGATAAAGCCGTGGTTGCAGGAACAAGTACCGCACAGTTAACCGAAGATAAAGATGTTCACGGTGGGCAGCTTCGCGTTGACGGCGCCCTCACTGTTACTGATGTGGATAATGGTCAAAATCAATTCCAAGCCACCTCACTACAAGGTCAGTTTGGTACTCTATCAATCAATGAATTAGGTCACTGGACCTACACCGCTGATAACTCACAAACAGCCATTCAGGGTTTAAAAACCGGTGAGTCAGTTACTGATACAGTGTTAGTTCATAGCGTTGACGGCACTGAGCAAAAAATCACTGTCACCATTAACGGCACCGATGATAAAGCGGTGATTGCGGGTACTTCAACAGCACAGTTAACCGAAGATAAAGACGTTCACGGTGGACAACTCCGCGTCGATGGTGCACTCACTGTTACTGATGTTGATGCGGGACAAAATCAATTCCAAGCCACCTCA
>NZ_JAUORL010000093.1:0-557 GCF_030548015.1 Shewanella sp. 4_MG-2023
GAGCGGTAGTTCAGTTGGTTAGAATACCGGCCTGTCACGCCGGGGGTCGCGGGTTCGAGTCCCGTCCGCTCCGCCAAACAGATTAGCCCTTGTCATTAGACAAGGGCTTTTTTGTGCCTTTAATTTATGCTGTTGGGCTTATTTTAATGAATGAGTTAATTGGATTAATTACTTGAATTAGTTACTTGAATTAGTTACTTGAATTGGCTAAATGAATTGCTTGAATAAAAGCAGCAGTTGGTTACTTTGTATTAGTAAGCTGAGCCTGTCACGCCGGGGGCGCAGGTTCGAGTCCCGTCCGCTGCGCCAAACAGATTAGCCCTTGTCATAAGACAAGGGCTTTTTTGTGCCTGTAATTTATGCTGTTGGGCTTATTTTAATGAATTAGTTAATTGGATTAATTACTTGAATTAGTTACTTGAATTAGTTACTTGAATTAGTTACTTGAATTAGTTACTTGAATTAGTTACTTGAATTGGCTAAATGAATTGCTTGAATAAAAGCAGCAGTTGGTTACTTTGTATTAGTAAGCTGAGCCTGTCACGCCGGGGGCGCAG